>CBFGPV010000073.1:0-18651 GCA_965650765.1 uncultured Burkholderiales bacterium
CCTGCCCTCCCCCTGGTGAAGGAGAGGGAGGTGTCACAACGGTGTACAGATGTGCCGGGGCCTGGCCCCTTCCCCCTGCCAGGGGGAAGGCAGGGATGGGGGTGCGACGGTCGACAGGCCACCGGCATCCATCGCGCCCCGACACTCACCGCATCACCCGCTGCAGCCGGTTCTCGATCTCGCCCACGCCCTCGGCCGGCGTCTTGGTGCGCGCCAGGATCGCGCTGGTGGTCGTGCGGATGGTGTCGCTGACCTCACCGTAGCGCGCCGACTGCGGGCGGCTCTTGCCGGCGATCACGACGTTGGCGGCATCCTTGAACCAGGGCACGCTGCGGGTCACGTCAGCGTCGACATACACGCTCTGGTAGGTCGGCAGCAGCGAACCTTCGACCGCCAGGAACTTGCTCGCCTCGGGGCTGGACATGAACTTCACCAGCTTGGCCGCCTCGGCCTTGCTCTTGCTGAAGGCGCTCACCGCCCATTGCCAGCCGCCCACGCAGGTGGCGCTCTTGCCACCGGCCATCGCGGGCAGCGGCATCACGCCCACCTTGCCCTTGACCTGGGAGTCGGCGTCGTCCTTGAAGCGGTCCCAGGCAAAGCCCCAGTTGATTGCAAACACGACCTGGCCGGCCTTGAACTCGTTGACGGTGTCGGGTGTCTTGACCTCGGCCACGTTCTTCTTGATGACCCCCTGGTCGACCATGCTCAGCCACTGGCCCAGCCCCTTGGCCGCTGCAGCCTTGTCCAGGGTCATGCGCCCGGCAGCGTCGTTGAACTCCTTGCCCTGGCTCCAGTAGGGCAGCAAGAAGGTGCACACCGCCCCTTCGATCGGTGCGCCCTGGATGCTCAGGCCCTGCAGGTTGGGGTTGCCCTCGGCCTGCTGGATCTTCTTTGCGGCAGCGGCGAGTTCGTCCCAGGTGGTGGGCTCCTTCAGGCCGTGCTTGTCGAGCAGGTCCTTCCGGTAGTACATGAACATCGCATCGGCAAACGCCGGCATCGCGGCGATCTTGCCGTCAATCACATTGGCCTGTGAATAGACCGGCAGATAGGGCTTCATCACGTCGGCCGGGTTGCCCAGGTAGGCGTTCAGCGGCTCGAGCCAGCCCGCGCCCAGGTACTGCGCCGGGTTGACGATGTCGATCATGTAGATGTCGATCGACGAGTCCTTCGCGTTGAGCACGGTGCTCAGGTATTGACGCTGCAGTTCGGAGGTCGCCCCGCCGGTCTCGATGTCGATCGTCACGCCCGGGTTCTTCGCCTGGTACTGGTCAAACAGCTTGCGCATCAGGTCCGGGCGCTGGTTGGCGCCGCCCGAGAACACGCGCAGCTTGGTCTGCGCAAAGGCGGTGGTGGTGGCCAGGCCAGCCACCAGGGCCAGCGTGGTGAACAGCAAACGACGTTTCATGGTTTGTCTCCTGGATCGTGGGGGCTTCAGCGCAGGGCCTGCCCGTTGTCGGCGTCGAACAGATGCAAGTGGGCGGGGGGAACATGAACCTGCAGCGGCGTGCCCGGCGCAGCGCGGAAGCTCGCGGCAAAGCGCGCGATCATCTCGGCCTGGCCGATGCGCAGCGTCACCAGCGTTTCGGCCCCCAGCGGCTCCAGCAGCGAGACCTGCGCGGGCACGGCCAGGTCGTCGGCCGACTGCGGCGCCAGCGCGATGTTCTCGGGCCGCACCCCCAGCTTGAGCTTGCCGGCGCGCTTGGCCTGCTGGGCCAGCGCATGGGGCACGCGGATCTGCACGCCGCCCAGGTCGGCCTGATCAGCGTCGAGGGTGCAGTCGGCCAGGTTCATCGGCGGGGCGCCGGTGAAGCCGGCCACGAACAGCGCCGCCGGACGGTTGTAGATGGCCTCGGGCGTGTCGTACTGCATCTTGTGGCCGCCCTGCAGCACGGCGATGCGGTCGGCCAGGGTCATGGCCTCGACCTGATCGTGGGTCACGTAGATGATGGTGGCGCCCAGGCGCTGGTGCAGCCGCTTGATCTCGGTGCGCATCTCGTTGCGCAACTGGGCGTCCAGGTTCGACAGCGGCTCGTCGAACAGGAAGACCTTGGGCTGGCGCACGATCGCGCGGCCGATCGCCACACGCTGGCGCTGCCCGCCGGACAGCTCGCGCGGCTTGCGTGCCAGCAGGTGCTCGATGCGCAGCAAGGCGGCCGCGTCGTTCACGCGCTGCGTGATCTCGGCCTCGGGCAGCTTGCGCAGGCGCAGGCCGAAGGCCATGTTCTCGAACACGCTCTTGTGTGGATACAGCGCATAGTCCTGGAACACCATCGCGATGTCGCGGTGGCGCGGGGGCATGTCGTTGACCACCCGCCCGTCGATGCTGATCTCGCCCCCGCTGATCGGCTCCAGGCCGGCGATCATGCGCAGCAGCGTGGACTTGCCACAACCCGACGGCCCGACGAACACGACAAATTCGCCGTGGTTGATCTCCAGGTCGATGCCGTGGATGACGGGCACACGCCCGTCGTAGGACTTCATCACCTTGCGCAGTTGGACGGCAGCCACTTCAGTACCCCCCGCTGCCCGCGTCGCCGGCCTCGGTGCCGGTGATCGTGCCGGCGGTGACCGAATGCACGATGTCCGTGTCCTGTGTGCGCAGCGCCGACAGGGCCGCGGCGGCCCCCCGCATCATCAGCCCGAGGTCGGAGGCGATGCCCACGTAGTCGAACCCCATCGCGCGGTACTGGGCCACCACGTCGGGCGTGCCCCCCACCGTGCCGACGGGCACCCGCAGCTGATGTGCGCGATGCACCGCACGCGCCATCAGGTCCATGACCTCGGGATGGGTGAGCTGACCCACATGGCCCATCGACGCCGACAGATCGGCCGGCCCGAGGAACAGCGCATCCACCCCCGGCGTCGAGGCGATCGCCTCCAGGTGCTCGATCGCCTGGGGCGTCTCAAGCTGCACGATCACGCCGATGCCTTCGTTGGCCACCTTGAGGTAGTTCGGCGTGGTGCCGAAGCGCGAGGCGCGGCTCATGCCGGCCATGCCGCGCACGCCCTGTGGCGGGTAGCGGGTGGCGGCCACCGCACGGTGGGCCTCCTCGGCGTTCTGCACGAAGGGAAACAGCACGGTGGTCGCGCCCGCGTCGAGCACCCGTTTGACCACCACCGTGTCGTTCCAGGGCACGCGCACGATGGGCACCATGCGGCTGCAGGCCACGGCCTGGAGCATGTGGATGACCTCCATCATGTCCAGCGGGGTGTGTTCCATGTCGATCACCCCCCAGTCGAAGCCGGCATGGGCCACCGCCTCGGCCACGAGCGGACTGGCCGACATGATCCAGGTGCCCACCGGCGGGTGGCTGCCGGCGGCCTTGAGGAGATGCTTGAAGGCATTCATGGCGGGTCTTTCGCGGTTCGGTTCAGTAGATGACGGGCTCGGGCGTGGGTGCGTTGCCCTGCAGGAAGTCGAAGTCGCAGCCCTCGTGGGCCTGGGTCACGTGCTGCTGGTACAGGCGCACATAACCGCGTGCATAGGCGCTGGGCGGTGGTGTCCAGGCGGCGCGGCGACGCGCCAGTTCGTCGTCGCTCACCCGCAGGTGCAGGCGGCGTGCGGGCACGTCGAGCTCGATCTCGTCGCCGGTACGCACCAGCGCCAGCGGCCCGCCCACCGCACTTTCGGGCGAGACATGCAGCACGCACGAGCCGTAGTGGGTGCCGCTCATGCGGGCATCGGAGATGCGCACCAGGTCACGCACGCCCCGTGCGAGCAGCTTTTTCGGGATCGGCAGGCCACCCCACTCGGGCATGCCCGGCGCACCGACCGGCCCGGCATTGCGCAGCACGAGCACGGTGTTCTCGTCGCATTCCAGGTTCGGGTCGGCCAGCGCCGCCAGCATCTCGGGCTGGCTGTCGAAGACCAGGGCGCGGCCGGTGTGGCGCAGGTACTGCGGGCTCATCGCCGACGGTTTCATCACCGCGCCTTCGGGCGCGAGGTTGCCGCGCAGCACGGCCAGGGCGCCGTCGGCGCTCACCGGGCGGTCCAGCGGGCGGATGACCTCGCTGTCCTGGACTTCGTGCCCTTCGATGTTGTGGCCCAGCGTGTGGCCGGTGACGGTTCGGGCATCGAGGTCGAGGTGCGCGCGCAGCACCTGCATCAGTGCCGGCAGGCCGCCGGCATAGTGGAAGTCCTCCATCAGGCGGTCGCCACTGGGGAAGAGGTTGGCGATCACCGGGATGCGGCGGCTCAGGGTGTCGAGGTCATCGAGGGTCAGCTCGACACCGGCACGGCGCGCCATCGCGATGATGTGCACCGCGGCATTGGTCGATCCGCCGATGGCCATCTGCACCGCCACCGCGTTGAGGAAGGACGCCCGCGTGAGCAGCGTGGACGGCCGCAGGTCCTCATGGATCATCGCCACGATGCGCTCGCCGCAACCCGTGGCCATGCGGGTGTGGCCGGCGTCCATCGCCGGGATGCTGGACGCCCCCGGCAGGCTCAGGCCCAGCGCCTCGACCATCGAGGTCATGGTGCTGGCCGTGCCCATGGTGTTGCAGGTGCCGGGCGAGCGGGTCATGCGCGACTCCAGCGCGATCCATTCGTCAGGGCTGACGCGCCCGGCCTGGTACTCGTCCCAGAA
The DNA here is from genome assembly GCA_965650765.1 of uncultured Burkholderiales bacterium. Taxonomy (GTDB): domain Bacteria; phylum Pseudomonadota; class Gammaproteobacteria; order Burkholderiales; family Burkholderiaceae_C; genus Caldimonas. The sequence continues at coordinate 4,590 of CBFGPV010000073.1, forward strand.
CATGCGCGTGTGCGTGCCGGCACCCACCGTGCGGCCCCGGTGGCGATCATTGAGCATCGGGCCGGCCGGGCAGAACAGCGTCGGCAGGTCCATGCTGATTGCACCCATCAGCGTGCCGGGGGTGGTCTTGTCGCAACCGGCCAGCAGGACGGCGCCGTCCACTGGCAGCGAGCGCAGCAACTCCTCGACCTCCATCGCCAGGAAGTTGCGGTACAGCATGGTGGTGGGCTTGACCATCACCTCGCCGAGCGACATCGCGGGCAGCTCGAACGGGTAGCCGCCGGCCATCAGCACCCCGCGACGCACGGCCTCGGCGCGCTCGCGCAGGTGGGCATGGCAGGGCGACAGGTCGCTCCAGGTGTTGATGATCGCCACGATGGGGCGATCGAGCACGTCCTCGCGGCGCAGGCCCATCTGCTGGATGCGCTGACGGTGGGCGAAGGCGCGCATGTCGGCGGCGGCAAACCAGCGCTGGCTGCGCAGCTCGGCAAGGCGCTTGCGTGCGGGTGCGTGGGTCACGAGGATTCCGGGTTATGCCGTATGGCGGACTGGATGTGTTACCGCTAACATTAGATTCAGCAGATCATGGCGTCCATCAATACAAACCCTAGCGACGAGCCGCTCGACGACGACCCGCCGGCCCGGCAGCGCCGCGGCCACGGCCGTGTCACGCTGAGCGACGTGGCCGAACTGGCCGGTGTCACCTCGATCACGGTCTCGCGTTTCCTGCGCGAGCCGCAGAAGGTGGCCGAAGACACCGCCCGGCGCATCCGTGCTGCATTGCGCAAGACCGGCTATGTGCCGAACAAGCAGGCGGGCCAGCTGGCCAGCGGCCAGTCACGCATGGTGGCGGCCATCATTCCGAACATCGCCAACTCGATCTTTGCGGAGACCATCCAGGGTCTGAGCGACGGCCTGCAGGCCGCCGGCTACGAGCTGCTGCTGGCCAGCACCGGCTACTCGATGGAACGCGAGGAAGAGCAGCTGCGCGCGCTGCTGGGCTGGTTTCCGAGCGCGCTGGTGGTGACCGGCCGGCATCACACCGCTGGCGCGATGAAGCTGCTGCGGGCGGCACGCGATGCCGGCACGCCGGTGATCGAGATCTGGGACCGGCACCCGATGCGCAACGGTTTCGTGCAGATCGGCTTCGAGCATGCCGCCGTGGGTCGGGCCATGGCCGCCCACCTGATCGACTGCGGCTTTCGTCACCTGGCCTATGTCGACAGCGGAGTGGTCGAGGACTTCCGCGCCCATGAACGTGGCGCCGCCTTCGAGCTGGCCGCGCGAGAGGCAGGTTGCCGTGTGGACGTGCTCACCGCCCCGCCGGGCGAGGCGTTCGAGTCCGGGCGGCAGATGTTGCACGAGCTGCGCCGGCGGGGCATCCGCGCGGCGGCCTTTGCCAATGACCAGCTGGCCTGCGGTGCACTGCTGGAGGCGCAGGCCCGCGGCATCGGGGTGCCCGCCGAGCTGGCGCTGCTGGGCTTTGGCGACTTTGCCATCGGCCGCCAGCTCACGCCCGGGCTGAGCACCGTGCGACCACCCCGTCAGGAGATCGGCGCACAGGCCGCCACGCAGATCCTGCGCGCTCTGCATGAGGGCGAGCCCGCCCGGGAGCAGTCGCTGGCCTGGTCGCTGGTCGAGCGCGACAGCACCCGACCCCGCGGCGCTCAATAGCGCGAGTAGCCTTCCTCGAGCTCGACCTTGAGGTAGTGCGAGCCCGACAGCGGGTTGTAGTAGTACGGCGGGATTTCCTCGAAGCCGAGGGTGCGGTAGAGGTTGCGCGCCGCTTCCATGTCGCTCAGGGTGTCGAGCAGCATGCACGAGTAGCCGCTGCGGCGCGCCTCGTCGATCAGGTGTTCGGCCAGATGCCGGCCCAGACCGAAGCGCCGGAAGGCCTTGCGCACATACAGGCGCTTCATCTCGCAGGCATTGGGGTAGTCGACGTCGCGCAGCGGGCGGAACGCACCGCAACCGGCCAGTTCACCGTCGACCAGCGCGAGTGTCAGCCGGCCGTCGGGCGCGGCGTATTCGCCCGGCAGGTTCAGCAGTTCTTCGTCGAAGCCCTGGAAGCTGAGGTCCACGCCGAGCAGGTCGACGTATTCGCGGAAGATCTCGCGGGTCAGGTCCAGGGCGTCCGGCGTCTCGGGCGCCAGCAGTCGTATCTCGGGCGAAGCCATTGCCGCAAAGTCTAACCGCCCAGGCGGACCACCCCGTAGACGACCGCTGCACACACGGCCATCACGACCAGGGCCGTCAGGCGCGAGCCCGCGGTGTCGCGCGAGGCCGGCACCGGGGCGACCACCGTCTTGTCGCCGGTGATCATCGCCCCCACCAGCGCCTTGCCGCGCACGGCATACACGACGATCGCCAGCACGTGCAGTGCAACCAGGCCGATCACCACCCACTGACCGACCGCCTTGTGGTACCAGGTGATCTTCAGGCTCAGTTCGGTCGAGATGTACTTGGCCAACGGGCCGAGGTTGGCGATCTCGTCATCGGCAAACAGCCCGCCACTGGCCTGGGCCAGCAGCACCAGCAGCATCGCCAGCACCGACAGGCTGCCCAGCGGGTTGTGGCCGACCTCATGGGCCGGGTCGCGCAGGCGCCCACCCAGGTAGGCCATCACCGTGCCCGGGCCCCTCACGAAACTGGCAAAACGCGACCAGTGCCCGCCCACCAGCCCCCAGACCAGGCGGAACAGCACCAGCGCCAGCACGGCATAGCCCAGGCGGAAGTGCCAGATCATCGCGTTGCCGCCCACGTTGCCGGTGATGACCAGACCGACCACACACGCGGCCAGCGACCAATGGAACAGTCGGGTGGGCAGATCCCAGACGCGGACTTTCATGCAGGCTCCCGTAGTCGCCACGATCGGCGCATGGCCGCTTTGTACCGGCATCTCCCGGCTTCACGCAAGGTCATCGACGGCATGGAATAAATGTCGCGCCCGCTTCGTACACTTCACGAGCCCCAGGCAGTATCGGAGGCTTCGTCCCGTCTTCAACCCGTAGTTCACCCAGCCTGTTGTCAGGAGAGACCACGATGAAACGTCTGATTGCCGCCCTGGCCGCCACCGGCGCCGTGCTGGCCGCCGCCCCGGCCCATGCGCAGTTCGCCAAACCCGAAGATGCCATCAAGTACCGCCAGAGCGCGCTGTTCGTGATGGGCCAGAACTTCAGCCGCGTCGGTGCCATGGCCAGCGGCCGGGCCCCCTTCGATGCCAAGGTGGCTGCCGACAGTGCCGCCGTGGTGGAGTTCATGTCCAAGCTGCCGTGGGCCGCGTTTGGCGAGGGCACCGACAAGGGCAACACCAAGGCCAAGCCCGAGATCTGGAAGGAGTCCGACAAGTTCCGCGCAGCGGCCGGCAAGATGCAGGAAGAAGTGGCCAAGCTCAATGCGGCCGCCAAGACCGGCAACCTCGACCAGATCAAGGCCACCTTCGGTGCGGCGGCCCAGACCTGCAAGGCCTGTCACGACGACTTCCGCTCTCAGTGAGCGCACCGGCCCCCGCGGCAGCGCCCGCCCTGAAAGACGGCTTTGCCGACGCCACGCTGCGGTCGATCGCGGCGCAGGTGAAGTCGGCCCACCCGGGTTTTGCACAAGCCGCCTTCCTGCGTGACTGCCGCGCGGGGTTCGAGGCCCTGAGCCTGATGCAGCGTGTGGGCCATGTGGCCCGCATGTTGCAGCAGCACCTGCCGGACGACTTCTCGTCGGCCCTGGGCGTTGTCGAGTCAGCGCTCGGCGATCCGCCCGACCGCCTGGTCGAGGGTGAGGGCATTGCCGCCTTTGCCCGCGCGCCCTTCCTCGAATTCGTGGCCCTGGCCGGGCTGGCCCACCCCGACACCGCCCTGCCCGGGCTGCGCCGCCTGACCCGTCATTTCACGGCCGAGTTCGCGATCCGGCCCTTCCTGGCGCATCACCTCGAGCTGAGCCTCACGCACGTGGCGCAGTGGGTGCATGATGAAGACGCCCGGGTGCGCAGGCTCGCCAGTGAAGGCACCCGACCGCTGCTGCCCTGGGGCCGGCAGATCGCCGCGCTCAAGCAGCAGCCGCAGCGCGCGCTGGCGCTGATCGCCCCCCTCGCAGCCGACGCCGACGAGGTGGTGCGACGTTCTGCAGCCAACCATCTCAACGACGTCAGCCGCCTCGATGCCGACCTGGCCCTGGACCATGCCACACGCTGGCATGCGCTGGGCGGCCTGGCGGCCGAGCACACCACCCGCCACGCCTTGCGTTCACTGATCAAGGCCGGGCAGCCGCGGGCACTGGCGCTGCTGGGCTATGACGTCGACGCGCGTGTCGAGCTGCTGGCCTGGTCGCTGTCGGCCCCGCGGCTGGTGATCGGCGAGTCGATCGACCTGGTGGCGCAGTTGCGCTCGCGGGCACGCCAGCCGGTGCTGGCCTGTGTCGACTACGCCATCGCGTATGCCAGTGCACGTGGCACGCCGCGCAGCAAGGTATTCAAGGGGGTCAATCAGTGGCTGGCGCCCGGTGAAGTGCACACGCTGCATTTCGTGCGGGACTTTGTGCCCCGCACCACTCGCAAGCTGTATGCAGGCGCCCACCGCGCCGAGCTGCTGGTCAATGGCCAGGTGCTCGGCGGGCAGGACTTCGAACTGCTCCCGGACGCCGCGCCGACGATCAACCCGCGTACTTGACCGAGCAACCGTAGGCCTGCGTGGCCGCCACCGTGACCGGCTTGCCGGCCAGGGCCTCGCCCAGCGCCTGCTTGACGTAGTTGGTGGCCGTCTCGATGTCGGCCACCCGCGCCGTGGGCTTGCTGTCGATCGCCCCGGCATAGATCAGCTTGCCCTGCGGGTCGATGATGTACATGTGCGGTGTGGTCTTGGCACCAAAGGCCTGGCCCACGCGGCCGTCATCGTCCATCAGCGTGGCCGTGGCTGCCGCGTTCTGGCTTTTCATCCAGGCGGCCAGGTCGGCCGGCGCCTTGTAGTCGGAGGTGCCCGGCGCCGTGGAGCTGACCGCCAGCCAGACCACCCCCTTGCCGGTCGCGTCCTTCTGGGTGGACTGCATGTTGCCGCTGTAGTGCTTGCGCACGAAGGGGCAGCCCGGGTTGACCCACTCGAGCACGACATGCTTGCCGCGGAAGTCCGCGAGCTGCACGGTTCGGCCGCTCGTGTCCACCGCCTTGAAGGCCGGAGCCGGCTGGCCCACCGTGGCCGTGGCCCACGCCCCCGAGCCGGCCATCAGCCCGGCCGCCGCCAGCATCCAGCCCGCCCACACGCGACCCATACCGTGATCCTTCATGTCATGCTCCTTGATCGAGGTTGAAACGTTCACAGGGAAGCCAGTGCAGCACGCACGTCCTGCACCGAGAGGATCTCGCTCAGCACCACCGGCGGCTGGCCGGCGCGGTACAGCGCATAGACCGGCACGCCGCTGCGCCCCAGACGGGCCAGGGCCTGGGTGATGTCCGGGTCGCGCCGGGTCCAGTCGGCACGCATCAGCACCACCCCGCGGCGGTTGAAGTCGGCCAGCAGTTCGGCATCGGCCAGGGTGGTGCGCTTGTTGAACTGGCAGGTCACGCACCAGGCCGCGGTGAAGTCGACAAACACGATGCGCCCCTCGGTCTGCAGCGCCTCGGCGCGCCCGGCCTCCCAGGCCTGCCAGCCCGCGTCGGTCGAGGCCGAGGTGCTGCCGGCGGTGCGGGGTGCGGCCGTCACCGGATCGACCAGCGGCGCCCCGACCCACAGCGCCGCGGCCAGCGCAGCGACCGCCGGCAGGCCCCAGCCCAGGCGGGCCACACGCCCCAGGCCCGGCGCGGCCCAGGCCCAGGCGGCAAAGCCCAGCGCCACCAGCACCGCCAGCAGGGCCGCCGCACCGTCGATGCCCGACTGCTGGCCCAGCACCCACACCAGCCACACCACGGTGGCGAACATCGGGAAGGCCATGGCCGTCTTGAACTGCGCCATCCAGGCGCCCGGCCGTGGCAGCCAGCGCGACAGGCCCGGCCAGGCACTGACCACCAGGTAGGGCAAGGCCATGCCCAGGCCCAGCGCGGCAAATACCGCCAGCGCCTGCACCGCAGGCAGGGTCAGCGCCAGACCGAGCGACGCGCCCATGAACGGTGCGGTGCAGGGCGAAGCCACGGCCACCGCCAGCACGCCTGAGAGGAAGGCGTCGACCGCCGGATGGCGCGCGCGGGCCGAGGCCCAGGCACTGGGCAGCACCGAGCCGAACTCGAACACACCCGCGAGGTTCAGGCCGATCACGGTGAACAGCACCGCCAGCGTGGCCACGACCCAGGGCGACTGCAGCTGGAAGCCCCAGCCCAGTTGCTCGCCCGCCGCACGCAGCATGAGCAGCAGCCCGGCCAGCGCCAGGAAGGACAACACCACCCCCGCGGTGTAGGCCGCACCGGACTGCCAGCGCGCCTGTGGCGAGGGCGCATGGTGCACCAGCCCGAGGACTTTCAGCGACAGCACCGGAAACACACATGGCATCAGGTTGAGCAGCATGCCGCCGGCCAGCGCGGCCAGCAGGGCCCAGGCCCAGCCGCCCGCAGGCGCGGCTGCCGCCGGGGCGGCTGCGGCGCGGCGCGCGTTCTCGTCGAGCGCCTGCTGCAGCGCCGGCGACACGACCGGCGTGGGTGCCGCACTGGGCCAGGTGCCGCTGACCGGCAGCTCGAAAGCCAGCGCCGGTGCGTCACCCAGGCGCAGGACGATCGGCAGCCGCTCGGGGCTTGCGGTGCGATGTGCGGCCAGCTTCACGCCCAGCTCCAGCGTGTCGGCCGTGCGGCTCAGGGTGACCTGCGCAGCCGGCTCGATCACGCCCGCAAGTTCCGGAAAGACCTGGGCGTCGGCCGCCTGCAGCAGGCTGCCGGGCAGGCCTTGCAGGCGGATCAGCAGGCGTTCACCGTCAACACGGGCCGAGCCCTGCGCGCCGGGCAGCACACGCGGACGGCTGGCAAACGACGCATCGAAGGCCTGCTGGTGGGCCACCTGCGGTGTCGGGCCCACCGGCAGGGACAGCGAGAACTCGCCGGACTGCGGAATGCACTCCGTCTTGCAGACCAGCCAGTCGGCCTGCAGGCGAACGTCGATGCGATCGGCCGTCAGGCCGGCCGGCAGGGACAGCGGCACCGGCAGCACCACCGTGCCTTCGTAGCCGTAGTTCATCAGCGGCCCGAACGGCAGGCGCTGCGGTGCCGGCCAGTCGATCTCGCCCGCCTGCACACCGGGGGGCAACTGCCACGCCAGTGTCGTGGGCAGGCCGGAGTCCCCCGGGTTGCGCCAGTAGGTGTGCCAGTGCGGTGCGTGTTCGATCTGCAGCCCGAGCCAGACCGGCTTGCCAGGCATCACGCCCTCGGGCGCATGAACCAGCAAGTCGGCGCGCACTTCGTCGGTACGCACGGTGGTGGTGGCATGCGCGGGCGCCAGCAGCAGGGCCAGCAGGCTCAGGAAGCTGAGCCACAGGGCCAGCACGGTACGCGAGGGGGTCCGCAGAGGGAAAAGGCGGGGCATGGGCGGTTCGAGGCAAGGCGCCGGGGCGAGTTCCCCGGCAGCGCGCATCCTACGGTGCCGGCGACAACCGCGTGCCCCCAGGGGTACCGCGCTGCCGGCCGGCACGCACAGCGGGCTTCAGGCCGCAACCCCCAGCGGCGCCCATCGCCACGCCTGCCACTGCCGGCAGATGTCGAGCACACGCTCCAGTGCCGGATGTGCATGCGCAGCGCCCGGTCGAAGCGGGTGCCAGGCCAGTCCGATCTCCCGCTGCAGGCCCTGCAGTTGCGGCACGTCGCTGCGCACCACCACCCCGGGGTGGCGGGCCACGGCATGCAGCGGCGCGATGGTCACCCCGACGCCGGCCCCCACCAGCGCCAGCGCCTGGGCCTCGCCCGCCACGCGGGCACGCACATCGGGCACCACGGCCAGCGGGCCCAGGGCCTCATGCCAGCTGCGGCTGAGCTCGCAATGGGTGCGTTCGACAAACGCCACACGGTGCAGGTCGCCCACACCGATGACGGCCTGCACCGCCAGGGGGTGGTCGTCCGGCACGACCAGGGCATAGTCCTCGCGCCACAGCGCCAGGAACTCGCTGCCTTCGGGCCGGCAGCCGGCGGCGGTCAGTTCCGCGTCGGCGGGTTCGCCCTCGCCGGCGATGACCAGATCGAGCTCGGGCAGGGCCTGACGCCAGTGGCGCAGCAGCCGGCGCGTCAGCTCGCCATCGAGCGACGGCAGCAGCCGCAGCACCCAGCGCAGGCGATCCGCACTGCGAAAGCTGGCGGTGATGGCCTGCGCATCGGCCAGCAGCTTGCCGGCCAGACCGTGCAGCCGCTCGGCCGCGGGCGTGGGTGCCAGCCCGCGCTGCTGGCGCAGGAACAAGCGCACGCCCAGCTCGTCCTCAAGCTGGGCGATGGCCGCCGAGATGGCCGGCTGGGTGACATGGCACACACGCGATGCACCCACCGTGCTGCCCTGCTCGTAGGCCGCACAGAAGTAGCGCAGGTTGCGCAGGTTCATGGGGCATCACTCCTGGTAGGTCGGGTAGCGCGGCAGCAGTCGGGCGACGTGTTCGTCGTGCACCGGCACCACCTGCATGGCAGGGTAGGTCTGCGCAATGCGGTGGATGTGGGCGATGGCGTCGCGGTTGGCGGTTTCGTCATGGTCCAGGTGCACCAGATGGCGTGTGAGCCATGGACGGTCGGCCGGCGCATCCACGCCCTCCTTCGTCCAGGTGGCGTCGCCGATGAAGAAGTAGCGCTTGCCCGACGGCAGGGTCAGGAACAGGCCGACCTGACCGCGGGTGTGGCCGGGCAGGGGCACGAGCACGATGGACCCATCGCCATGAACGTCGCGGCTGCGGGCAAATCCGAGGTAGGGGCCGTCGGTGTAGTGCAGGTCGCGCCAGCGCTGCACGCCCTCGAACTGACTGGCCAGGAAGGCCGGGGGCTCGCCCTCGTGGGCGCCCTGGCGTTCGGCGGGTTCGGCCCAAACCTCCGCCCAGGGCAGGTCGGGCAAGGCACTGATGTGGTCCCAGTGCATGTGCGAAGGCACGATCAAGGTGATGTCCCGGGGTGATTCGCCGTGGGCGGCCATCTGGTCGACCAGCGGGTTCACGCCGGCATGGGCAAAAAAGCGCCGGTAGAAGGCCGAGTTCACCGCGAACTGGGCGGCGATCTGCCGACCGAGCCCCGTGTCGTAGAGCAGGTTGCCGCGCGGATGGCGGATCAGCACCGCCTGCTGCACGAGCTGGCGCGACGCCCCCCAGCGCCCGCCTGCCACGACCAGGGCCTCGGGCGCCGCCGCCGAGTGCGAGGTCTGGAACACCGTGAACCGCAGGCCGGCCGGGGGTGTGGCCGGGGGCATCTGAGGCGGCAGAAGCCGCGCGGCATGGTCGGACAGCGGCAAGGGGCCGTCCACCACCGACAGCGTGGCCAACGCAGCGACCAGCATCAACAGCACACCGCCCAGCAGGGCGCTCACGATCCGCTTCATCTTGATGACCTTCCGGCAGTGGGGGATGGCGGCGAAGCATAGGGAGGCTGTTGATATCAGTGAAATCGTACTTTCTTTCTGCTTCAACAACTTCTTTTTATATGACCCTTCTGATCGTGGCTGCTTTGGCCTGTTTTGGGTCGAATATTGAACTTGTCGGGTCGATATCGGCCACCTAGCATCCCCCTCACGCCGCACTTCGACGGCAGATGCAGGAGACACCCCCGTGAGCTGGAAAGGCCTGAAAAGCGGCGAGATGACCTTGCTGGACCATGTGTTCTGGTCCAGCGGGATCTCGCGCGACGCCCTTGCCGCTGCCTCGTCGTTTTCCAAGAGCCGCGCCAATGCCGCGGTGGCCGAACTGCTCGAACAGGGCCTGCTCGAGGAAACCGGCCAGCAGGTCCCCACCGGCGGGCGCCGTGCCGAAACCCTGCGCCTGAGCCGCAGCCTGGGCGTGCTGATCGGCGTGGCGGTCGGAGCGACCGGGCTGGAGGTGGGCATCCTCAGCCCCGACCTCGAGGTGCTGGCCCACCACAGCGAACCCACCGACGTGCGCGATGGCCCCGGCCCGGTGCTGTCACGCATCCGCGGGCTGATGCGCGAGCTGCTGGCGCGCTGCGGCATGAGCGCACGCCAGGTGATCGCCATCGGCATCGGCCTGCCCGGGCCGGTGGACTTCGACTCCGGCCAGCTGGTCAATCCGCCGCTGATGCCGCAATGGGATGCGTATTCGATCCGCGACGACATCGGCATCGACTTCAATGCCCCAGTGTTCGTCGACAACGACGTCAACGTGATGGCGCTGGGCGAGCTGTGGCGCATGCAGCGCGGCCTGCAGAACTTCCTGGTGGTGAAGGTGGGCACGGGCATCGGCTGCGGCATCGTGTGCCATGGCCAGGTCTATCGCGGCGCCAACGGCTCGGCCGGTGACGTGGGCCACATCTGCGTGGTGCCCGACGGCCCGCGCTGCCATTGCGGCAACCTCGGCTGCGTCGAGACCCTGGCCGCCGGCCCGGCGATTGCCCGCATGGCCACCGAAGCCGCCCAGGCCGGCCACAGCCCGATGCTGGCGCAGGTGCTGGCCGAACGCGGCAGCCTGCGCCTGCAGGACGTGGCCCAGGCGAGCCGTGCCGGTGATGTAGCCGCCAACCAGGTGGTGCAACGCTCGGGCGCGCTGGTCGGGCAGATGCTGGCCTCGGTGGTGAACTTCTTCAATCCGTCGCATGTGTTCATCGGCGGTGGGGTCACCCGCGTCGGGCCGCTGTTCCTGGCCGCCGTGCGGCAAAGCGTGTACCACCGCTCGCTGGCGCTGTCGACGCGTCACCTGGAGATCCAGTACACGCCGCTGGGCGAGCGCGCCGGCCTGATCGGCGCCGGTGTGCTGGCCATGCAGGAAAGCCTGCGGCGCCGGGAGCTCGCATGATGGACGGCCGCTCGTTCCAGGTCGGCCTGCACGGCATCGACAAGTCCTTCGGGCCGGTGCAGGTGCTGCATGGCGTGGACATCACGCTCGAACCCGGTCGGGTCTACGGCCTGCTGGGCGAAAACGGCGCGGGCAAGTCCACGCTGATGAAGATCCTGGCCGGCTACGAAACCCCCAGCGCGGGCGAGTTGCGCATCGACGGGCGGGCGGTGCGCTTCGAGGGCTCGCGCGCGGCCGAGGCCGAGGGCATCGTGCTGATCCACCAGGAGTTCAACCTCGCCGAGGACCTGAGCATCGCGCAGAACATCTTCCTGGGCCACGAGAAGAAGCGCGGCTGGTGGCTGGCCGACCGCGAGATGCGTGCCGCCGCGCGCGCCGTGCTGCAGGACGTGGGCCTGGATGCCGACCCCGACACCCGCGTGCGCGAGCTGATCGTTGCCGAACGCCAGCTGGTCGAGATCGCCAAGGCGCTGTCACGCAAGGCACGCCTGCTGATCATGGACGAGCCCACGGCCACCCTCACGCCCAGCGAAACCACCCGGCTGTTCGGCCTGATCGAGCGGCTCAAGGCCGACGGCGTGACCGTGATCTACATCTCGCACAAGCTCGACGAGGTCGAGCGCATCACCGACGAGGTGATCGTGATGCGCGACGGCCGCCTGGTCACGCGCCAGCCCACCGCCGGGCTCAGCCGCGCCCGCATGGCCAGCCTGATGGTCGGGCGCGAGCTGTCCGACCTCTATCCCCCCCGTGCACCCGTGCCCGGCGACGCACCGGTGCTGCTGCAGGTGGACGGCCTGAGCGTGCCGGGCTGGGCGCAGGACGTGAGCTTCGAGGTGCGTGCCGGTGAGGTGTTCGGCTTTGCCGGCCTGGTGGGTGCCGGCCGCACCGAGCTGTTCGAAGGCCTGCTCGGGCTGCGCGAGCGCCGTGTCCGGTCGATCACGATCGGCACGCGCGACGTGTTGCCGAGGTCGCCCCGCGAGGCTGCCGACGCCGGCCTCACCTACCTGAGCGAGGACCGCAAGGGGCGCGGCCTGCATGTCGACTTCGGGCTGCGACAGAACCTCACGCTGATGGCCTTGGACCGCCACGCGCGCCCCTGGCTGCGGCCGGCCGGCGAGCAGGCGGCCCTGCAACAGGCGGTGCGTGAATTCGGCATCCGCACCGGCTCGCTGGAGGTGCGTGCAGGTTCCTTGTCGGGCGGCAACCAGCAGAAGCTGGCGCTGGCCAAGGTGCTGTACCCCGGCCCGCAGGTGGTGGTGCTGGACGAACCCACCCGCGGGGTGGACATCGGCGCCAAGCGAGACATCTACCTGCTGATCCGCCACCTGGCCGACCAGGGCCGCGCGGTCGTGGTGATCTCGTCGGAACTGATGGAGCTGATCGGCCTGTGTCACCGCGTGGCGGTGATGCGTGCAGGTCGCCTGCAGGCCACGCTCGACGCCGACCACCTGAACGAAGAGGAGCTGATTGCCCATGCCACCGGAACCCACTGACGCGCCGGCGCTGCCCCGCGCAGAACGCGCCCCGCGCGCACGCCCCGGCTGGCGCCTGCCCTCGCTCGGGCCGGTGCTGGGTCTGCTGCTGCTGTGTGTGGCCGGCACCCTGCTCAACCCCGAGTTCGCCAGCGCCGACAACGCGATGAACGTGCTGACCCGCACGGCCTTCATCGGCATCATCGCGGTGGGCATGTGTTTCGTGATCATCTCGGGCGGCATCGACCTGTCGGTGGGCTCGATGGCCGCGCTGATCGCCGGCGTCACCATCCTCACGATGAACCGGCTCGCCCCGCTGGGCTGGCCGCCGGTGGCCATCGTGATGGCCGGCATGGCCCTGGCAGTGCTGCTGGGGGCCCTGTTCGGCATGGCACACGGCCTGCTCATCACCCGCGGGCGCATCGAGCCTTTCATCGTGACGCTGGGCACGCTGGGCATCTTCCGCGCCTACCTCACCTACTTTGCCGACGGTGGCGCCATCACGCTGGACAACGACCTGGCCGACGCCTACGGCCCGGTCTACTACGGCAGCCTGCTGGGCGTGCCGGTGCCGGTGTGGGTGTTCCTGCTCGTCGCAGCGGCCGGCACGGTGATCCTCAACCGCACGGCCTACGGGCGCTATGTGCAGGCCATCGGCTCGAACGAGCAGGTCGCACGCTATGCCGCGGTCGACGTCGACCGCATCAAGGTGCTGACCTACACGCTGCTGGGCGTGTGCGTGGGCATTGCCACGCTGCTGTATGTGCCGCGCCTGGGCTCGGCCTCGCCCACCACCGGATTGCTGTGGGAACTGGAGGCGATCGCCGCGGTGATCGTCGGCGGCACGGCCCTGCGCGGCGGGGCCGGCAGCATCGGTGGCACCGTGGTGGGCGCCGTGCTGCTGTCGGTGATCAGCAACATCCTCAACCTCACCAGCATCATCAGCGTGTACCTCAACGCTGCCGTGCAGGGCTTCGTGATCATCGCGGTGGCCTTCATGCAGCGCCGACGCCCCTGACGCTCCGTTTCCCGAGGGCAGGGGTCTTCCCTGCCCGGACTTCCCGCGCATCCGCAGACCCACACACAAAGGAGACAGACATCATGACGATTCGCACCCGCTTGCTTGCGCTGGCCGTCGCGGCCACCGCCACCCTGGGCAGCACCGCCGCCTGGGCCCAGAACAAGGTCAACCTCGGCGTGGCCATTCCGGCGGCGACCCACAGCTTTGCCGCCGGCCTGGTGTACTGGGCCAACGAGGCCAAGAAGGAGATCGAGAAGGCCCACCCCGACGTCAAGATCACGATCAAGACGGCCAGCGGTGCGCCCGAACAGGCCAACCAGCTGCAGGACCTGGTGACCGCCACCCGGATCGATTCGCTGGTGATCCTGCCGTTCGAGTCGGCCGCCCTCACCCGCCCGGTGGCACAGGCCAAGGCCAAGGGCGTGTACGTGACCGTGGTCGACCGCGGCCTGACCGACACCAGCGCCCAGGACGCCTACGTCTCGGGTGACAACACCGCCTTCGGCCGCGTGCCGGCCGAGTACCTGGTGAAGGCCCTGGGCGGCAAGGGCAACATCGTCGCGCTGCGCGGCATCCCGACCACGATCGACAACGAACGCATGGATGCGTTCAACGCCGTGATCAAGACCGCGCCGGGCATCACGCTGCTCGACGCCAAGCACGGCAACTGGAACCGCGACGACGC
>CBFGPV010000074.1:0-18626 GCA_965650765.1 uncultured Burkholderiales bacterium
GCCGGGCCGTCCCAAGTTTCCTTGACCCCCGCGGGGGGCGGGCTGGGCGCAGCCCCGCCCTGGGGGCGCTCAGCTCAGAACAGTGCCATGCTCAGCTTGCGCCGGTACTGGTCGACAACCGGGTCGGCCGGCGCCACGGCCGCCTTGCCGGTGACTTCCAGGGTGCCCTTGGTTTCGGCCGCGGCAGCGGGCTTGGGCGCCGGCTTGCTCATCAGCTCGAGGATGGCGACATAGGCCTTGCGCGCCTGGCCGTCATTCCAGGCCTTGTCGCGCATCAGGATCTCGAGCAGTTCGTCCATCGCCTCGGTCCAGCGCCGGGCGGCGAAATGCGTCTGCGCCAGTTCGAAGCGGGCCTCGAAATCACGCTTGTTGGCGGCCAGGGCGGCGGCCAGCTCGTCGGCCCCACGCGCCGCGGGCGCCCGCTCGGCCGCATCGAGGTACTGGCCGAGCGCGGCAATGCGCGTGTCCACGATCGCCTTGGACGCCACCGGCTCGTAGGCCATGCGGGCATCGGCCACGCGCCCGACCTCGATCAGCAGCTTGACGTAGTCGAAGCGCGCTGTGTCGTTGGACGGGTCGATCGCGACGGCCTGCTGGAGCCGGTCAAGCGCGGCATCGGCATCGCCGCCGGCCGCCAGTTGCTCGGCGGCATCGAGCTCTTCTTCGGCCTCGAGTTCGGTCTCGGACGGCACATGTTTGTCGAGGAACTGCTGGATCTGGGCCTGCGGCAAGGCGCCGACAAAACCGTCGACCGGCTGGCCGTCCTTGAACATCACGCAGAACGGGATGCTGCGCACGCCGAACATCTGCGAGAGCTGGCCGGCGATCTCGGGTTGCTCGTCGGAGTTGAGCTTGGCCAGCACGAAGCGGCCGGCATATTGCGTCTCGAGCTTTTCGAGCATCGGGCCCAGCGTGCGGCAGGGCCCGCACCACGGCGCCCAGATGTCGAGCAGCACGGGTTGGGAGACGGAGGCCTGCAGTACGTCGGCCTCGAAATTCTGGATGGTGATGTCGATCATGGGCATTCCTCGGACAGTGCCAGTTGGGGCCGTGCGGGGGGATTTCCAAGCCCCGCCTAAAATCACGCTTTCACCCCACTGGAGCCAGCTGTGACAGGCGCTTCGCCCCTCGTTGGTGTGGTCATGGGTTCCAACAGTGATTGGGACGTCATGCAAAACGCCGCCCAGATTCTCGCCGAGTTCGGCGTGCCGCATGAGGCCCGTGTGGTCTCGGCCCATCGCATGCCCGACGACATGTTCGCCTATGCCGAGTCCGCCGCCGGGCGCGGGCTCGTTGCCATCATTGCCGGAGCCGGCGGCGCCGCCCATCTCCCGGGCATGCTGGCGGCCAAGACCACCGTGCCGGTGCTGGGCGTGCCGGTGCCCAGCCGCCACCTGCAGGGGGTCGACTCCCTGCATTCGATCGTGCAGATGCCCAAGGGCGTGCCGGTGGCCACCTTCGCGATCGGTGTGGCCGGTGCCGCCAACGCCGCGCTGTTTGCAGTGGCCATGCTGGCCACCGGCAACCCGGCGCTGCGCGCCCAGCTCGACGCGTTCCGGGCCCGCCAGACCGAAGCGGCCCGTGCCATGGCGCTGCCGGGATACACCACACCATGAGCCGGGCCATCCTGCCAGGGGCCACGCTGGGCGTGATGGGCGGTGGCCAGCTGGGCCGCATGTTCGTGCATGCCGCCCAGCAGATGGGCTATTTCACCGCCGTGCTCGACCCCGATCCGGCCAGCCCGGCGGGTCTGGTCGCCCACTATCACATCCAGGCCGACTACCTGGATGAACAGGGGCTGGCGCAGCTGATGCAGCGCAGCGCGGCCGTGACCACCGAGTTCGAGAACGTGCCGGCGGGCGCACTGGCCACACTGGGCGCCCACCGCCCGGTTGCACCCGGTGCCGAAGCCGTGGCGATCTGCCAGGACCGCGCGCGCGAAAAAGCGCATTTCGGCGCCTGTGGGGTGCCGTGCGCGCCCTATGCGGTGATCGAGACTGCCGCCGACCTCGCCGCCGTCGACGAGGGCCTGCTGCCGGGCATCCTGAAGACGGCCAGCCTGGGCTATGACGGCAAGGGTCAGGTCACCGTGAGCACCCGCGACGAACTCGCCGCGGCCTGGGCCGAGCTGCGCCAGGTGCGCTGCGTGCTCGAAAAGCGCCTGGACCTCGCCTTCGAGGTCAGCGTGATCGTGGCCCGCAATGCCGATGGTGAACTGGTGCACTTCCCGCTGCAGCAGAACCTGCACCGCGGCGGCATCCTCGCCGTCACCACCGTGCCGGCACCCGACCTCACCGCCGAATTGCAGGCGCAGGCGGTGCGCGCGGCCGAGACCGTCGCCGCCTCGATGCACTATGTGGGGGTGCTGTGCGTGGAGCTGTTCGTGCTGCGCGATGGCCGCATCGTGGCCAACGAGATGGCACCGCGGCCGCACAACTCGGGCCACTACACGATGGACGCCTGCAACGTGTCGCAGTTCGACCTGCAGGTGCGCGCGATGGCCGGCCTGCCGCTGGTTGCGCCCAGGCTGCATTCGCCCGTGGTGATGCTCAATCTGCTGGGCGATCTTTGGTTCGATGCCCAGGGCCGCGAGCGCGAGCCCGACTGGGCGGCCGTGCTGGCGCTCCCGGGCACGCACCTGCACCTGTACGGCAAGGTGTCCGCGCGGCGTGGACGCAAGATGGGCCACCTGAACATCACCGCCGCGAGTGCCCACGAGGCCCGCGAGGTGGCCCTGCGTTGCGCCGAGCTGCTCGGCCTGCCAGCGTTCTGATGCCTGCCGCCCCCCTCCCCCGCCTGCTGGACGGCCGTGACCCGGCCCATGTGCAGCTCGCTGCACAGGCGCTGGCCGACGGCCGGCTGGTGGCGCTGCCGACCGAAACCGTCTATGGCCTGGGGGCCAACGCCCTGGACGACCAGGCCGTTGCAGCGATCTTTGCGGCCAAGGGCCGCCCGGCCGACCATCCGCTGATCGTGCATGTGCCCTCGCCCGAGGCAGCAGACGCACTCGCCGCCGAACTGCCCGAGGTCGCGCGCCGCCTGATGCAGGCCTTCTGGCCGGGGCCGCTCACGGTGATCGTGCCGCGCCGCCCGGGTGTGGCTGCCGCAGCGGCCGGTGGCCAGGACACCATCGGGCTGCGCTGCCCGTCCCATCCGGTCGCCCAGGCGCTGCTGCGCGCATGCGCAACGCTCGGGGTGCAGGGGGTGGCCGCCCCCAGCGCCAACCTGTTCGGGCGGGTCAGCCCGACCACGGCCGCCCATGTGGCCGGGGAGTTCGGCGAGGACGTGCTGGTGCTCGACGGCGGCCCGTGCGAGGTCGGCATCGAGTCGACCATCATCGACTGCAGCCGGGGTCGCCCGGTGCTGCTGCGCCCGGGGGTGCTGACGCGCGCAAGGATCGAGCAGGCGATCGGCCAGCCGCTGCTTGATCGCGACGATCAGGCACCGCGTGCCTCGGGCACACTGGAGGCCCACTACGCCCCGCGCGCCAAGGTCAGGCTGATGGACCCCAAGACCCTGCGCACTGCGCTGGAGGTGCTGGGCAACGCCTCGACCGTGAAGCTGGCGCTATATTCACGCACGGTCCGGGCGCCGCGCGGCATGCCGCATCGGCCGATGCCCGACGACGCCGCGGGTGCGGCGCAGGGCCTGTTTGCCACACTGCGCGATCTGGACGCCCTGGGCGTGCAGCTCATCTGGGTGGAAAGCCCGCCGGAGTCCCCCGAGTGGGACGGCGTGCGCGACCGCCTGAACCGGGCGGCGGCTTCGTGAGCCGCGCCTGCCCCTACTTTCTCCTTGCCTGACGGAGTGTTCATGTCCCTGAGTTCCTTCCGCTGGTGGCCCCGCCTGAAGGCGGCCGCCCTCACCAGCGTCGCCGTGGTGCTCGCCAGCTGTGGCGGCAGCACCTTCGAGGCCTTCGAGCCGGCCCGCATCATCTCCTTCGGTGACGAGTACAGCTACATCGGCAGCGGCGCACAGGCCGGACGCAAATTTTCGGTCAACGACCTGACCGACGCCGGCGCGCTGGACTGTGACGAGTACCGCCTGTGGAACCAGGCCGTGGCCGACAGGTTCGATTACTCGTTCGCGCAGTGCAACCCGCTGGGCCGCGACACGTCCAAGGCGCTGCTGTATGCCCAGCCGGGTGCGCGCACGGCCGACGTCACGGCGCAGATCGACCAGCATGTGGCCGCCGGTGGCTTCCGCGACGGTGACCTCGTGCTGATCCTGGCGGGTGCCAACGACGTGAAGGCCCTCGCTGCACAGTCGGCCGAACAGACTTCCGCCGCATTGCTGGCCGCCGCCTACGACCTGGGCAAGGCGATGGGCGCACAGGTCAACCGCATGATCGGCCTGGGCGCGCGGGTGGTGGTGATGACCACGCCCGACGTCGGGCTGGCGCCCTATGGCACCGCCCAGGAAGCCTTGGTGGCCGGCCGCAAGAAGCTGCTGACCGACCTGACGGCCGACTACAACCGCGGCATGCGCGACACCATCACCAACGACGGCCGATTTGCCGCCGTGGTGCTGGGGGCCGACCTGGTGCGCCGCATCGTCGAGGACGACCGCGGGCAGTACGGTTCGTACATCCATGACCAGGGCGCCTGCCAGGACGGGCTGAGCGCGATCGACTGCACCTCGGCCACGCTGCGCCCGGACATCACGACCGGCCGCCTGCTGCTGTACGTCTATGCTGACGACCAGCACCTCAGCCCCAACATGAACAAGCTGTGGGCCGACCTGGCCCTGGAACGCATTCGCGAGAACCCGTTCTGACGCCCGGGCCCGGGGCCGGTGGCGTCAGCGCCGGTCCCGGATGGTCCAGGCCACCAGCGCCTCGAAGGCCGGGCGGGCCGCCGCGGCCTGCGGATGGTTCACGATCGCCACCAGCACATAGCGGCGGCCGCTGGCCCCGAGCACGTAGCCGGCCACACCGGCCACGTCCTGCAAGGACCCGGTCTTGAGATGCGCCAGCCCGGCCACACTGGTGGCGCGGCGCATCGTGCCGTCCACCCCCGACACCGGCAGCGAGCTCATCAGCTCGGACATCACCGGGCTGGCCCAGGCCGACTGCAGCAGTCGCGCCAGGACCATCGCCGACGCCCGGGCGTCGCGTGACAGCCCCGAGCCGTTGTCGAGCACCACACCGTCAGCGTCCGCCCCCAGGCGTTCGCGCAGCCACTCCTGGACCACCGCGCGCGCCACCTCCGGCTGACCTGCGTTGCGCCTCACCAGCCCCAGCGTCAGGAACACCTGCCGCGCCATCGTGTTGTTGCTGAACTTGTTGATGTCGCGCACCATTTCGGCAAGCGGCGGTGAGCTGCTGCGCGCCAGTTGCTGCACACCCGGGCCGGACGGCGCCAGCCCGTCACGCACCCGCCCACCCAGGCGCCCGCCCAGGTGCCGCCACATGCCCTCGATGGCACGGGCGTTGTAGCCCTGCGGGTCAGGCGAGGCCACCGGCCAGGTGCGCTCGCCGCAGCTCAGCGGGTAGCGGCCGGTCCAGCGCACCCGCTGGCTGTCGCTGAAGTCCCCACCCAGCGCTGCACGCCAGTCGTCGCATGGCCCGGTCTGGTCCAGTGGCACGAGGGTGTCGACCTGCAGGCGTGCCATCGGTGGCTCCACCGCCACCCGCGCCACACCGGCCGCGGCATCGGGCACGAAGCTCAGCACCATCGACTTGAAGTTCACCAGCAGCGCGTCGGGCAGCACGTTGTAGGGCCGCAGCGGCTCGCCGTCGAAGTCGGCCGGGTTGCCGGCGGGCATGTCGAACGCACTGCGGTCGAGCACGATGTCGCCCCGGATCTCCTGCACCCCCTGCTGCTGCAGGCGGCGCATCAGCAGCCACAGGCGCTCGACGACCAGCTTCGGGTCACCCTGGCCGACGATGTAGAGGTTGCCTTCGAGCACCCCGCCGCGGATCGGTCCGTCGGCCAGCACCGGCGTGTGCCAGGTGTAGGCCGGCCCGAGCAGGTCGAGTGCGGCATAGGTGGTGATGAGCTTCATGATCGAGGCCGGGTTCACCGCCACCTGCGCGCGGTGCGACAGCCTCGGCTGGGCCGCCCCCACCTCCTCGACCTGCACCACCAGCGCATCGCGCGGCAGTTTTGCGCGCGCCAGCGCGGCCTCCACTTCCGGCGGCAGCACCGGCTCGCGCGCCAGGGCGCCACCCGCCAGCATCAGGCCGCCGGCCACCAGCCAGGTCAAGGCTCGAAGGGCCAGCGCGGGCCGGGACCGGCCGGACAAACGCAGCATGCGGGAAGTGCAGGAATTGAGGGCAGCAGGCATGGGCACATTATCCCGGCCGGTAAACTGCCCGCATGTGCACGCTCGCTCCTCGCCTGCTGGCGATCGACTCCTCGACCGAAACCCTGCACCTGGCCTTGTGTGCCGGGCCGCAGGAGTGGGTCTGCGCCCTCGAGGGCGGCGCCCAGGCGTCGGCGACGGTCGTGCCGGCCCTGCAGGACCTGCTGGCACAGGCCGGCCTGCAGCCTCGCGATCTCGACGCGATCGCCTTCGGGCGCGGCCCGGGGGCCTTCACCGGCCTGCGGACGGCCTGCGCGGTGGCCCAGGGGCTGGCGCTGGGGGCTGGCTGCCCGGTGCTGGCCCTCGACACGCTGATGGCCGTGGCCGAATCGGCTCATGCGCTTGGGGCGGGCAACGAGGTCTGGGCCGCCCAGGATGCCCGCATGGGCGAGATCTACGCTGCCCGTTATCGGCGCCACGCTGACGGCAGCGCCCGCTGGCAGTGCCTGTCCGAGCCGATGCTGCATGAACCCGCCACGCTGGTGCAGGCCCTGCAGGACACCCCGGCCGCAACGCTGGCCGGCAATGCCGTGGCCCTGCTCGGCACCGATGCACCCCGGGGTTCCCTTGCGAATGCCACCCCGGAGGGCGCCGCGCTGCTGCGGCTTGCCCGCACGGCCTGGGCTGACGGACACGCGCTCGACGCCGCCCTGGCGCTGCCGATCTACGTGCGCGACAAGGTCGCCCAGACCACGGCCGAACGGGAAGCCCACAAGGCGGCGCAGCTCGGCGCGAGCACCGTCGCGGGGGCCTGACATGAGTGCACAGATCAGCCCCCTTGCCACGCAGCCGGTCCTGATGACCATGACCCCGATGGCACTCGACGAGGTGATGGCGATCGAAGAGGCCGCCTACGAGTTCCCGTGGTCACGCGGCAACTTTGTCGACTCGCTGCATGCCGGCTACCCGGCCTGGGTGCTGCGCGCCGAAGACGGACAGATGCTGGGCTACTACGTCGCCATGGTCGGTGTGGACGAAATGCACCTGCTCAACATCACCGTGCACCCGCAGCACCAGGGCCGCGGGCATGCACTGCAGATGCTCGAGGCCCTGCGCGAGTCCACGCGCGAACGCGGCATCGACACCCTGTGGCTCGAAGTGCGCACCAGCAATGCCCGCGCACGGGCCATCTACGAGCGTTATGGCTTTCGTCAGGTGGGCCTGCGCCGCGGCTACTACCCGGCGTCGCAGGGCCGGCGCGAGGACGCGATCGTGATGAGCCTGACACCATGAGCTGGGACACCCGCCAGATCGCCCTGCTCAAGGCGATGAACCTGCCGGCGTGGGAGCTGCGCACCGGTGGCGCCGAGGTCGAGCCCGAAACCGACCTGCCCGCGCCGCACGACGTCGAACCCGCACCGCCCCCCCCTGCGGTCGAAGCCGTCATGCAGGCTGCGCAAGCCGCGTCGCCTGAGACCCGGCACCTGCAGGCCCCGGCATCGGTGGCCTCACCGACGGTCGCACCACCGGGCACCACCGCGCGCCGCCCCGAGGGCGTGGCCGAGATGGACTGGCCCGCGCTGCGCGAGGCCGTGACCAGTTGCCGCGCCTGCGGCCTGTGCGAAGGCCGCCGCAACACGGTGTTCGGTGTTGGCCATGAACAGGCCGACTGGATGATCGTGGGCGAAGCCCCGGGCGAAAACGAGGACCGGCTGGGCGAGCCCTTCGTGGGCCAGGCCGGCAAGCTGCTCGACAACATGCTGCGCGCCGTGGGCCTGACCCGCAGTGAAGCCCCGCCCGAGCAGCAGGTGTTCATCGCCAACGTGCTGAAGTGCCGCCCGCCGGGCAACCGCAATCCGCTGCCCGAGGAAGTGGCCCAGTGTGAGCCCTTCCTGCGCCGGCAGGTTGAACTGGTGCGCCCGCGCATCATCCTGGCCATGGGCCGGTTTGCCGTTCAGTCGCTGCTGCAGACCAACGACGCCATCGGCAAGCTGCGCGGCCGGGTGCACCGCTATCACGATGTGCCGTTGATCGTCACCTATCACCCGGCCTACCTGCTGCGTAACCTGCCCGACAAGGCCAAGGCCTGGGAGGACCTGTGCCTGGCACGGGACACGCTCGAGTCGACCTGACGCCCACCGGCCACCCCGGCGTCGGGCTCGAAGTCCGCGCCCAGGCCCTGCGCGACCTGCGCTGGCTGCTGCTGTCGCCCCCGCTGCTGAACACCACGCCCGGGCACTTCCGTGCCGAGGTCCATCGGTTCGACCCCCCGGACTCGCGGTTGATCCAGGACTGGCTGCAGGACCTGGAGCGGCGCGCGTTAGCCGGCGGCCCATCGCCGCTGGACGAACTCGTGCCTGCGGCCGCGCCCGGCGAACGGCACCTGCCGCTGGGCCGTCATGCCGAGCAGTTGCTGAAATTCTTCCTGCAGCACGGGCCGACGCACCGCCTGATGGCCTCGCAGCAGGTCGTGCGCACGCCACAGGGCGGCACGCTGGGCGAGATCGACTTCCTCGTCGAGGACCGCCACGGCGAACGATGGCACTGGGAGCTTGCAGTGAAGTTCTATCTGTGCCTCAGTGTGGAGCCCCAGGTCGATGCCGCTGACTTCATCGGCCCTGACGGGCGCGACCGGCTCTCGGCCAAGCTGGCCCGCCTGTTCGACCGCCAGTTGGCGCTGGACCCACCCGCACCCTGGGGCACGATGTCGTGGCGGCGCGCCGCCTTTGTGCGGGGCTGGCTCTTCCATCGCGCCGACCACCCGATGCCGGCCTGCGGTGCGCTGAATCCGGCCCACCTGCGTGGCACGTGGCTGACTGCCAGCCAGGCCGCCATGCATGAACGCACCGGCTGGGTGTGGCTGCCACGGGCCCGGTGGCTCTCGCCGGCGCAACGCCGGGAGGCCCCGCCTGCCGGGCCGCAGCCGGGCGCGGGCCAGGAGCCGGTGTCAGCCACCTCACGCGCGGCGCTGTGGGTGCACCTGCAGCCTGCCCCCGATGGTGGCGGCTGGCACGAGACCGAACGGTGTTTTGTGGTGCCCGACGACCCTCAGTGGCGCGTGCCGAGATAGCGCTTGCGCCAGAAGAACACGCCCAGCCCCACACCGATCAGCACCATGATCGCCAGTGCCACCCACGCGCCCGTGGCGCTGTGGATCAGGGGCAGCGTGTCGAAGTTCATGCCGAAAAACCCGGTGATCAGGTTCAGCGGCAGGAAGATCGCCGTCAGCACGGTCAGCGTGCGCATGATGTCGTTCGTGCGGTTGCTCTGCGCCGAGAAGTGCATCTGCACCGCGGTCTCGGCCGACGATTCAAGCCGTCGCACATGGCTGAGCACCCGTTCGATGTGCTCGAGCACGTCACGCGAGCGCACCCGCAGCAGTTCCTGCTCGCGGGCCTGGGCGGCATCCGCCGGCTCGGGCCACTCTTCCAGGCCGTCGATCCACTCCTGTACGGCACTGCGCTGGTCCTCGCAGATGTCTTCCAGCAGGTTCAGCGCATTGCGCGAGTCCAGCAGCACCTGCCAGCCCCGGAAATGCCCCCGAGGATTGAGCAGGGCCTGCTGCAGGTAGCCCAGTTGCCGGGTCAGCAACCGGCGCAGCTCGAGGTATCCGTCGACCATGTGGTTGACCATGCGCAGCATCTGGTCGGCCGGGCTGGTGGGCAGCCGCACCAGGGCCGCCCGGCCTTCCAGGCGACCTTCTCCGGCGGCAGCCCCCATCTGCGCCATCCGTGCGGCAAAGAACTCGCGCACCAGGCAATCCGTCGGGTGCACGGTGATCAGCACCCGGTCGAAGACGGCAAACCCCACCGGGCTGGTGTCGATGGATTCCAGCGCCTGGCGAGCCGTGGCCAGCGTGCCGCGCTGGTCGTCGACAAACAGTTCGCTGGAGCCGGCGCCGGCGGCCAGACGGCGGAACACCAGCATGTCGTACCACGAGGTGTAGTCGAAGTGCGACGGCAGCTGGTTGTTCAGCAGGTCGGACACATGCAGGTCGACCAGCTGCCCACCCGTCCAGCGTTGCAGGGTGGACTGGATCAGCGCGACGTTGACCTCGAACTCGCGCCGCGCGCTGCCGATCCACAGGTAACCGGTGGCAGGCAACTGAGGCGGCAGGTCGTGGAGTTCCTCGAAGCGGTCACTGACGTGGAAGATGCGCATGTGGGGCCCGG
The DNA here is from genome assembly GCA_965650765.1 of uncultured Burkholderiales bacterium. GTDB lineage: Bacteria > Pseudomonadota > Gammaproteobacteria > Burkholderiales > Burkholderiaceae_C > Caldimonas. The sequence continues at coordinate 10,419 of CBFGPV010000074.1, forward strand.
ACCGCGCTGGTTCAGGCCTTGAGCTTGCGGGCCACGTCCAGCGCAAAGTAGGTGAGCACGCCGTCGGCGCCGGCCCGCTTGAAGGCCAGCAGGGACTCCATCATCACGGCATCGTGATCGAGCCAGCCGTTGGCGGCCGCCGCCTTGAGCATCGCGTACTCGCCGCTGACCTGGTAGGCGAAGGTGGGCACGCGGAATTCGTCCTTCACGCGCCGCACGATGTCCAGGTAGGGCATGCCGGGCTTGACCATCACCATGTCGGCCCCCTCGGCGATGTCCAGCGCCACTTCGCGCAGCGCCTCGTCGCTGTTGCCCGGGTCCATCTGATAGACCTTCTTGTCGCTCTTGCCGAGGTTGGCCTTGGAGCCGACGGCATCGCGGAACGGCCCGTAGAAGGCGCTGGCGTACTTGGCGCTGTACGCCATGATGCGGGTGTGGATGAACCCACCGGCCTCCAGGGCCTGGCGCACCGCACCGATGCGCCCGTCCATCATGTCGCTGGGCGCGACGATGTCCACACCGGCTTCGGCCTGGGCCAGCGCCTGGCGCGTCAGCACTGCGACCGTCTCGTCGTTCAGGATGTAGCCGGTGTCGTCGAGCAGGCCGTCCTGCCCGTGCGAGGTGAAGGGGTCGAGCGCCACGTCGGTCAGCACACCCAGCTCCGGGAAGCGCCGCTTCAGCTCGCGCACCGCGCGCGGCACCAGACCCTCGGGATTCCATGCCTCGCGCCCGTCCTCGGTCTTCAGCTCGGGCTCGATCACCGGGAACAGGGCCATCACCGGCACGCCCAGCTTCACGCATTCTTCGGCCGCACCGTAAAGCCGGTCCAGGCTCAGGCGCTGCACGCCGGGCATGGATGCAACGTTCTGTGTGCGGTTGTGACCATCCAGCACGAACACCGGATAGATCAGGTCGTCGACCGACAGTGCGTGCTCGCGCACGAGGCGCCGGGTGAAGTCGTCGCGGCGCAGGCGGCGCGGCCTGGCATGAGGAAACGAGGCAGAAGACGGCAAGGTTCAGTCCTGTCAGGGCGAGGCGATCACCCGAATAGTGGTGTTTTCCATGGTCTCATCAGGGCCGCATGTCAGTTCTCTGACAGCCGGACTCTGGTAAACTCACATATGAATGATACGTCGCAAGGCGTTCATTCCCTGCTTTTCCTCCCTGAGCAGGTGCCTTACCGTGATGACAGCGTTAAGGCTTTGAAGCCCCAGTCTCGTACTGGGGCTCTTTCTTTTCCGGCGTCCATTTTTTTCGGTCCAGCCGACCTCCCCGGCACGAGTGCACCGCCCGCGCCTGGGGTCTGGGCTGCGTCGTGCCGCCAATGATGCAAGCGCTCGCTATGATCGCGCGATGCTCTGGATCAAATCCCTGCACATCGTCTTCGTGACGAGCTGGTTTGCCGGCCTGTTCTATCTGCCGCGCATCTTCGTCAACCTGGCCATGGTGCCGCACGACAGCCATGCCGAGCGCGAGCGCCTGCTGCTGATGGCCCACAAGCTCTACCGCTTCATGACGATGCTGATGGTGCTGGCCCTGGCCTTCGGTTTTGTGCTGTGGCTCTACTACGGCATCGGCCGGGGCGCCGGCAATGGCTGGATGCATGCCAAGCTGCTGATCGTGGCCGGGCTGGTCGGCTACCACCACTACTGCCGGCGACTGCTGCGCGAGTTCGAGCAGCTCAGTCACCGCCGCGCCCACACCTGGTATCGATGGTTCAACGAGGTTCCGGTGCTCGCACTGCTGCTGGCGGTGATCCTCGTGGTCGTCAAGCCGTTCTGATGACCCCGCCGACGCGCCACCGCAGTTCGCTGGTCCCGCTGGCGCTGCTGTATGTCGCACTGGTGGTCTATGCCAGCCTGTATCCGTTTTCGGGTTGGCGCGTCCCGGGTTTTGCCCCCTGGGACTTCGTCTTCCTGCCCTGGCCGCGGTGGTGGACGGGCTTCGACCTCGGCTCCAATCTGGTGGGCTACCTGCCCCTGGGCGCGCTGGTGTGCGGCGCCTGGCTGCGTTCGAGCCGCTCGCCACCGGGCGGCGTGGTGGTGGCCTTGCTGGCCGGCACCACCCTGTCGGGCACCCTGGAAGTGCTTCAGAACTACCTCCCGAGCCGCGTGCCGTCCAACCTCGACTGGGGGTTGAACACGCTGGGCACGCTCGGCGGCGCGCTGGCCGCCTGGCTGGCGCATCAGGCCGGCTGGATGCAGCGCTGGCAGCAGGTGCGCGACCGCTGGTTCATCCAGCGCAGTGCCGGCGGTCTCACCCTGCTGCTGCTGTGGCCGACCGCCCTGCTGTTCCCGACCCCCGTGCCGCTGGGTGTCGGACAGGTGGCACTGCTGGCCCATGAACTCGCCCTCGACTGGGTGCGCGACACCCCGCTCGAGGCCTGGGTGCCGCCAGCCCACGGCACACCCGCGGCCGCCCTGGCCCCCGGCATGGAGCTGATCGCCATTGCCGCCGGGCTGCTGGCCCCCTGCCTGCTGGCCTACACGGTGTCGCCCGCCTCCTGGCGTCGCATCGTGCTCGTGCTGGGAGCGATGCTGCTGGGGTTCCTGGCCACCACGCTGTCGACAGCACTCAGCTTCGGCCCGCACAATGCCATGGCCTGGCTCACGCCGGCCACACCGCTGGGGTGGGGCCTGGGCGGTGTGGTGGCGCTGGCGCTGGTGTTCGTGCCCAATCGTGCCGCCGCGCTGGTCGGCGGGACCGTCGTCGCCGCCATGATGGTGCTGGTCAACCAGGCACCGGCCGACCCCTACTTCGCGCAGACGCTCAGCGGCTGGGAGCAGGGGCGCTTCATCCGCTTTCACGGGCTGGCGCAGTGGGTGGGCTGGTTGTGGCCCTACGCCGCACTGATCTACCTCGCCACGCGTGCTTTGGCCCGCGACGAGCCTCGGCCTTTGCGCCTTTCCTGAGGGCGCATCCCCGCCCCGGCCTAAAATTGCGCCATGAGCTATTACGAGCGCCACATCTTCTTCTGCCTCAACAAGCGCGACAACGGCGAGGCCTCCTGCGCGCAGCATCAGGCCCAGCAGGGGTTCGACCACTGCAAGGCCCGCGTGAAGGCTGAGGGCCTGGCCGGTGTGGGCAAGGTGCGGGTCAACAAGGCTGGCTGCCTGGACCGCTGCGCCGGCGGCCCGGTGGCGGTGGTCTACCCTGAGGCCGTCTGGTACACCTTCGTCGACAAGGACGACATCGACGAGATCGTCGAGTCCCACCTGAAGCAGGGCCGTGTGGTCGAGCGCCTGCTGCTGCCGCCCGATGTCGGTCGCTGATCGCCGGCTGCCGACGGCATGAACGCCCAGACCCAACGTACCCGCATCGCCGGCCCGGCCGGTGCGCTCGAATGCGCCATCGATCTGCCCGCAGGCGAACCGCGCGGGCTGGCGGTGGTGGCCCATCCGCATCCGCTGCACGGCGGAACGATGGACAACAAGGTGGTGCAGACCCTGGCGCGGGCCTGCATCCACCAGGGCCTGCGCTGTGTGCGGTTCAACTTCCGGGGCATCGGCGGGTCCGAAGGCACCTGGGACGCCGGTCAGGGCGAGATCGACGACATGCTCGCCGTCATTGCCGCTCACCACACACCCGGTGAACGCCTGGTGCTGGCTGGCTTTTCTTTCGGCGCTTACGTCACGTCACAAGCCGCGCTGCGGCTCGGGCACGATGCCGTGGCCCAATTGATCCTCGTGGGCCCGGCCACACGCAACTTCGATGTTGCCGCCGTGCCGGCCCACACCCTCGTGATCCACGGTGAACTCGACGACGTCGTGCCGCTGCAGGCCACGCTCGACTGGGCACGCCCGCAGGGCCTGCCGGTCGTGGTCGTGCCGGGCGTGGGTCACTTCTTCCACGGGCAGTTGCCACTGCTGAAGAACCTGGTGGTGCGCGCGCTGGTCTGACCGACCCGCGTGCGCACTGCCCCAATCTGGATTTCCGATCGCATGAAACGTCTATTCCTCTCGCTTTCCATGGCCTTGTCCATGGCTGCCACCAGTCTTGGCGCCCACGGCCAGGCGCCCCAGCCGCCCGAAGTGGCCGCCAAGTCCTACCTGCTGCTGGACATGACCAGCAACCAGGTGCTGGCCGCGCGCGAGCCCGATGCCCCGTCCGACCCGGCATCGCTGACCAAGCTGATGACCGCGTACGTCGTTTTCGGCGCACTGCGCGACAAGAAGATCGCCCTGGACCAGACCCTGCCGGTGTCGGTGCGCGCCTGGGACGAACGCAAGGGCGGCGGCTCGCTGATGTTCATCGACCCGAAGATGCAGGTCCGCGTGGATGACCTGCTGCGCGGCATGATCGTGCAGTCCGGCAACGACGCCTCGGTGGCCCTGGCCGAAGGGGTGGCCGGCAGCGTCGAGACCTTCGTCGACCTGATGAACCGCGAAGCCCAGCGCATGGGCCTGAAGAACACGAGCTTCAAGAACGTCACCGGGCTGACCGAACCGGGTCACAAGAGCACCGCGCGCGACATGGCCACCATCGCCTCGCGCATCATCCAGGACTTCCCCGACTTCTATCCGCTCTACTCCATCAAGGAGTACAAGTTCAACAACATCTCGCAGCCCAACCGCAACCTGCTGCTGCGCCGCGACCCCAGCGTGGACGGCATGAAGACCGGCTACACCGAGGCCGCGGGTTACTGCCTGATCGCCTCGGCCCAGCGCGACTACCCCAACGGCAAGCGGCGCCTGATCAGCGTGGTGCTGAACACCACCTCGATGGACGCGCGTGCCAACGAGAGCCAGAAGCTGCTGAACTGGGGCTACCAGGCCTTCGACACCCTGAAGCTGTTCGACGCAGGCCACCCGGTGGCCACGCCGGCGGTCTGGAAGGGCAAGGCCTCGGAGGTCAAGCTCGGCTCGGCGGGCGCACTGTTCGTCACGGTGCCCAAGGGCGACGCCGACAAGGTCAAGACCCAGATCGAACGGGTCGACCCGCTGGTCGCGCCGCTGCCCAAGGGCCAGGCGGTGGGCAAGCTCAAGGTCACGGTGCGCGAGGCCGTGGTGGCCGAGGTGCCGCTGGTGGTGCTCGAGGACGTTGAGCAAAGCGGCATCTTTGGTCGCGCCTGGGATGCCATCCGCCTGTGGATCAAGTAATCTGGCATCTGCCCCCCACCTGCCCCACGAAGGACCCCGCATGGACGCCCTGCCCGATACCCCGTGCTACCTGAACGGTGAGTTCACCCGCCTGTGCGACGCCAAGGTGTCGGTGCTGGATCGTGGCTTCATCTTCGGCGACGGCGTCTATGAGGTCGTGCCGGCCTACGGCCAGCGCCTGTTCCGCTTCGACGAGCACATGGCACGCCTGGACCGCTCGCTATCCAAGCTGCGCATCGCCAACCCGCATGACCGCGCGCACTGGCTCGGCCTGATGCGCCAGCTGACCGCCCGGCATGCCGAGCAGACGGGCGCCATCGACCAGCTCGTGTACCTGCAGATCACCCGTGGCGTGGCGCCGCGCGACCACGTGATGCCCACGGACATCCAGCCCACGGTGTTCATGATGGTGTCGGAGATGAAACCGCCGACGGCCGAACAGCGGCACCAGGGCGTGTCCTGCATGACGGCGCGCGACTTCCGCTGGGAGCGTGGCGACATCAAGTCGATCTCGCTGCTGGGCAACGTCCTGGCGCGGCAGATCTCGGCCGACCATGGTGCGGCCGAGACCGTGATGTTCCGTGACGGCTACCTGACCGAAGCCGCGGCCTGCAATGTGTGGGTGGTGCACGAAGGCGCCGTGCTGGGGCCGCCGCGCAGCGAGCATGTGCTCGAAGGCATCCGCTACAACCTGATCGCCGAGTTGTGCGACGAACTGGGCATCGGTTTCAACCTGCGGCCGATCAGCGAGGCCGAGGTGATGGCTGCCGACGAGCTGATGCTGTCGTCCGCCACCAAGGAGGTGCTGCCCATCACCCGCCTGGACGGCGAACTGATCGGGCATGGGGCTTTAAAAGGCAAACCCGGCCCCATCTATGGTCGCCTGTACGAGGCCTACCAACGGGCCAAGCAGGAACAGTCGCTATGAACATTCCGCCTGAAGAATCGCTGATCGAATACCCGAGCCGCTTCCCGATCAAGGTGATGGGGCCCAACGTGTCGGGTTTCACCGACGCCATCGCCCAGGTGGCGGTGAGCTTCGACCCGGCCTTCGACGCCACGACGATCGAGATCCGCGAGAGCAAGGGCTCGAACTACCTGGGCCTGACGATCACCATCACGGCCACCAGCCGTGAACAGCTCGACGGCATCTACCGGGCGCTGTCCTCGCACCCGATGGTGCGCTACGTGCTCTGACACCCCCCGATCACAGCGGCTTGGCATTGAGCCGCTGGTCCAGCTCCTTGACCTTGTGCGGCGCCGCCTCGTCGCCATTGCGGGCGGCCACGTCGTACCAGTAGCGGGCAATCCGCAGGTCCTGCTCGACGCCCATGCCCTGCTCGTACATCGATGCGATCAGGTACTGGGCGCCAACGTCGCCCCCGGTTGCCGCACGCCGGTACCACTGTGCGGCCTCCGCCATGTCCTTGACGATGCCCCGGCCCAGGTAATAGGCCGTGCCCAGCGCCACCTGCGCGTCCACATGGCCGTGGTCTGCGGCGCGGCGATACCACTGCACCGAACGGGGATGGTCCGGTGCGGCCACCACACCCAACTCGTAGACCTGCCCCAGCGCGTATTCGGAGCGCACGAAGCCCTGTTCTGCCGACTGTTCGAGCAGGACAACCGCTTCGCGCTTGTCGGGCCGCTCGGCCTCGTCGAGCACATGCATCATCGCCAGGTTGTAGCGGCCCACCGGGCTGCCCTGGCTGGCCAGGACGCGGAACTGCCGCTCAGCCTCGGCCAGGCGGCCGGCCTCGTAGGCGGCCAGGGCGGCGTCGATGTCGCGGCGCTCCTGCATGTAGCGCTGCAAGCCTTCGGGCGTCAGGAACATGCCCGGCGGCAGAGCCGGTTGTGCCCAGGCCGCCGAGGCCAGCCCCAGGGCCACGACGGTCGCCCACCGGCTCACGCGCTTGCGCGCCCCAGATTTCCACCAGCTTGCCATGCTCTGCCCCCAACTGCTGACACCCGGACCGGCCCGGGCTGCCCGTTCGACAGCATGTCACGACTGGAGTTCACGCGCCATGCTGCCCGAATGGGTCGTCGGCCGGCACCGGAACCTGACATGCCAAAGCCTACACTGTGGGCCTGTTTTCGCAGCACGACCTGAGCACGAGCAAACGCACGCATGGACATCCGCCCTCTCGGACGCGTGGAGTACGCACCCACCTACGACGCCATGCGCGCCTTCACTGAGGCGCGCACGCCCGACACACCGGACCAGCTCTGGCTGTGCGAACACCCGCCCGTCTACACCCTGGGCCTGGCCGGCCGCCCCGAGCATGTGCTGGCACCGGGCAACATCCCGGTGGTCCCCACCAACCGGGGCGGGCAGGTCACCTACCATGGCCCGGGCCAGGTGGTCGCCTACCCACTGGTCGACCTGCGCCGCCTGGGGATCTACGTCAAGGAATACGTGCACCGTATCGAACAGGCCGTGATCCAGACGCTCGACGGCTACGGCATCACCGGGCACCGGGTGCCCGGCGCCCCCGGCATCTACGTCAACCTGGCCGACCCCGGGGGCCATGCCGCCCTGACCTGGCCCCGCCCGGACCCGTTCGCCGGCCTGGCCAAGGTGGCCGCGCTGGGCATCAAGGTGGCCAATCACCGCACCTACCATGGGGTGGCACTGAACGTGGCGATGGACCTGTCACCCTTTTTCGGCATCAACCCTTGCGGTTACGAAGGGCTGCGCACGGTCGACTTGGCTACACTCGGGGTTTCCACGGATTGGTCGACGGCGGCGACACGGCTGGGCGAACGCCTGGCGGCCCACCTGAGTCCCTGACCCCGCGCAACCGCCGCGACTGGAGCGAGCATGTCCACCCCCAATGTTGTCCACCAGGCCCAGGATGCCGCCAGCTACGACGCCACGGCCAAGCAGAAGGCCCAGGCCAAGACCGCCCGCATCCCGATCAAGGTGGTTGCCGCCGAGACCCTGAAAAAGCCCGAGTGGATCCGCGTCAAGGCGGGGTCGCCGACCACCCGCTTCTACGAGATCAAGCAGATCCTGCGTGAGCACAAGCTGCACACGGTGTGCGAAGAGGCGTCCTGCCCCAACATCGGCGAGTGTTTCGGCAAGGGCACCGCCACCTTCATGATCATG
>CBFGPV010000075.1:0-18515 GCA_965650765.1 uncultured Burkholderiales bacterium
GTCGTAGTCGCCAGCCGCCTCGGGCTGGTGCTCGACGGCCGTGACCTGGGCACTGTGGACTTCACCGGTGGGACCGGCCCAGCGGATCCAGCGCCCCACACGCGTGCCCAGCAGGCTCAGGCCCAGCGGCGTGAGCACCGACACGCAACCATCGCCGAGGCCGGTGGACGAGGGATAACTCAGCGTCACCACAAAGGGGGGCTGCCCGGTCCGCGTGAGGCGCACGCGCGAGCGCATGGTCACCACGTCCGCATCGACGGTGATGGCATCGACGACCTCGGCGAGGTCGAGCAGATCCTGGGCCGCATCGGCCAGTCCCGGCGGCAAGGCCGTGGCCACACGAGGACGAAACAGCAGCGCCGACAGCCGGGCATGGTCGAGCCCGGTCAGCACACGTTCCTGTGCGAGAACTTCCATGAAGCACTCCTGAACGAAGTCGGGTCGTGCCCAGGACCGGGCACCCCGTATCGCGCGGGGGGTGGCCCGGCGACCGAGGTTTGCGCTATGCAGTGGGAAGAAGGTGGGTCGCCGGGCTCAAGGATGTGCGGCCAGTGCGGGCATGAACCCGGCACGGCCGCCACACGGCGCCCAGGCGCGCGCACCCGTCCGCCGGGAGGCGGAGCCAGTCGCCGGCAGGCGGCGCATGAGGGCAAAGGAGTGCGACATGATGAGCCGCAATGTAGCAGCGCTGCCGCCTGCCTGGCCAGCGGCGGGCCGATCTCGCACTGTGGCGTGCGGTCATTGTCCGGGCCGCGGCACGCGATGGCTGGCGCCCGCTGCCGGGCAGGCGCCTCAGTTTCGCAGCCGGCCACCATCGCCGATGATGCCGATCTCGGTGTAACGCGCGCCCGGCCCGCTCACCTTCGACAGGTCGATCACGAACCCGCCCAGATCAACCGGCCCCAGGCTGGACAACGCAGCCGTCACACGCGCCGGGGTGGGTGCATCACCGGCGCGCCGGATGGCCTGCACCAGCAGCTTGGCGGCGATGTAGCCCTCCAGCCCGGTCGACGAGGGCCGGGCCTCCGGCGGCCCGTACCTGGCCAGGGTCTGGCGATACTCCTGCACGATGGGCAACTGCAGGCGCGACACCGGCGGCACCACCTGCACCAGCCCCACCCCCCGCGCCAGCTCAGGGCCGACCATGGCCACGATGGACTCTGCATCGGAGGCCGAGCTGAAGATGAAAAGCGCCGCGCCACCGGCCTGGCGATACTGCTTGAGCAGCTCGGTGCCGGCACGCGGTGTACCGAACACGACGATGGTCTGCAGGTCGATCGCACGAAAGCGCGCGACGGCCGCGCTCACATCGGCACTGGCCGGGGCATACGACACCTCGGCCGAGAGCTTCAGCCCTTGCTGCCCGAGCTGATCGATGAGCTGGCGCGACGCATCCTCGCCGAAGGTGTCGTCCGCCCGCAGCAAGGCCACGCGCGTGATGCCCAGCGCCGCCAGCTGCCGCGCGATCGCACGGGCCTCGTCGGCCACACCGGCGCGCACGAACTGGATGTACGGACTGCGCAGGGCACGCACGCTGGCCGAGCCGGTGAAGGCGCCCACCACACTCGTCGACGACTTGCCGAGCAGGCCCGTGGTGTGCAGCTGCCCGTTGTGGGGCGCCCCCGTCACGTTCAGCAAGGCCAGCACGCCGTGTTCCTCGACCAGCTCGCGTGCATGGCGCAAGGTCTCCTCGGGCTTGAACGCATCGTCGCGCACCATCAGTTCCGCCTGGCGAGCGCCGAGCAGCCGCTCGGCATTCACACGTGCGAAGTAGGCCTGTGTGGCCTGGGTCAGTGCCGTGCCGAGCGACCCCGCCGGCCCGCTCAGCGGCGACACCTGCCCGATCGGCAGCGTGCTGGCCGCGGCGTGCTGCACCGAGGCGTTTGCAAGCACCATTCCCAACGCCATGGCAATGGTCACCATCCGGATCTTCATGTGGCTGGCTCCCGAGGTCACAGGCTGGAGGTGAGTTCAGGCACGGCCTCGAACAGGTCGGCTACCAGGCCGTAGTCGGCCACGCCGAAGATCGGGGCTTCCGGGTCGGTGTTGATGGCAACGATCAGCTTCGAGTCCTTCATGCCGGCCAGATGCTGGATCGCACCCGAGATGCCCACCGCGACATACAACTGGGGCGCCACGATCTTGCCGGTCTGGCCCACCTGCCAGTCGTTGGGTGCATACCCGGCATCGACTGCCGCGCGGCTGGCGCCCAGCGCCGCGCCCAGGCGATCCGCCAGGGGCAGCAGCACCTCGTCGAAGCGCTCGCGTGAGCCGAGTGCGCGCCCGCCCGAGACCACCACACGCGCCTCGCCCAGTTCCGGCCGCTCGCTGCGGGCGATCTCGCGGCCGACCAGCCTGCTGGCCCCGGTGTCTGCCACGACACTCACCGGTTCGACGCTGGCCGGGCTTGACGACGGCGGGGCCGCCTCGAAACCGGTGCTGCGCACGGTGATGACCTTGACCTCGTCGATGCTCTGCACGCGGGCAATGGCATTGCCGGCGTAGATCGGGCGCTCGAAGGTGTCGGCCGCATCGACCCGCGTCACGTCGCTGATCTGGGCCACGTCGAGCAGCGCCGCCACACGGGGCGCCACGCTGCGGCCACGCGCCGTGGCGGCCAGCACGATGTGCCCATAGGCGCCAGACAAGGCCCGCACCTGCTCGGCCAGAGGCTCGGACAGCTGCTCGCGATGGACCTCACCCTCGGCAAGCAGCACCTTGCTCACGCCGGCAATGCGCGCCGCCTGCGCGGCGGCTTCGCCACATTCAAACCCGGCGACCAGCACGTGCACGTCAGACGCGCAGGCGCGTGCGGCCGTGACGGCCTGCAGGGTCACACCCTTCAGCGAGGTGTGGTCGTGTTCGGCAACAACAAGTGCAGTCATGGTCAGATCACCTTCGCTTCGTTCTTCAGCCTGGCAACCAGCGCTGCCACGTCATTCACCTTCACGCCGGCCGCCCGGCCCTGGGGTTCGCGCACGTGCAGCGTGCGCAGCCGCGGCGTCACGTCGACCCCCAGTGCCTGCGGCGTCAGGGTGGTCAGCGGCTTCTTCTTGGCCTTCATGATGTTCGGCAGGGTCACATAGCGCGGCTCGTTCAGCCTCAGGTCGGCCGTGATGACGGCCGGAAGCCGCAGCGCCAGGGTTTCCAGGCCGCCATCGACCTCCCGGGTGACGGTGGCCAGGCCATGGCTCACGGCAACTTTCGACGCGAAGGTCGCCTGCGGCATGCCGGCGCGCGCGGCCAGCATCTGGCCGGTCTGGTTGCAGTCATCGTCGATGGCCTGCTTGCCCAGCAGCACGAGTCCCGGCTGTTCCTGACGGACGATGGCTTCAAGGAGCTTGGCGACGGCCAGTGGCTGCAGCTCGGCATCGGTCTCGACCAGGATCGCGCGGTCCGCGCCGATCGCCAGGGCCGTCCGCAAGGTTTCCTGGCAGGCCGCCAGCCCGCACGAGACAGCCACCACCTCCGTTGCAATGCCATGCTCCTTCAGGCGAACCGCTTCCTCGACGGCAATCTCGTCGAAGGGATTCATGCTCATCTTGAGTGCGGCCGTGTCGACACCCGAGCCATCGGGCCGCACCCGGACCTTCACGTTGTGATCCACCACGCGTTTGACGCAAACGACGACCTTCACGCTCTGTCTCCTTGTGTGTGGGCGCCACGCTGCGCCCCGCTGCTGCGATGTTTCATTCAAGATGCCCCACGACCTTGGCCGGATTCATGATCAGGTGGGGGTCCAGCGCACGCTTGACCTGCCGCATCAGCTCGACACCTGCTTCGCCGAACTCCAGCGCCAGCAGCGGCACCTTGTGCAGACCCACGCCGTGCTCGCCAGTGCAGGTGCCGTCCAGGGCAATGGCCCGTCGCATCACGCGCTGGTTCAGCCGCTCGGCTTCGGCCATCTCCTCCGGTTTTGTGGGATCGGCCAGGATCACGCAGTGGAAGTTGCCGTCACCCACATGACCAAACAGCGGGCAAGGCAGGCTGGACTGGCGCAGGTCCTCAAGGGTCTGCTCCACACAGTCGGCCAGCCGCGAGATGGGCACGCACGCGTCGGTGGTGAAACCACGGCTGCCCGGCTTGAGCTGCAGGCACGCAAAAAATGCCAGGTGGCGTGCGTTCCACAGGCGGGTGCGCTCCTCGGGCTGCGTGGCCCATTCGAAGCCTTCGGCCTGCTGGTCGCCCGCAATCGCCTGCACCGTCTCCACCTGCTCCTGCACCGCCGACGGCGAGCCGTGGAACTCCAGGAACAGCATGGGCTGCTCCTTCAGGGTGGTGTGGCTGTGCAGGTTGATCGCCTTGACGGTCAGGGCGTCCACCAGTTCGGCGCGTGCGATCGGCACGCCCATCTGGATGGTCTGCATCACCGTGTTCACGGCCGAGCGCACGTCGGGGAAGGAACACACCGCCCCCACCACAGCCTCCGGTTGAGGATGCAGGCGCACGGTCACCTCGACGATCACGCCCAGCGTGCCCTCGCTGCCGACAAACAGGCGGGTGAGGTCATACCCGGCCGAGGACTTCCTGGCGCGCCCGGCCGTACGGATCACCTCGCCGGTGGCCGTCACGACCTTGAGCGCCACCACGTTCTCGCGCATGGAGCCGTAGCGCACGGCGTTGGTGCCCGAGGCCCGCGTGGACGCCATGCCGCCGATGGAGGCGTCCGCCCCCGGGTCGATCGGAAAGAAGAACCCGCTGGACTTCAGCTCGGCGTTCAACTGCGTACGTGTCACACCGGCCTGCACCGTGGCGGTGAGGTCGTCCGCATCGATGCTCAGCACCTTGTTCATGCCGCCCAGATCCAGGCAGATGCCGCCGTGCACCGCGAGCAGGTGTCCTTCGATCGACGAGCCGGCACCGTAGGGAATCAGCGGCACGCGATGGCGGTTGCAGGCCCGCACCACCTCCACCACATCGTCGATCGACTGGGCAAACACCACGGCGTCGGGCGCGGCGGTCTCATAGGGCGACTCGTCGCGTCCATGCTGCTCCCGGACTGCGCCGGACACGCTCAGGCGCGGCCCGAAACGCTCGCTCAACTCGTCGATCAAGGCCTTGGTGCGCAGCGTGGCCGCGGGCGTTCTGGCCGGTGTGGCGGTTGGGTTCACTTCAGTCTCCAGTTGGGCAACGGGTGTTGCTGATTCAGTCGGCACAAGGCGCCGTTACTCGGGCCCCTGACAGGCGGATCAGCCGGCGGCGCAGTTCGGCCACGGCAATCGGTTTGGTCCAGTAGCCCTGGAAGCCGTGCCGCAGTGCATCGGCCACCTGCTGCGGCATGCAGTCGGCCGACAGCGCCACACAGGGCACCTGGCGCATCGGCACGATCTGGCGCAAGCGGTCGAGCACCTCGAACCCGGTGCCGTCAGGCAGGTTCATGTCGATCAGCACGATGTCGGGACGTTGTGTCGTGGCCAACTGCACGCCTTGCGATGCACAGTCCGCCACGCTCACCTGCCAGCCCGGAATGGCCTGGATGGCTTCCGAGGCGAGCAAGGCGTTCACCGGGTCGTCCTCGATGTAGAGCACCCGCCGGGGCTCGATGTCCTCGAGGTCGTACACGGACACGACGGTGACCTGGCGATCCCTGGCCGGTGCAGGGGCGCCGGCGGGCAGCGCCAACGAACAGGTCGTGCCCACGCCCTGGACCGAATCGATCTCGAGCGTGCCGCCCATCGCGACGGCCAGCGACTGGCAGATCGACAGGCCCAGACCACTGCCCTGCACACCGGCCTGTTCGGCGCCCAGCCGGTGGAAGGGCTTGAAGAGGTCCCCACGGCGCTCCGGCGCGATGCCGATGCCCGTATCCGTGATGCCCACGACGACCTGGCCCGCGCGCACCTCCGACCAGATCTCGATCGACCCGCCGGGGCGGTTGTACTTCTGCGCGTTCGTCAGCAGGTTCACGATGATCTGCTCGAGCGCGAGCCGATCGGCCCGCACGACCGGGTCGGGCGACACATGCCGCTCGCGCACCTGCAGGCCTGACCGGCCATCGCCCCCCACGGTCAGCAGCGCGAATCGCACCACCTCGTGCACCGACACGTCCTCGATGGTCAGGCTCAGCTTGCCCTGCTCGATGCGCCCGAGCTCCAGCAGCCCGTTGACCATGCCCAGCAGGTACTGTCCGGAACTGGCGATGATCTTGATCCACCCGGCCGCTTCACTGTCGGCGGGCACGACCCGCCGCTCCTGCAGCAGTTCACTGAGCCCCAGGATGGCGTTGAGCGGTGTCCTCAGTTCGTGGCTCACCTTGGACAGGAACTCGCTCTTGGCCCGGTTGGCCTGTTCGGCGGCGGCCTTCTCGCGTGCATCGCGCTCCAGACGTACCCGGTCGGTGACGTCGCGGCACACGCCCCGGTAACCGGCAAAGGCACCGTTGGCCAGGTAGCGCGGCACCGCGCGGATGGAGATGACACGACGACGCTCGGTCTTGCCCATCGCGCACACCACACTGATCGGCTCGCGCGTCGTCAGGCATTGCGCAAAGTTGCGCGCCGGCCCGACCGGATCACCGAACCCGTCGAGTTCGGGGTGCGGTCGCACCGCGTGGCCCACCACCTGGGTCGCAGCGTAGCCTGTGCAGGCCTCGAAGTTGGGCGACACCCATTGGCACACATCGGACTCATCGGTTTCCCAGAGCCAGTCGCCCGAGGCCCGGGCAAAGTCACGCAGACGCACCCGCTCCACGTTCAGGCGTGTGAGCAGCTGATGTTTCTGCACCGTGCGCAGGATCGCCTCGCGCACACAGGCGACGACCTGCGCAGGAAGCGGTTGCCCGCAGGGCTCCCACAGCACGGCCCGCAGCTTCGGCGAGAGCATCAGTACCTGTGTGCCCGGTGGCAGGGGCACCGTTCCCGGGTCGAACAGGCACACGGCACGCACCAGATCGATTTCGCCGACGGACGGTGCGCCCGGCCCGTCACCGCACACCCCGCAGGCGCCTGCACCATGCGCCTCCAGCAACGCGCCATCGCCGAGGGTCAGGAACACGTGCAGGCTGGCGCAGCCGCATGCCTGCGCGGCCAGGCTCAGCACCGGCTGAAGCTCCCGCAACTGGCCCTCCGTGACGCCTGGGTGCACGGGCTCGAACATCGCCAGGCGCGTGCGCAGCCCCGGCAGGGGTGTTTCCACCGGCACAGCTTGCGGGCAGGCGATCGCAGCAGTCTCGTTCATGGCAGACCTCCGGACACCGCGATGCCGTCAGACGGACGCAGACATCAGCACCGCCGGGTCGAACGCTGCCCGCAAGGCTCCCCAGCGCCGACCGCCCACATGAAACGGCACCGCCACCTCGCAGCACAGCTTGCCGTTGTCCCGGACGTAGGTCTGCAGCAGCATCCGGCCCGGGTGGGTGGCACTGCGACGGCCCTGCTCGCCCTGTGTCATGAAGCGCTTGTCGCGGCAGTGCACCGTGTCGACGACGGGATCGCCAGCAGGGGGTCGGGCGTATTCGCTGTTGTTGGTGGGCGTGTAGCAGTCCAGGGCGATGCAGGCGCAGGCCTGGGCCCCAAGTTCAGTTCGGGCAGCATCCAGCAGCGGCTGCACCGCCCGCTCGAACGCCGGCTGATACGTCACCATGAACTGCTCGGGTCGCGTGCCGGCGATCCGCTGGTATTGCGTATCGAAGAGGGCGTGTCCCTCGGCCTGCAGCCCGGCGAGCACCCGGGCAATGCCCTCGGCCCACTGGCTGCACTGGCGGACCTTGGCTTCGAGCACCCCATCGTCCAGCTGCAAGCCCGACAGTTCCTCCTGGATCTGCTCGGCCCCCAGGAACAGCGCCTGCGACGAGTCCTGCGTGGACCTCAGCACGCGGCTCACCTCGACGCTCAGGCCGTGGCTGGCCACCATGCTTTCGAGAATGCTGGTGTTGGCTGCAGACAGCTGCTCGGCGGTGGCCGCCAGGCGCGAGGTGCTTTCGTTCACCGACTCCATGTCGACCAGCACACCACCGCAGTCGGCGGCCACCGACTCGATCGCATCGCGCACGGCACTGACCTCGCTGCGAACCGCCTGCGACGCCTGGGCGGTGCGCTGCGCCAACGCAAGTGTGTCGGCAACGATGCTCGCGATCGATGCGGCCGTCTGCTGCACATTGGTCGACAGTGCACGCACTTCCGAGGCCACCACACCGAAGCCGCGCCCCAACTCGCCGGCCCGGGCCGCCTCGATCGCCGCGTTGAGCGACAGCAGGTTGGTCTGCCGTGCAATGTCGCTGACGGTCTGCACGGCCTGCTGCACCTGCAGCGACTGCTGCGCCAGTGCCTCGACGGCCGCCGAGAACTCATGCGCCTGCTGCTCCACCGCGCCCGCACGCTGCCGGGTCGACGCGAGCCGGTCGACCGAGGCCCTGGAGCGCTGCACACTGACCCCACACGCTGCGGCAATCACCTGCACGGCCTCGCTCATCTCGAGCAGCGCCGCACTCGATTGCCTGCCGGCCGACAGCACGGTCTCGGCCAGCCGCTCCTGCCGTTCCGACCGCTCGAGCCCCTGTTCAATGCGATGCGCGGTCTTGGCAACATCCACAGCCATGGCCAGACTGCGGTTGCGAAAGCGACCCAGCAAGGCGGCCATGCCGGCACCGGATCCGTCACGCCGACGTGCAACAACCCGGCGCACCACGGCAAACACCACCGTGGTGAACAACCCGCCCCAGGCCGCCGCCGCACCGCCGCCCCCATCGAGCCCCGGGCCCGCGACATGCAGCAGCCCGGCGGCCGACAGGGTGCTGACGACCCACAGGCCCACCAATTCGCGATCCGGCCAGCGCGGCCAGCGCGCAAGCAGTGAACGGTGTTGCAGCGGCCGCTTGCCGGATGCGAGGGTGGGCGTCATCGGGTGTCTCCTGCCATCGCCTTGTGGGCGACGGAACAACGTCTGGGTGGGGTGGCCGCACTATCGGTGCAACGCAGTGACCCGAGAAGCGGTTCTTTCCGATGGCGCCATCGGTCAAACCGATGACTGAGCCCCATGCGAATGGATTCGGGCGCCGTGGATCGCTACGATCTGCGCCTGACGATCCTGTCGCCGCCCGTCCCGCAGAAGGAGCACACCATGGAGCTGAAGCAACTGCGCTACTTCGTGCGTATCGTCGACCTGGGCAGCTTCTCGCGGGCGGCGGGCGACATCCACGTGGTGCAGTCGGCACTGAGCGAGCAGATCGCATCGCTCGAAAGCGAGCTGGGCGCCGAGCTGCTGGTGCGCACGGCACGCGGCGTCACGCCCACACGCGCCGGCGAGATCTTCTACCGCCGCGCCCACGAGATCCTCCGCCAGGCCGACGACGTCCGCCAGGCCGTGACGAGCCTGACCGACGCACCGACCGGTTCAGTCAGCTTCGGCGTGCCGCTCAGCCTGATCCACCCCCTGGGTCTGGCGCTGCTGGAGACGGTGACCCAGCGCTACCCCCATATCCAGCTCACGATCCACGAAGGTGTGAACGGTGCCATCCTCGAGTGGATCAAGAACGGCCGCATGTCGCTGGGGCTGGCCTTCGAGGACGGGGCCAACCTGGCCGGCCTGATGGTCACCCCGGTGATGGAAGAGCGCATGTACCTTGTGATGAAGCGTGGGAGCCCGCTGGCCCGGCGCAAGTCGGTCTCCCTGGCCGAACTGCAGGAGATGCCGCTGCTGATGCCCTCTCGCGCCGAGGGGGTGCGCCCCCGACTGGAGCGCGCGATGGTGAGGCACGGCTTCAGCCTGCAATGCGCCCCGGGCGAGATCAACTCGTTCAACCTCCTGAAGCTGGGCGCCGCCAACGCGGTGGCGCCCACCGTACTCACCTGGCCCGGCATCGCCCATGAAGTGGCCACCGGCACGCTGGCCGCCGTCGAGATCGTCCGCCCGACGGTGACGCGAACCTGTGTGATGTGCGTGCTGCCCACCGCCACGGAAAACCGTGCGGCAAATGCCGTCGCCAGCGTGGCACTGGAGATCCTGCGCGGCCTGGCGCAGCACAGCCGCTGGCGCGGCGTGAGGTATCTCGGCCCCGAGGATGGTGCACTCTGGACCGACTCCGCCTCCCACGAGGGCAGCTCGAGCTAAGGCCTGACGGTGGCTCGAGCGCGCGCCTCGGCGCAGGCCGATCCAGATCGAGTAGTCTGATGACACGTGTCAACTGCCAACTCCCATTTCAGAACCCTCATGCACGTCGAAGCCGCCACTGCCGCATCCCCTCAAGCGTTGCTCGAATCCCTGATCGATCTGCTTCAGGAACTGCACGCCTACTACAACGACGGTCGCATCGCCCCGCGCGACTGCGTCAGCGAGCACCTGTTCGACAACCTGCTCGCGCCACACTCGCCTCATCAGCTGATCGTGGCCCATGCGGGTGACCACCGCGTCGTTGGCCTGGCGGCCATCTCGATGGTCTACTCACTCGTGGACCCTGCGATCGAGACACGCCGGCATTGCCTGCTGAAAGAGCTGTACGTGCTTGCGTCGGCGCGCAGCCAGGGTGCCGGCCGCGCCCTCATGCGCTGGGTGGCCGCTCATGCTCGCGCACAAGGGTGCGGGCGCATCGACTGGCCAGTGCGCGCCTCCAACGACCGAGGCATCGCCTTCTACGAATCCCTGGGAGCGCAGCGGGTCGTCGAGCGCCTGAGCTACCGGCTCAGCGAGCCCGCACTGTCGAGGCTGGCGGCGGATCGCGACAGCGCCGCAGACTGATGCCCGCGCACCCCGGCACGGGGGGCACCGAATTGCACCAGGGCACTTGACGCCGAAGTGAAGAGTCTTTACAGTTCGCCCACTTGCTGCGGTGAACACCACCGCACACCCGCAACGAAGTCTCTGCCCCCAAGGATTCATCGTGAAAGCCCATCGCCGCATCACCGACCGCTCGACGCCCCATCAGGGCTGCGGCGTGAACGTGCATCCGGCAGCGGGTGCAGGTGTGCATCAGGGCACGGCGGGTGTGGTCGGTGCGGTCGCGTTCGAGCATTCCGTGACGCGCATGGATGACACCCATCCGGGCGAGGCAGGCGCATAGGTCCGCGCCGCCTCCTCTCGATTCCCATCGAGGCCCGGTTCCCCAAGGTTCCGGGCCTTTTTGTTTCTCCCGTGGGTCGTCGCCGACCAGGCCACACGCCAGGCGGGACGTCCATTCCTCTCATTGCGGTTGTGCTTCGGCACCAAGGCCGAGCATGTGCCCCTGAAAGCGCAGGGGCGGCCCGAATGTGCGCGGCGGGGATCCCCGCTTCGTGCAGCGAGACCGCGCTGGGCCCAGGCCATCGGCCGGGGCACTCGCGCCGGAGCACAACCGCAATGAGAGCCCCTGCCGCGCCTGCCGGGCCGGCCCGGGCACAAAGACAAGGAACCCTCGTCGAGCTCACGCTTCGAGGGTGGAAATCGGCCGCAACGATTGGGCGGCGCCGGAACCCGTCACCGGAACCCTCTGCCCAGGCCTGGCCTGGCGCGGAACGGAACGTACGCTCAGGTGTGGCCGTAGCTCAATGGCAGAGCCGTGGGTTGTGGTCCCGCTGGTGTCGGTTCGACTCCGACCGGTCACCCCTGAGCGCACTTTCCTGAGTACAACCCGCAGGAGAACTGCCATGCTACTGATGAAAAACGTCCAGGGATGGACCGAAGGCGTCGAGGTCGACCACCAGGCGCTCAACCAGATCCGCAACATCGCCGGCCTGCCCATCGTGGCGGGCCACGTGGCCATCATGCCCGACGTGCACCTGGGCAAGGGCGCGACCGTCGGCTCGGTGATCCCCACGCGTGGGGCCATC
The DNA here is from genome assembly GCA_965650765.1 of uncultured Burkholderiales bacterium. Classification (GTDB taxonomy): domain Bacteria; phylum Pseudomonadota; class Gammaproteobacteria; order Burkholderiales; family Burkholderiaceae_C; genus Caldimonas. The sequence goes on from CBFGPV010000075.1 coordinate 11,739, forward strand.
ATTCCGGCCGCCGTGGGCGTGGACATCGGCTGCGGCATGTGTGCGGTGCGCACCGACCTGCGTGCCGAGGACCTGCCCGACAGCCTGGCCGCTGCGCGCGCGGCCATCGAGGCCCTCGTGCCGGTGGGTTTTGCGATGCACGACAAGGAAGTGAATCCCACGCATGAGGCCGCGCACGGCCGGGTGCTCAAGCAACGCATGGATGCGCTGTACGTGCGCTTCGAGAAGCTGTCGATCCTGAAGGTGCTCGGGTCGCTCGATGCCCGCAAGATCTGGAAGCAGATCGGCACGCTGGGCGGCGGCAACCACTTCATCGAGCTGTGTCTCGACGAGGTCGGCGCGGTGTGGGTGATGCTGCATTCGGGCTCGCGCAACATCGGCAAGACCATCGGCGAGGCGGCGATCGACATGGCCCGCGAGGCTTGCGTGCGCGCCGGTGTGGGTCTGCCCGACCGCGACCTGGCCTGGCTCAACGAAGGCACGACCGAGTTCCACCAGTATGTCGAAGCCCTGCAGTGGGCCCAGGACTATGCCGCACTCAACCGCGACCTGATGCTGTTTCGCACCCTGCGTGCGTTGCGCGAGACCCTCGGGCGAGAGATCGGCTCCACGAAGGAGGCGATCAACTGCCACCACAACTACGCCACCGTCGAAGAGCACTTCGGCTCGAAGGTGTGGATCACCCGCAAGGGCGCTGTCAGCGCGCGCGAAGGGCAGCTCGGCATCATCCCCGGCTCGATGGGCGCACGCTCGTACATCGTGCGGGGCAAGGGCAACCCGCTGGCCTACTGCTCGTGTTCTCACGGCGCGGGGCGACGACACTCACGCGGCATGGCCAAGCGACTGTTCGACCTCGACGCCCTGGCAGCACAGACCGCCGGTGTCGAATGCCGCAAGGACGAGGGTGTGCTCGACGAGATTCCCGGCGCCTACAAGGACATCGACGCCGTGATGGGGGCCCAGAGCGACCTGGTGAGTGTGGAGCACACGCTCAAGCAGGTGTTGTGTGTGAAGGGGTGATGCGCGCGGAGCGGGGCAGCGATGCCCCGCCACCTCAGCCAGCCGGGTGCCGTGGAGCGACTCTCGAACGTGCCGCTCCCCCGGCGGGCATTCACCAACCATGTCTTCACCCTGCCCTTCTGTGCAGGGGCGCAGCCATCGCTTGCAGTGGTCTCTTGCCTGGGTGTCTTGCCTGCATCAATGGCTTCTCGTAAACTCGCGCCTCTCTTTCTCGACTGCTGCTGCAAGAAGAGGCTCTCGCTCCGGTGTTGTTCCGGGGCGCATCTTCGTGCTCGTCCTCACGACGAGCTGACGGATCGAACCGTCGAAAGCACAGCATCGTGTCCCATACCACCCGACTTCAACGAGCCTTTTCGCGCTCGCACATTCGCCTCGAGTACGAAGGCGGCATCTATCACGTTCAGAATGATCTGACCAACGCATCCATCCTGCTGCCAGCCACGCTGCCGCTCGAGGTGGATGCCGTCAGACAGTTGCTCGATTTCGCGTCTGTCCGCAGCCCCTCCGGCGACCCCGTCGTCTGCTCGGCCTGCGCCACGCCTGATTTTCACCGCGGCAGCATTGCGCCAGTCGGATCGATCGTGGCCACGCAGGACGATGCGGTCATCCCGGCGGCGATCGGCACCGACATCAACTGCGGCATGCGCTTGCTCACCACGGGTCTTTCCCTGGCATCCGTCGCGCCACACAAGTCACGGCTGGTGGAGCGATTGACATCGGTCCTGCTCTGCAACGAGCGAGACGTCCCGGTCAGCACCGCCTCGTTCAAGGCCCTGTTCGACGAGGGGCCGCTGGCCTTTGTCGACTCGGTCAAGGCAGACGGCCTTTGGGCCCGCGTGAATCGCGATCGCATGGCGAGCGAGGTCGGACGCTCCATCGGCCTGGACGAGCTGGGCGGCCACTCCCGCCATGCGCCTGACGCGTTCGTCGGCTCCCGCGAGGTGTTCAGGGACCCGTGCCTGGGCACACCCGGATCAGGCAATCATTTCGTCGAACTGCAGGTGGTCGACAAGATCGTCGATCGCCACGCCGCGTACGCATGCGGCCTCAAGCCAGGCGACGTTGTGGTCATGATCCACAGCGGCTCACGGGACCTCGGTTTCCACGTGGGCGCGCGATGGATGGACCGCGCTCGCGCCGAATGGCCCCGCGGCAAGAAGCATCCTGGCAGCAAGCTGTATGCGCTGACCGGCCCTCTCGCGCACGAGTACCTTGAGGCAATGGGGGTGGCGGCCCGGTACGCCTGGCTCAATCGAGTGGTGCTTGGTGAGCTGGTGCGTGGTGCGCTGAACGACGTGTTCGACGCAGACTCATCACGTCTTGTGGTCGACGTCCCCCACAACGTGGTGCTGCACGAGCGAGGGCTGAACATCCACCGCAAGGGCGCCACGCCAGCGCGCGAGGGAGACATCGCATTGATTCCCGGCTCGATGGGCGACCACTCCTTCGTGGCCACCGGCCTGGGCAACGCTCAGTGGCTGTGGTCGTGCAGCCATGGCGCCGGTCGCGCAGTACGACGGCAGACCATGCGCTCGCAGGCTGCCCCGGTGCAGGGCACGACCGAATGGCAATGCGTCACGCTCAGTGAAGAACGGCGCATCGAGGAAGCACCGCAGGCCTACAAACCCATCGGCCCGGTGATCGATGCCCAGGAGGAAGCCGGCCTGATCCGTGCCATTGCGCGCCTGCGTCCGTGGATCACATTCAAGGCCTGAGCGCTCCGCCCGCAGGCGTGTCAGTCGCCGGACCAGCCCCGTGCGCGGCCACCGTTGTCGAGTCATCGATCGCCCGCTGCACCAGCGCAGCCATGCGCCGCGCCTCATCGTTCGGGCACTGCATCAGGCCGCTGACCGTGCCAAGCCGGTCGGGCCAGGCTTCGTCCTGGCTGGCCTTGAGGCGGGCGTCGAAGCGGTCGACCCTGATCTCGATGCCGACGATCGCCTTGAGCATGCTGTCGATGTACGGGGCAGGCGCATCGTCGATGCACCACGGCTGCGGCTGCGACCGTTCCTGCTGGTGGGTGAGGCGGTCGAGCATGTCGCGCAACCACTGCGGGTCATGCACCGCGCGGGCCACCCCATGGGCATGGACCACTGCGTAGTTCCAGGTGGGCACGACCCGGCCATCCTGGTGCTTGCCGGGATACCAGCCCGGCGTGATGTAGGCCTGCGGCCCGCAGAACATCACCACGGACGGCCCGGCCGTGCCCAGGTGCTGCCACACCGGATTGGCACGCGAGACATGGCCGACCAGACGGCCGCACGGCCCGGACCGGCGGTCCAGCACAAACGGCACGTGGTTGGCGACCAGCCCTTCGCTTGTCGGGCAGACCCATGCCCCCAGCGGGTGTGCTTCGACCAGCGCAGCAATGGTGTCGCGGTCCGTCAGACGGTGTGCGGGCGGGATGTACATCGCCGCTCAGCCCTGGATGAACGCATGGCGCACCAGCAGGATCGCCAGGGTGAGCATGGTCAGGCCGATCAGGCTGTCGAGCATCTGCCACGCCCTGGGGCGAGCGAACCAGGGCGCCAGCCAGCGGGCGCCGTAGCCCAGCAGCACGAACCACCCCGCGCTGGCCGCACTGGCCCCGGTCACGAACCAGGGCCGCATGGCCTCGGACTGCTGCGCGCCGATGCTGCCCACCAGCAGCACAGTGTCCAGATACACATGGGGATTCAGCACGGTGAAGGCCACCGCCTGCGCCACCGCCGCCGCGCGGCCGAGCGGTGCTCCGCCCGCGCCAGCCTGCAGCCGCTGCGGGTGCAGCGCACGGCGCAGGGCCTGCACCCCGTACCAGGCCAGGAAGGCCGAACCGGCCAGCGCCAGCACCTGCGCCACACGCGGCCGGTCACCCAGGGCCTGCGCCATGCCGAACACACCGGCGGCGATCAGCACGGCATCGGCCAATGCGCAGAACAGCACGATGCTGCCCACATGCTCGCGGCGCAGCCCCTGGCGCAGCACGAAGGCATTCTGGGCGCCGATGGCCACGATGAGGCCGAGGCTGAGCACGAACCCCTGGACAAACACGGCGGCGGCCGGTGCGGTGGTGAAGGTCGAGAACATCATGTGCGCAGCTTGCCATCCGGCCAGGATGAAGACAAACTCATTCATCTTCATCTGATTAAGCGAAGCTAATCCACATGCTTGACTACGCCGCCCTGTCGGCCCTGGCTGCCGTGGTGCGCGAGGGCAGTTTCGAACGCGCGGCGCGCGCGCTACACGTCACACCCTCGGCGATCTCGCAACGCATACGCCAGCTCGAGGAACGCGCGGGCTGCGCCCTGGTGGTGCGCTCTCAGCCCTGCCGGGCCACCGACACCGGTCGTCGCCTGTGCCAGCACGTCGACCATGTGCGCCTGCTCGAACAGGAACTGCAGGCCACCTTGCCCAGCCTGGCGCCTGAAACCCTGGCGCGTGTGCCGATACCGATCGCGGTGAATGCCGACAGTCTGGCCACCTGGGCCGCCGCACCGATCACGCGTTTTGCCGCCACCAGCCCGGTGCTGCTGGAGGTGACCGTGGACGACCAGGACCACACCTCGGAATGGCTGCGCAGCGGCGCCGTGCTGGCGGCCGTGACCGCCACGTCACGCGCCGCTGCTGGCTGCAACAGCCGGCCCCTGGGTGCCATGCGCTACCGCGCCGCCGCCAGCCCGGCCTTCGTGCAGCAGTACTTTGCCGACGGCGTGGGGGCAGGCAGCCTGGCCCGCGCACCGAGCCTGGTGTTCAGCACGAAGGACGAACTGCAGACCCGATGGGCGCAGCGTCTGTGCCATCGCCACGTGGAACTGCCCCGCCACTCCCTGCCCTCGCCCCAGGCTTTTGCGCTGGCCTCGCTGGCAGGCATGGGCTGGGGCATGCACCCTGAGTCGCTGATCGCACCGCATCTCGATGACGGTACGCTGGTTGAACTGGTGCCGGACACCCCGCTGGACGTGGACCTGCACTGGCAGTACGCGCGCGCGGCATCCGGCCTGCTCGACCGCCTGACCGACGCGGTGATCGACGCCGCGCGACAGGCACTGACGCTCGACTGAACGACAACCGCCACCGCCGATCAGTGCGGGCCCGCACGGCACGCCGCTCGTGCCTCACTCAGGCGCCGCTGCGCAGCTCTCGTGCACTGCGGCCCGTGCGGCGCCGCAGCAGGTTGCGCAGGCTCACGCCGTCGGCATACCCCACCAGCGCTGCAATCTGCTCCAGGCTCCTGTCGGTCGTCCTGAGCAGGTGCACCGCGCGCTCGACCCGCAGGTCCTGGAAGTAGGCCATCGGACTGCGGTTGAGCACCTCGCTCAGCCGTCGCGCCAGCGTGCGTTTGCTGGTGCCCACGGCTTGCGCAGCATCATCGAGCGAAAAGCCCTCGGCCAGTCGCGCACGTGCCCACTGCTCGAACCGCTGGACCATCGGGTCCGCATGCGCGAGGTGGTCGGCCACGACATACGCTGACTGGGCCGGACGCTGATCGACGATCAGGTGGCGCGCCACCAGATCAGCCAGCGCCGGACTGGCCTGGCGCACGAGCCACAGCGCCATGTCCATGTGGCCCAGGGCGGCACCCGCCGTGACGAACGGGCCGGAGCGCACCAGCATGCGCGCGTCCTCCAGCACAACGGCCGGATACCGCTGCCGGAACAGCGGGGCGAGCCACCAGGTGGTGGTGGCGCGTTGCCGGTCGAGCAGGCCGGACTCCGCCAGCACGAAGGTGCCGATGCAGGCTGCGGCAATCTGCCCGCCCGCAGCCGCCCGCCCGCGCAACACGGCCGCTGCGTCCTGCACGTCGCGACGGGCCAGCGCCGGCAGCAGCCGGTCCGGCATCTTGTAGCCGATGGCCGGCACGACCACCCAGTCTGCCCGCGCCTGGTCGCTCAGCACACCCACGGGCACCTTGAGACCTTGCGAGGTGCACACCCGCCGTCGCACGCCGACCGGTGCGACCTGGAATGGGGGCACGTCGATGCCCGTGCCTGCTGCCAGCTCGTTGGCCGTGGTGAACACGTCGAGCACGGCGGACAACCCCGTGTCGAACACACCGTCAAGCACCAGCACCTCCAGCTTCATGGCAAGAATGGTATCAATGTTGTCAATCCTGCCAATGGCGCCCTGGGCAGCCCGGACACAGACTTGTCGCCAGAGTCCACACACCGCAGAGTCCGCCCATGTCCATCGAATCCATCGTCGCGCTGGCCGTCTTCGCCTGGGTCACGTCGATCACGCCCGGCCCGAGCAACCTGATGCTGCTGGCATCCGGCGTGAACTTCGGCTTTGCCGCAACGATCCCGCAGGTGCTGGGCATCACGCTGGGTTTCACCTCGCTGCTGCTGGCCGTGGGCCTGGGCCTGGGCGCCGTGCTGAGCGCCTTCCCCATGCTGCACCTGATCCTGAAGATCACCGGCGCGACCTACCTGCTGCACCTGGCCTGGCGCATCGCCCGCTCGTCGGCATGGGGCGAGGGCCAGTCGCCCCGGGGCCGCCCGCTGACCCTGCTGGAGTCGGCGGCATTCCAGTGGATCAACCCGAAGGCCTGGATGGTTGCCCTCTCCGCCGTGGCCATCCACACCCTCCCGGCGGCGCCCATCCTGTCGATCGGCCTGATCTGCGTGACCTTCGCGCTGGTGAACCTGCCGACCGTGTCAGCCTGGGCCGCATTCGGTGTCGGGCTGCGCGGCTACCTCGCGCAACCGGTGCGACTGCGGTGGTTCAACCGGGCGATGGGGCTGCTGCTGGCGGGCTCGCTGTGGCCGATGTTGAGCTGAG
>CBFGPV010000076.1:0-18511 GCA_965650765.1 uncultured Burkholderiales bacterium
GGCACAGGCTGAGGCCGGCGGCGATGCACTACCTCAGCTTCGACCTCAGCGACGATGCCCAGGGCGTGACCACGATCGAGGCCCTGGCCTCGACCGATGCCGCGACCCACCCCGCGGTGCTGGCCGAGGTACAGCAGGTGCTCGACTGGGCCTGGCAGCACTTCGGGTCGACCCATGGCCCGGTCGAGGACGGCATGGACTGGGACCACGACCTGCAGGTGAGCATCGAGCCCGGTGGCTGGCATGCGGTGACGCTCACGCTGGCGGCTTCATCCGCCTTTGCCGAGGCCTTTGTCGCAGCCTTCATGCCGGACGAAGACTGAGCGCCGGGCCGGCGCCACGCTCAGGTGTCGAATGACAGCGAACGCCCCACCTCGAAGCAGCGCGGCTGGCCGGTCACGGGGTCGGTGAAGGCCAGGGCCTGGGCGAGCAGTTGCAGCGGCGCATGCCGCAGCGGGTCGGACGGATGCGGATCGAGCACCGGATAGATGCGGTCATGGCGGATCGGCACGCCCAGGGCCGCCATGTGGGCGCGCAGCTGGTGCTTCTGTCCGGTGGCCGGCTGCAGCGCGTAGCGTGCCCAGTCGCCGCGCCGTTCGACCACGGCCACGGCGGTTTCGGCGTTCGGCTCGCCCGGCACCTCGTGCATCTGCATGAAGGCCGGGCTTTCTTCCAGCCGGCTGCGGTACACCTGCGGCAGGCTCAGCTCGGCCCGCCACGGGGCGATCGCCTCGTAGCGCTTGTTGACCGAACGTTCGCGAAACAGGCGCTGGTAGGCATCGCGGGTGGCCGGGCGCACGCTGAACACCACCAGCCCGGCGGTGTCACGGTCGATGCGGTGGATGGGCACCAGCGTGTCGATCCCCAGGCGCCGCTTGAGCCGCACCAGCAACGTGTGCTGCAGATAGGGCCCTGAGGGCGTGACCGGCATGAAGTGCGGCTTGTCGGCCACCACCAGCAGCTCGTCCTGGAACACCACCCGCTCCTCGAAGGGCAGCGCCGGTTCGCTGCTCAGGCTGCGGTAGTAGTACAGCTTCTCGTTGGGTCGAAAGGGCGCGTCCGGACCCACCGCCACGCCTCGGGCGTCCAGCACCTCACCGCTTGCCATGCGCGCGGCCCAGTCGGCCCGGCTCACCGCCGGCAGCCGGTGCGCGAGGAAGTCGAGCACACGGTCCCAGCCCTTGCCGGGCAGGGCCACGCAACTGGGACTGACGCCGTCGCGCGCCGGCAGCGGCGGGCGATGGCTGCGGGGCGGGCGCTTCACCGCGCCCTACCCCGCGTCGCCGTCCAGCCGCAGTGCCCGCTCGCGGCGCCAGGCCTCGTCGGGTGTGTCGGCATAGACGTCGGCCGCCGTCGTGGCCGTCTCCTGCAGGGTGGTGTCCAGCGCGATGCGGTTGTCGAACACAAAACACTCGCCCTGCCAGTCACGCTGCGCATCGGGCATCTGCCGGAAGTAGTTCAGGATGCCGCCGTCGAGCTGCAGCGGCGCCAGGCCGAACGACTGCTGCATCCAGGCCGCCGTCTTTTCGCATCGGATGCCGCCGGTGCAGTACATCGCCACACGCCGGCCTTGCGCACGCCAGTCGTCGGCATGGGCCGCCACATACGACGGGAAGTCGCGGAAGTTGCCCACGCCGGGGTCGATCGCACCGCGAAACCGGCCGAGGCGAAACTCGAAGCTGTTGCGGTTGTCCAGCACCACGGTGTCGCCGGCGTCGAGCATCTCGCGCCACTGCGCGGGGCTCAGCAGGCCGTCGGCACCCGACACGGCCGGTGCACGCCGCACCGGGCCGGACACACCGGGCAATCCGAGCGCCACGATCTCGCGGCGCACGGCCACCTTGAGCCGCCGGTACGGCGGCGTGCGGCAGCCGCTGCGCTTGAACACGATGCCGGCAAAGGCGCCTTGCAGCGCGGTGTGGTCGACCAGGGCGCGCTCGAAGGCCGCCACGGCGTCGGGCGGGCCGGCCACGGCGCCGTTGATGCCTTCGCCGGCCACGACCACACTGCCCGTCAGGCATGCCGCCAGCGCCCGCACCACCTGCGCCACGGCGGGCGGGTCGGGCAGGTCGATAAACTGGTAAAAGGCGGAGTGAACGATTCCGCCAGCCGACAGCGGCTCGAGCAAGGCATCCATGATGCTGCCGATTGTCGCAACATCCCGAGGACACCCGATGACTGACGCATGGACCCCGGCCGCCTGGCGGGCCCTGCCGGCCGCACAGATGCCGGCCTACCCCGATGCCGCCGCGCTGGCCCGGGCCGAGGCCGAACTGGCCGCCTGCCCTCCGCTGATCTTCCCGGGCGAAGCCGCCGCCCTGCGCCAGCGACTGGCGCAGGTGGCCCAGGGACGGGCCTTCCTGCTGCAAGGCGGTGACTGCGCCGAAAGCTTCAGCGAGCTGAGCGAACACACGGTGCGCGACACCTTCCGCGTGATCCTGCAGATGGCCGTCGTGCTCACCTTCGCCGCGGCCTGCCCGGTGGTGAAGGTCGGCCGCATTGCCGGGCAGTTCGCCAAGCCGCGCTCGTCCGACCAGGAGACCCAGGGCGGCACCACACTGCCCTCCTACCGCGGCGACATCATCAACGGCACCGAGTTCACGGCGCAGGCCCGCACGCCCGACCCCACGCGGCTGCTGCGGGCCTATTCGCACTCGGCCACCACGCTGAACCTGCTGCGGGCGATGGCACAGGGAGGTTTTGCCGACCTGCACGAGGTGCACCGCTGGACGACCGACTTCGTGCGCACCAGCCCCCAGGGTGAGCGATATGCCGCGGTGGCCGACCGCATCACCGAGGCGCTGGCCTTCATGGAGGCCTGCGGATTCGATGCGCAGCGTGCGCCGCAACTGCACGAGGTGGAGTTCTACACCTCGCACGAAGCCCTGCACCTGAACTACGAAGAGGCGCTGACGCGGCGCCACAGCAACGGCAACAGCAACGGCAACAGCAGTCACGACCACGGCCGAGGCTGGTATGGCGGCTCGGCCCACATGCTGTGGCTGGGCGAGCGCACCCGCACGCTGGGCAGCGCCCATGTCGAATACCTGCGCGGCATCGACAACCCGATCGGCATGAAGCTCGGCCCGCGCACGACGCCCGACGAGCTGCTGCGCCTGCTCGACGTGCTCGACCCCGACAACACGCCCGGGCGCATGGTGCTGATCAGCCGCATGGGCGCCACGCAGGTCGGCGAGCGCCTGCCGGCCCTGGTGCAGGCGGTGCAGTCGGCCGGGCGCCTGCCGGTGTGGTGCTGCGACCCGATGCACGGCAACACGGTCACGGCCTCCAGCGGCTACAAGACGCGCGACTTCCAGAACATCCTGGCCGAGGTGCGCGGCTTTTTCGACGTGCATGCCCGGCTGGGCAGCCACGCCGGTGGCGTGCACTTCGAGATGACCGGCCAGGACGTGACCGAATGCACCGGCGGGGCCCAGGGCCTGACCGACGCCGGCCTGGGCGAACGCTATCGCAGTGCCTGCGACCCCCGCCTGAACGGGTCGCAGAGCCTGGAGCTGGCCTTTCTGCTGGCCGAAACCCTCAAGGCGCGCGCATGACCTCCTCACCGGTCGCTGCCTCCGACAATCCCGCCGGCCGGCCGCCGATACCGCCCGATGAACCGGCGCGACTGGCGGCGCTGCAGGCCTTCAAGCTCCTGGACACCGAAGCGGAACCGGCCTACGACGACCTCACGATGCTGGCGTCCATCATCTGCGGCACGCCGATCGCCCTGATCACGCTGGTCGACGACAGGCGTCAGTGGTTCAAGTCGCGCGTGGGCCTGGATGCCACCGAGACCCCGCGCGACGTGGCGTTCTGCGCGCACGCGATCAACCGTCCGCATGAACTGCTGGAAGTGCCCGACACCCACCAGGACCGCCGCTTTGTGCACAACCCGCTGGTCACCGGCGAACTGGGCGTGCGCTTTTATGCGGGCGCGCCGCTGGTGACGGACGAGGGCCATGCCTTGGGCACGCTGTGTGTGCTCGATGACCAACCCCGACAGCTCGACGATCGCCAGCGAGCCGCGCTGGCCGCCCTGGCACGCCAGGTGGTGGCGCAGTTCAGGCTGCGTGATGCGGTGGCCCGCCTCGCCCATGCGAGCCTGACCGACGGCCTGACCAGCGCATGGAACCGCCGCGCCTTCGACCAGCGCCTGCAGGAGGAATGGCAACGCCATGAACGTGGCGAGAAGCCCCTCGGTTTGATGATGCTCGACGTCGACCACTTCAAGCGCTTCAACGACCAGCACGGACATGCGGCCGGCGACGAGACCCTGGTCGAGGTGGTGCGGCTGGCGCGCAGCACGCTGCGCAGCATCGACTTCCTGGCCCGCTACGGCGGCGAGGAGTTCGCGATCATCCTGCCGCATGCCGATCTGGCCGGCCTGCAGCAGGCCGCCGAACGCATCCGCAGCGCGATCGAGGCCGCAGCCTGGCCCCGCTCCCCGGTGACGGTGAGCATCGGTGTGGCCGCCACGGCCCCGCCCGCCCAGGCCTGCGCCAGCCCGGACGCACTGATCGACCGGGCCGATCGGGCGCTGTATGCCGCCAAGCGTGCCGGCCGCAACCGGGTGGAGGTCGCGCCGCCGCCCGTGCGGGGTCCGCAGGGCCAGGGAGTGCCGCCGACGTGAAGCTCCAGCTCCTGTCCGACCTGCACCTCGAGACCTGCCCGGACCACCAGCCCACCCCGCTGCCCGACGCCGACCTGCTGGTGCTGGCCGGCGACATCGGCTCGTACCAGGCGGGCTCGCGCCTGCTCGACGACGACTTCGGCCTGACGCGGTTCTCGCCCCACCACAGCGCATGGCGCCGGGTGCTGTATGTGCCCGGCAACCACGAGTACGACGCCCGCGAATTCGACGCGACCCATGCCCGCCTGCGCGAGGTCTGCGAACACCTGGGCATCACCTGGCTGGAGCGTGAGGTGCAGGTGATCGACGGCGTGCGCTTCATCGGCACCACGCTGTGGAGCGACTTCGATGCGCTGGCCTCGCCGCTGGACGGCCCCGCCCCCCGCGGTGCCCTGCCGCCCCACCGGCACCGCGCCTACCGCGCGGCCAACTTCTACCTGCAGAAGTACTCCTTCCTGCGTGACGGCCAGGTCACGCTGGCCGACGGCGTGCGGGAGCTGGGCCTGGCCTGCCAGGCCTGGCTGCGCGATGCGCTGGCACAGGCGTTTGACGGGCCCACCGTGGTGGTCACGCACTTTGCACCCAGCTTGCGCAGTGCCGACCCACGCTATGGCCTGACACCCGGCACGGCGGGTTTCTGCAATGCACTGGACCACCTGCTGCCCCACGCCGACCTGTGGCTGCACGGCCATCTGCACTGCCCGATCGACTACCTGGCCGAAGGTGTGCACCAGGGCCGCCGCTATCGCTGCCGGGTGGTGGCCAACCCGCTGGGCTATGCCAGCAAGGGCGAGCAGGACGGGTTTCGTCCCGGCCTGATCATCGACGTGCCGCGCCGCGAGCAGCCGGTCACGGGCGGCGCCGACCCGCTCAGCGCGTGAGCGGGGCCGGCAAGGCCAGGCCGCTGCGCGCCATCACCTCGCGCAGCCGATCGGGGTAGTCGGTGATGAGGCCGTCGACCCCCCAGCCGATCAGCCGCTCCATGTCGCGCGGCTCGTTGACCGTCCAGGGGATGACCTTCAGGCCGTGTTGCTGCGCCTCCTTGACGAGCGCGGCCGTCAGGTCATTGAAGTTCGGCGACCACAGCCGGCCACCCGCCGCCTTCACCATGGCCGGCACGCTGCCATGGCGCACCAGCAGGTAGCTGGCCGTCCAGGCACCGTCGCTGATGGTGTCGAAGCGCGGCCGCTGTGCACTCAGGTAGGCCGTGGCCACGTCGGGGGCGAGCTCCTGCGCGACCTGCAGTGGGCGCCAGTCGAAGCTCTGGAAGGTCACGCGCGGACGCAGCCCGTAGGCGTCCACCTGCGCCAGCACGGCCTTCACGAAGGCGGCCGGGTCGGCCGTGTCGTCGGGGCGTGTCGGGTTGATCTTGAACTCGATGTTCAGCCGCACCGCATTGGCACCGCGCGACTTGAGCCACTCGAAGAGCTCGGCCAGTGCCGGAATGCGTTCGCCGTCACGCGGCTGCTGCTGTGCAAAGTCGCGCGCATAGGTGGACTGCGGCCGGATGCGGCCCACATCAAAAGCGCGCAACTGCTCCCGCGTGAGACGGTGCACCAGCGGCCCGCGCGCGGGCAGCCACTGGCCGGAGGCATCGCGGGTGAGGTCAGGGTTCAGCGCGGGGTCATGGGTGATCACCGGCACACCATCGGCGGTGATGGCCACGTCCAGCTCCAGCGTGCTCACACCCACCTCGAGGGCGCGCTCGAACCCGGCCATCGTGTTCTCGGGTGCCAGCCCGCGGGCACCGCGGTGGCCCTGCAGGTCGAAGGCGGCCGCCCACACGCACTGGCCGGCAAGGATCAGGGCCAGGCCCAGGCGACGGGCCCGCAACATGCGGGCGGAAGAGGGCAACGGCATGGTCGAGGAGCGGCACCTGCGTGCCGAGCAATGGCGTTGCGCCAGACTATCCCAGATTGACGTGGCAGCGCGGCGTCACCTGGCTCAGATCGTTGTGCATTTCACGCGCCCAGCGCCACATCAGCGCCATCACCGGCCCCGACACCAGCAGGAAGGCCAGGCCCCAGGCCCACAGCAGCGGCGAGTCGCCACCGGACACGGCCAGCTCGGCCAGCGGCGGCAGCAAGCCGACACGCAAGGACAGCACCACGGCAAATCCGGAGGTCATCGCAGACAGCATCACCCCCATCAAGGTCATCATGAAAACGATCACGGCAGGCTCCCGGTCAAGGTGTTGATTCAGTGCCGGAAGTCTCGCGGGCCGTGGTTTCAGGTCTGCTTCGCCGGGATCGCCACGGTGTTTCGATTGTTTCATCGGTGCCAGCGCATGCCGCGCCGAAACAAATGCAACACGGCCGGTGCCGGCGTGAAGCGCACCTGAAACCACGGCCCGCGAGCATGACGGCACACCCCAACCACGGAGAACCTCATGCCCTACACCCTGATCTTCCGCCGCTATGCCCCGTTTGCCACGTTCGGTGGTGGCTTCGAAGGCGACAACCGCTCGGGTGCCTCGACCAGCCTGAAGGCCACCGCGCGCACCATCGGTGCGGTGGAATTCGCCCCCGAGTCGGTGGGCAACGTCAAGGCCTGCAGCTCGGGTACGGCCTACCTGGGCGCTGGTGCCGCGGTGGCCGAAGCGCTGGGCCGGCATTATTCGAAGGTCACCTCGTCAGTGGCCGTGGCCACCCGCACGCTGGACAAGGTGCGCTTCACCGCCCAGACCGCCGGCGCCAACCCGATGGTGCCCGGCGCACCCGAGATCGACACCTTCGTCGACTTCGAAGCGGTGTTCCGGGGCAATGCCATCGAGTTCAGCGGTGCGGTGCGCGGCGACAACTTCCCCAATGCCGAGGTCTTCGTGCGCGACGATGCCGGCAATGCGGTGATGCTGCTGGACTTCGCCACCTCGGGCGGCCAGGACACCGGCCCGATGACCCGCCTGGCCGGCGCGCATGGCGACCAGACCATCGGCACCTTCAAGTACCGCGTGGGCCTGGATGCCGCCGGCCGCTTCGACAACCTCGGCAAGGTCGGCTACCAGACGGCCACGCCGTGATCAGGGGGCGCGGCCCTCAGTCCGTGATGCGCTCGGCGTCCGAAACCATCACGATGTTGGTGTAGCGGCTGCCGGCACGCACGCCGGCGCCGAAACGGATGCGATAGTGGCCGGGGCCCTCCAGCGTGGTGGCTTCGAGCGCCCGCATGAAGGCTGCGCGGTCCAGCGTGCGCCCGGCACGCTGCAGCGCCGTCACGACCACCCGGCCGGCGATGTAGCCCTCGAACTCGGTGAAATCGGGGCGCCCTGCGGCATCGCGCTCCTTCAGCAGCGAGCGATAGCCGACCACCAGCGGATGCTGGCCACGGGTCGGATTGGGCACGACCTGGGTCACGATGATGCCGCGCGCCGCGTCACCCAGTGCAGTCTGCAGCAGGCCGATGTCCACGATGTTGCGCGCGATGAACTGCGCTGGCGGGCAGGCCCCCTGGGCCATGGCCTGCACGATGGCCGCCGCGTCGCGGCCGGACACACCCAGGATCACGAGCTTCGGGCACCGTGCGTTCAGCGCCTGCACGGCCTGGCGTGCCGCGGCGAGATAGTCGCTGGCGTTGATCGGCATCGCGCCAACGGCCGACAGGGTTCGGCCTGTGGCGGCCAGGCGCGCCTGGATGTCGTCGCGCAGGCGCCCTCCGACCGAGGTCGCGTAGTGGATCATCGCCAGCCGGTCATACCCGACGGTCTCGATGTGGCGCACGATTGCGGCCAGCTCGTCGTCGAAGCTGGCACGCAGCGAATACACCATCGGCAGGCTGCCGTCATACAGCTCGGGCACGCCGGTATAGGCCCCCACCAGCGGCACGCGTGCGGCATGGATCGAAGGCAGTGCAGCCCGCACCGGGTCGGTGAAGGTGTAGCCGACCAGCGCAAACACGCGTCGGTCGTCGATCAGCTCGCGGGTGTTGGCCAGCGCCTTGTCCGCGATGTTCATGTCGTCCAGGGTCAGCAGTTCGATGCGCCGGCCATGCACGCCGCCGGCACGGTTGGCCGCCTCGAAGGCCAGCAACAGGCCGTCGCGGTACTGGCGCCCGGCAAACGTGCCGGCACTGCCACTGAGCTTTGCCGACTGCCCCAGCAGCACACGATCGCCCGTGACACCCGGCACGGCCGGCACGGCTGCATGCAGCGGTGAAAATGCGGCGGCCAACAGGCTGGCGGCCAGCACGAATCCCAGGATCAGGTGTTTCATGATTCAGGCTCCCTGCCGGGGCACACCCCGGCCGGCGTTCATCGGCCCGACGGCTCGGGTGCGCGTGGACTGCTCGGGCTGCACACGGGCCACACGCACCATCTCCCGGTAGGTGCGGAGCCAGCGATCCACCCGCTCGCGAAAGGCCAGCGGCGTGCTGGTTTCCACCGTGGCTGCGACCGAGATCGCCTTGTGCCGGAAGGCGTCGGACTGCACCGCCTGCCGGGTGGCGTCGCTCAGGGCGTCTGCCACGGGCTGCGGCATGCCGGCCGGCCCCACCAGGCCGAACCACAGCGGATGGCTCACCGCCTCGAAGCCCAGCTCCTTGAAGGTGGGCGCGTGCGCCAGCGAGGGCAGGCGCTCCAGGCTGCGCACCGCCAGCACACGCAGCCGCCCCTGGCGGACATGCGGCATCAGCAAGGGCATGTTGCCGCTGGCCACGTCGATCCGCCCGGCGAGCAGGTCGATCAGCATCGGGCCGCCGCCCCGATAGGGCACATGGTTGAAGGCCACTCCCGCCAGGTGCGAGAAGTACGCCAGCTGCACATGCCCGGCGGACCCGACGCCCGGGCTGCCGAAGGTCAGCGCCCGGGGCCGCAACCGGGCCGCCTCGATCGTGTCCTCCAGGCTGCGCAGCGGCGAGTCCGCTGGCACCACGGTGGCGCTTGGCACGGTGACGAGTGTGGTCAGCAGCGTGAAGTCATTCAGCGGGTCGTAACGCAGCTTGCGGTTGACGGCCGGGTTGGACACCAGGGTGCTGACCGAGGCCATGCCGACCACGTTGCCGTCGGCCGGCGACCGCGCCAGCAGCTCGGCGCCCACCGCCCCTCCACCGCCCGCATGGTTCTCGACGAGCACCGGTCGCGCCATGGCCCGGGCCAGGTCGACGGCCAAGGCCCGGGAGAAGTAGTCGGAGTTGCTGCCGGCCGTGAAGGCATCCAGCAGCGTCAAGGGCGGCTGGCGCGTGGCGGCCCGCCCCGACAACGGCGCCAGCAGCAGGCCCGAGACCGCACAGATCAGATTGCGACGATTGAAAGACATCTCCACCGCCCCTTGGTGCGCATGGCGCGGCGATGCAGGACGGTGCCGAAGCCCGTCCCGCACAACCCGCGCGACCCCCATGACAAGGCCCTCATGCCGCCCGGCCCGGCGCCGGGCGGCCCTGAGCATCAGGTCAACGCAATCCGGTTCGTCTTGATGACGTTTCGGTAGAACTGGATGCGCTCGGCGATCTCCTGCCTGTACTGGGCCGGGGTCATGACTTCGGGCAGGATCGCGCCGCGTGCCTCCCAGGCCGGCTTGGCCCCGGGGTCGCTCAGCACCGTGCGCATGCCGTCGAACAACCGCGTGATGACAGCGTCCGGGGTGCCGGCGGGCGCCGCCAGGCCAGTCCACGATGTGTGGTTCAGCTCAGGCAGCTTCAGTTCGGCAAAGGTCGGCACCGAGGGCAGTTGCGCCACGCGCTGGGGGGCGGCCACCGCCAGCGCCCTGAGCTTGCCGTTGGCGATGTTCGAAAGGTTGGACGTCAGGTTGTTCCAGGTCACCTGGACGAGCCCGGCCAGCAGGTCGTTCAGCGCCACGCCGGCCCCCTTGTAGGGGACGTGCGTGAGTCCCAGCCCCATCTTGGCCTTGAGCAGCTCCATGCTCAGGTGCGCCACCGAGCCGTTGCCCGAGCTGGCGTAGTTCCACTTGTCCGGGTTGGCCCGCGTGTAGGCGACGAACTCCTCGAAGGTCCTGACCGGCAGCGCGGCATTGATCAGCAGCACGTTCGCCAGGCGGTCGATCAGCGTGACCGGCGCAAAGTCGGTCTCGGCGTTGTACGGCAGACTGGCTGACACCGCCGGGTTGACGGCATGGGTCGTCTGCGACGTGACGATGAGCGTGTAGCCATCGGGCGCCGCCTTGGCGACATGCGAGCTGCCGATGGCCCCGCCCGCTCCTCCCCGGTTGTCGATGACGATGGTCTGGCCGAGCACCTTGCCCAGGCGATCGGCGATCGCGCGGCCGGAGATGTCCACCGAACCACCCGGCGCGAACGGCACCACCAGCGTGATGGGCCGCTGCGGATAGCGTGGCGCCTGTGCCCAGGCCGGCAGCAGCGCGCTGCCGAACAGGCCGGCGGTGGACCCCAGGACGTGGCGTCGTGTGAAGTGGGTGCTCATGGTGTGGTCTCCGTGGGTTGAGCGGTTGGCAGGCGGCCCATTTCGGCCTGGATGTAGTCGGCGACCTCCCGAAGCACACGGCCAATGTCCTCGTGCGTGCGCATGTAGCCCGCATTGGGCAGGCGGGTCTCTTCGTTCAGGTACAGCTTGCGATTGATCTCGATCTGCAGGCTTTCGACGCCTGTGGCAGGTTGCCCGTGCTCGCGCACGATGTCCTGGCCGGCATACGGATCGTTCAGTGCGACCCGGTAGCCCAGGGCACGGAAGGCCTCGCTGACGCACTGCGCAAAGCCCGATGAGCACGAGCGGCCGTGCAGGTCACCGAGCACGACATCGGCCAGCGGCACCGCGGACGTGCGCCCCAGGCGCTCGTAGGCATTGCTGGGCATCGAGTGCAGGTTCAGGTGCCACGCCCGTCCGAAGACGGTGCGTGTGGCTCGCAGGGTGTTGCGCAGCGCGGCGCGGTAGGGCACCCAGCAGGCATCGATGCGTTGCTGCACCTCCCGCACGCTGAGCTTGCGATCGTAGATGCGCGCCAGCGTGGTCGTCTTGCTGAACACCAGCCCGTTGCCCAGCGTCAGGCAACGCTCGGAGGGGCGTGCTTCGGCGGGCCAGGGCTCGCTCAGCATGTCGACTTCCACATCGGTGTCGGCCCGGTTGACGTCGATGTAGCTGCGCGGGAAGCGCGCGTGGATCAAGGTGCCGCCGACGTCGGGCACCTGCGACCACAAGGCCTCCACCAAGGTGTCTTCGCATTTGCGCAGGTCGGACAAGGCCACGCTGTGTCCGAAGTCGTCGGGGTACCAGATCCCGCTGTGCGGTGAATCGCACACCAGCGCGATGGGCGCGGTGCGGGGCGGGACCAGGCTGACAAAAGGATTCGATTCCACGGTGAGCACGTCGATGCGATGAACAAGGCCTTCAGCGTACGAGCCCGATGCCGCTGGCGGAATCGACAAATCCGTTCATGGTGTTGCCATAATGTCATCACCATGAAATACCGATCCGCCTCGCTCGTGGAGTTGCATGCCTTCCTGGCCGTGTGCAGGCGGGGCACGATGCGCCAGGCGGCCGAGGAGCTGTGCGTCACCCAGGCCGCGGTGAGCCGGGCCGTGCTGCGGCTCGAGAAGCGCCTGGGTTGTTCACTGTTCGAGCGCGGCGCACAGGGCGTGGTGCCCAATGCGCAGGCTCAGGCGCTGCGGGCGCGCATCGAACCCGGCGTGCTGCAGCTCGAACAGGCCTTCATCGAGCTGCAGCGTGCACCGCTGCAGCGCCATGCGCTGCGGGTGAGTGTGGTGCCCACGCTGGGCACACGCTGGTTGATGCCGCGACTCAAGCGTTTCCATGCCGCGCACCCGGGCATCGACGTCGAACTGCGGCAGTACCGGCACAACGAAGACTTCCAGCGCGACGATGTGGACGTCTGGATCGAGCTGAAGCGCCCCGACAGGCGTTGGCCGCGCAACGTGTCGGCCCGCTACCTGCTCGGCCGCGAGATCACACCGGTCTGCACCCCCGAGATCGCCTCACGGCTGACCACGCCCGGCGACCTGGTGAAGCAGGTGCTGCTGCAC
Source organism: uncultured Burkholderiales bacterium (assembly GCA_965650765.1). Taxonomy (GTDB): domain Bacteria; phylum Pseudomonadota; class Gammaproteobacteria; order Burkholderiales; family Burkholderiaceae_C; genus Caldimonas. The sequence goes on from CBFGPV010000076.1 coordinate 12,578, forward strand.
CACACCAACTTTCCCGACAACTGGCGGCTGTGGCTTGCGGCCGCACGGGTCGACGCGCCGCGGCTGCGGCTGGGCAGCGGGTTCGACCTCAGCAACAATATGATCGTGGCTGCATGCGACGGCATGGGCGCGGCCATCCTGCAGCCCTGTCTGGTCGAAGCCGAGCTGGCGCGTGGTGAGCTGGTGCAACCCTTTGCGCTGTGCGTGTCCACCGGTCGCGGCTACTACGTGTGCTCGCACCGTGCACGCGACGATGACCCGGCCGTGGAGGCCTTCACGCAGTGGATCCTCGCCCAGGCCCGCGAGGACCTCACGCAGTGAAGCGCACCGACAGCGGCGCAAGCGGCGCATCGAACGCCGCCGCCCAGGTCTGGCCGGCCGCGATGGGCCAGGCGTCGGTCCAGGTGCCGGTGGTGACCACATCGCCCGGCAGCAGTTCGGGTGCACCGGGGCAGCGCTGGAGCTCGAGCAGGAAGTGATGCAGCGCCTGCTGGGGCGAGCCCAGCACGTTCGCCCCGTGCCCACGCTCGACTTCGCGCGTGTCGCAGGTCAGCACGACACCGGCCTGGGCCAGGAGGGCGTCAAAGGCTTCGGGCGTGGTGGCCACCTGCGCCACCGCGACGCGTGTGCCCACGACCAGCCGCGCATGCAGGCCACCATCGGCCACCGTGTCGGGCGCCTTGAACTTCCAGTCGGCCAGGTGCGACTGCACGATCTCGAAACCCGGGGCCACCCAGTCCAGGCAGTCGAACAGCTCGGCCAGCGTGGCGCCCTGAGGCGGTGTGGCACGCAGGCCGAACACGGCCTCGGGTTCGAGGCGGGGCTGGCAGCAGCCCTGCAACGACAGTTCGCCGTGGTCATCGACCAGCTGCATGCCGGTGTTCCACACCGTGCCCCAGATCGGAGCGAAAACGTCATAGCGCGCCCAGATGCCCCGGTTGGTGAAACCGACCTTGAAGCCCACCGGCGTTTCACCGCGATCGATGCGCTGTTGTCGCACCGCCAGCGCCACGCGGTAGGCGGCGGCAAGATCGAAGTCCGGCTGGCGCGAGGCGGGCTGGGGCCACAGCGTGGCCTGGTCGTGATGGGTCAGGATGTCGGCGGGGTGCATGGCAACGGGGCTCCTGTCGAAGGGAAGGTTCACGCGGGCCGGGGCGCCGACTCCAGCAGGCGCACCAGGCTGTGCAGCGTGCGGTTGACCGGCGTGGGCACGCCCAGCAACTGGCCCTGGTGCACGATGTATCCATTGAGGTGATCGATCTCGCTGGGCTTGCCGGCCGCCAGATCCTGCGCCGTCGATGAGCGCTGCATCGGCATGGTGCGGGCGATTCCCTGCACCGCCGCCCACACATCGCCGGGAACGTCCACCGCGCTGGCCCGGGCCACCGCCAGGCATTCATCGACCACATCGCGCATCACGGCCTGCACGCCACTGGCCGGAGCCAGTTCGCCATAGGGCCGCTGGGTGATCGCCGACAGCGCATTCCATGCGCAGTTCAGGATCAGCTTGAACCACAGGGCCCCGACGGCGTTGGCAGATACCTGCACGCTCACGCCGGCCTGGCCGAACAGCTGCACAAGCGCCTGAGCGTCTTCGGCCTCACCGATGACCAGCTCGCCACGGCCGTTGTGCTTCACATGGCCCGCTCCGGACATGGCCGCAGCCACGTACACCACCGCAGGCAAGACCTCGCGGCCCAGCGCCGCCGACAGCCGCGGCGCATTGTCGACCCCGTTCTGCAGACTCAGCACACGGGTCGACGGCGCGAGGTGGGCCCGCAACTGGTTGGCAGCGTCGTCGGTGGCGGTCGACTTCACGCACACCAGCACCAGACCGGCACCGGCCACCGCCGCCGCCTCGGTGCTGGCCGACAGCCGCACCCGCTCGGTGAAGGCCTGGGTCTCGAGCAGCAGCCCGTCGCGCTGCACCGCATCGACATGCTGCGCGCGCCCGACCAGCACCACCTCCTGCCCGGCCCGCGCCAGCATGCCACCGTAGTAGCAGCCCACCGCACCTGCACCAAAGATCGCGATCTTCATTCCGTCCATTCCGGGTCTCACCAGCTCCGCCATGCCCATTCAGACGACACGCCGCATCGCCGTGCCGATGGTTTGATCCCGGCCAAGACGCATGCGTACTCCCGGCAGCACACTATGCCGCACCCGCTACACCATGGCCAGGAAGTTCCCGATCCGTCCCGCACACCCCGAACGCAACTGCTGGGGCTGCGACCTGTATTGCCCGGCCGGTTCGCTGGCCTGCGGCAATGGCTCGGAACGCACCCCCCACCCGGTCGAACTGTTCGGCGAGGACTGGGCCGACTGGCGCGATGGCGCGCCGCCTGCGGCCGACGGGCTCAGTCCGGCCGCCCCCAGGCCGCATCCCAGCCCAGCAGTTCGGCCAGGCGACGCACCACCCAGCGGGCCTCGGCCTCGTTGACCTGGCCGGAGTCGGCCAGCAGCCCCTGCTGGCAGCGGGTCAGCACCTCGGTTTCGGGCAGGTCCATGCGCCAGTGGATGTCACGCGCCACATCGACCAGGTGCTGGGCCAGGTCTTCACACAGTTCGTAGCGCGCCCGGTAGTCGGCCAGCGGCACGCTCAGGCGCCCGCGGGTGTCCACGTACAGCGCCTGGAAGGACGCCGGGATCTCGATCTGGTAGTCGTCTGACATGGGGGGAACTTCCGGGAATGCCCCAGACGCCGGTGCGCCATGCCGCGCCGCGGCGTTGGGCAAAGGCGACACTCTACCGGAGCAGGATGCACCACGCCGCACCGGCACAACCCTCACAATACGCCCATGCTTACTTCTCAATGGGTTCGATTTCCCGGCCTGAAGGCCGAAGACCTCTACGACCTGATCGCCGCACGGGAAGCGGTGTTCGTGGTCGAGCAGCGCTGTGCCTACCAGGAGGCGGACGGCCTGGACAAGGTGGCCTGGCACCTGGTGGTGTGGGACACGGTGGACGGCAAGCGCAGCCTCGCCGCCAGCCTGCGGGTGCTGGACCCGGGCACCAAGTTCACCGAGGTGTCGATCGGGCGCATCATGACCAGCGCGGCCCATCGCGGCACCGGCCTGGGCCGGCGCATCGTCAAGGAGGCCGTCGAACGCGCCGAGGTGCTGTACCCCCGCTCGGGCATCCGCATTTCGGCACAGGCCCATCTGCAGGGCTTTTATGCCGGTTTCGGCTTTTCACCGGCCGGTGACCCCTACGACGAAGACGGCATCCTGCACATCGACATGCTCAAGCCGCCCGTGCCGGCACCGGCCGCCGAGACCGCGGCCACCGAGGCGGCCGACCCCACGGACGCGGCCGACCCGGCCAGCGCCGACCCATCCCCCTCGGACACCCCCGGCAGTTGATCTCATGGCATGCTTGGCGCTTTTCAACCTGCGCCGGGCCCGTCGATGATCGTTCTGCACCACCTGAACAACTCCCGTTCGCAGCGTGTGCTGTGGCTCCTGGAAGAGCTGGGCCTGCCCTACCGGATCGAACACCACCAGCGCGACCCGCAGACCATGCTCGCGCCCCCGTCGCTGCAGAAGGTGCATCCGCTGGGCAAGTCGCCGGTGATTGTCGAGGGTGAGCTGGTGCTGGCCGAGTCGGGGGCGATCCTGGAGTACCTGGTCGAACGCCACGGCCAGGGCCGCCTCAAGCCGGCCAGCGGCAGCCCCGAGTGGCTGCGTTACACCTACTGGATGCACTTTGCCGAAGGCAGCGCGATGCCGCCGCTGCTGATGAAGCTGGTGTTCGACACCATCGAGCGCAAGGCGCCGCTGCTGGTGCGCCCGATTGCCGCGGCCATCGCCGGCAAGGCCAAGGCGATGATCGTCACACCCAACATCAAGCGCCACCTGCAGTACATGGAAGCTGAACTGGCCACACGACCCTGGTTTGCCGGCCCCGAGTTCAGCGTGGCCGACATCCAGATGAGCTTCCCGCTCGAAGCCTCGGCCGCACGCGGCGGGCTGGACGCCAGCTACCCGAAGCTCACCGACTTCCTTGCGCGCATCCACGCCCGGCCCGCCTATCAGCGCGCCCTGGCCAAGGGAGGCCCGCTGGTGCTGGGCTGATGGCCGGCCAGGCTCCCTGCGACGAATCGGTCGAGGTCATCACCTGGCCGGGCGCGCAGCGGTGCGGCGTCGTGTGTGTGGTGGTCCGTCGCCGGCCCGACGGCGCGCCTGCGCTCGACGCCTGGGTGCCGGCCAATGTCTATGCCAGCATCAATCTGATCCTCGACGGCCAGGTCCACCTCGACACCCCTGCCGCCGAGCCCTTGCCCGGCGCCTTTGCCACCGGTCCGTTCACGGCCGCCCTGGCCACCCGCACGCAGGGGCGACTGCACTCGGCCTGCATCGTGCTGCAGCCCTGGGCCCTGCCGGCGTGGTGCGGCCTGTCGGCACCCTCGCTGCGGGACGGCCTGCACGACCTGACAGGCGTGGCAGCCTGCGAAACGCTGCTCACGCGCCTGGCGCGCCAGCTTCGCTCGGCCGATGCCGCTGGCGCACTCGCGGCGACCGAGCTGCCTGCGGCACGTGCGCCAGCCGCAGCCACCGGCTGGATGGCGGCACTGCTGGAGGGCCATGCGGTGCAAGCCGTCGCAGCGATGTCCGCGCTGAGTTGCCGCCAGTTCCAGCGTCGCTTCAATGAGGTCCTTGGCCTGCCGCCCAAGACATGGCAGCGCATCAAGCGTGTCGAAACCGCCATGCAGGCACTGGCCGGGACGGCACAAGCCGCCTCGGACCGGCCCATCGCCGAACTGGCCCATGGCGGTGGCTTCTCGGATCAGGCGCACATGGCGCGAGAGTTCCGCGAGGCCACGGCCCACGGTCCTGCGCAGCTTCGTCGTTGCCTGGTCGACAAGCAGGCCGGCTACTGGGCCTTCCGGCCGGCACATGTCCGATTCGTTCAAGACACCGCGGCGACCGCAGCCTACGCTGACGGGCATGTCCGCTGATGCACACGACTTCCTTCCCTCCTCCGCGAATGCACTGGCCGAACACGGCTACCTGCTGGCGCGCACCGACGATCTGGTGCGTGCCGCCACCAGCGGCAGCCTGTGGTACCTGACCTTCGGCCTGGCCTGCTGCGCGGTGGAGATGATCCACACCTCGGCCTCGCGCTATGACTTCGACCGTTTCGGCATGATCCCGCGGGCCAGCCCGCGACAGGCCGACCTGATGATCGTCGCCGGCACGCTGACGAACAAGATGGCGCCCGCCATCCGCAAGGTCTACGACCAGATGGCCGAACCGCGGTACGTCATCTCGATGGGGTCATGTGCCAACGGAGGCGGCTACTACCACCACGGCTATGCCGTCGTGCGGGGGGTGGATCGCATCCTGCCGGTCGACGTCTATGTGCCCGGCTGCCCCCCCACGCCCGAGGCCCTGCTCTACGGCGTGCTGCAACTGCAGCGCAAGATCCGCGAAGGCAGCACGGTGCATCGGCCGTCGTTTGCGCAGCGCGACCCGGTGGAGCGCCCGGCCGGCGGCCGGCTGCGCGACTCGATCCGTCGCGCCGCCCGGGTGCTGGGCAGGCTGGCTCAGGCGAAGTCGGCGCCCTGATCCTGCAGCAGCGCGCGCAGGATGGAGCGATGGCAACGTTCCTCCTGCTCGCAGTAGCAGCCCACCGACAGGTTGGCCTGGCGCGACAGCGTGGCCAGCAGCGCGATGGCGTGGGCAGCCTCGGGGGCGGCCATCTCTGCGCGGTACTTGCGCTCGAAGGCACGCCATTGCTGGGGTGTGTCGGCCGCCTGCCCGAGCTTCATCGTCTCGACGCTGGGTGACAGGGTCGGGAACCACACGTCGTACCAGTTCCCGCTGGCGAACTCGCTGCGCGGCACACCGCGCGGCGGACGGCGCACCGTGCCGATGCGGGTGCCTTCGTCAGGCAGGCGGGGTGAACCCAGTCGAACGATGCGCAAGGCCATGG
>CBFGPV010000077.1:0-18052 GCA_965650765.1 uncultured Burkholderiales bacterium
GAATGACTCCCTCGCCCCCGGGGACGGGGGGGGAGGGAGAGGGGGTGGGGCAACCTCCACCTGACCCCCGCTCAGTCAATGGCTACAGATCCAGCGCCAGGAACGCCGTGCCCGGCACCGGGTTGTGGCTCACCGGCTCGGCAGGCACAAAGCCCAGGGAGTTGTACAGCTTGCGCGCGGCGGTGAACTCGGGCAGGACGTCCAGGCAGATGCGGGCATAGCCGGCGCGGCGTGCTTCCTGCACGATGGCCTCGACCAGCAGGCGTCCTGCCTGCCGGCCGCGTGCGACCGGCCGCACGTAGACCCGCTTCATCTCGCAGCGCAGGTCGTCCACGCGTCGCAGTGCGGCGCAGCCGAGCACGTGCGTGCCATCGCGTGCGAGCAGCAGGCAGCCCTTCGGCGCCGCATAGTGGCCGGGAAGGCCGGCAAACTCGGTTTCATAGTCCTGGAAGTCCAGGCTCACGGAGGGGCTGCTGACGTACTCGCGAAAGATCGCGATCACGTCGTCTCGGTCAGTGGGGAAATCGGCGGGTCGAATGGTGAGCATCTGCTGGGGCCTGTTCTGCTGAGGCCACAGTATCGTGCGCGTCGGGCCAGAGCCTTCAGGTCTCGTCGCTGCCTTGCAGCAGCCGCTCGAAAAGATCGGGTGGCCCCATCTGGCCGCCCTTGAGCATCAGCTCGAGGCCGTCGATCGGGGCCTGCTCGGCATGGGCCCGGACCAGGCTCACGCCCGGGGACAGGCTGCCGGCGTGGCTCAGCCCCCACGCGCCCAGGGCCAGCACGGCATGGCTGGAGCTGTCGCCGCCGGCCACGCCGACACGGCGCACCTGCGGTGCCAGCCGCACCGTGCGGGCGAGCAGGCGCGCACAGGCCTGTGCGAGCTCGTGTGATGGCAGGCTGAGGTCGTGCTGGCTGGGCGTGTGGGCCAGCACCGAGCATCCCTGCTGCAGCAAGCCGGCGGCCTGTCCGGCCACACGCTCGACTTCGTGGTCGCTCGCGACCAGCGCCTGTGCATCCAGGGCCAGCCGTTCGAACGATGGTCCGGCGCGCTGAACCTGTGCGGCGGTCACCGGCGAGAGGCTGCCTGCCAGCACGAAGACCGGCCCGGTGGCGGGCGCAATGCCGGGTGTGTGCCGCGCCTCGCGTCGAGCCGGGTCGCCGGGCCAGTGGCTCAGCAGAGCCTGGGCCACGCTGCTGGCACCCACGGCCAGCAGGGGCGCTCGCGCTGCCTCGCGCCACAGCATGCGGCCGAGCGGCGGCAGGTCGTCGGCACTCAGCACGTCGAACAGGATACCGGCCGGATGTGACGCCAGGCCGTCCTGGACGGCCCGCTGCAGCTCGGCATCGCCGCCGCGGATGCTGCGCCAGTCGACCAGGGCCAGGTCATCCAGCCCTTGTGCTGCCAGGTGGCGCCGCAGGTCCGCCTCATGCATCGGCGTGACCGGGTGCACGCTCATCGTGGGATGCCGGTCGATGCGGTGGACGGGACCGCCCTGTCCCGCGGCGGCAAACAGGTGACCGAACGCGCAATGGCGCCCCAGGCTGGGCTGGCCGCCCAGGATGGCAAGCAGCCCGGGCTCGGGTGCGGCACGGCGCATCAGGCGCACCGCGGTGGCAAGGTTGCCCACCTGCGGCGCGCTGTCAAAGGTCGAGCAGCACTTGTAGTGGATCACCCGGGCGCCGGTCGCCGCAAGAAAGCGCGCCACCGGTTTGAGTGCCATGCTCATGCGTTCCGGGTCGAGCGAACGCGCCGCGCCGGCCACTCCCACCACGTCCAGCGGCCCGGTGGCCTGAAGGTGCCGATCCTGCGGTACGCCCAGGAACAGCATGGCGCGCAGGCCGCCGCGGGCCACGGTGGACAGCGTGTCGGTGGCGCCGGTGAAGTCGTCACCGTAGTACGCGTAGTGCACGGCCGGTTCAGCCATGGGCCTTGCCGAAGAAGTCGAGTGCGGCGCGCAGCTCGGGGCATGACGCTGCGGCGGCGTCGAGCGGCTGGCCGTCACGCACCGCAGCCCAGGCCTGACGCAGGCTGGCCACGCCGGCGGCCGCGCCACCCGGGTGCGCCAGGATGCCGCCGCCGGCCATGAACAGCAGGTCAGCCTCCGGCACCGCCTGCACGGTGGCGGGCAGGGTGCCGGCCCACTGCCCGGACGAAAACGCCGGCATGACACGGTCGCCGAGGTCGGCCGCATCGGCCAGCGGCGTGAGGCAGTCGCGTGCCGAACGCACTACCTCATCGTCCGCTTGAGAGAACTTGCCGGCCAGCCCGTGCACATGCATGTGGTCCACACCGGCCAGCCGCCACATCAGCTGGTAGGGCTGGAAGTCCATGCCCAGGGCCGGATGGCGCGAGTACATGCCGAAGCCGTTGCGGTGGCCATGCACGATCAGATCGCTGTGCCGCCGCAGCGCCTGGATCGCGCTGAACCCGCACCAGTTGAGGCTGGCCATCACGCAGTGCCCGCCCTCGCGCGCGACCAGCTCGGCGTGCCGCAGCATGGCATCGTGTTCGTCGGTGATGTTGAAGGCCACCAGCACCTGCTTGCCGCTGCGCTCACGCCAGCGGCGCACCTCGGCCATCACGGCGCGGATGCGAGTGTCGATGGGTGCGTGCTCGCTGTTGGCGTTGACCTCGTCGTCCTTGATGAAGTCGACCCCCGCTTCGCACAGGCGGGCAACGAGCGCGGCGGTGCCCTCGGCGCTCAGGCCCACGTTGGGCTTGATGATCGTGCCCACCAGCGGCCCATGGGGCACGCCAGCCAGCGCACGCGTGCCGGCCACGCCATGGCGAGGGCGCTCGAAGCCGGCGCGCCAGGGGGCCGGCACCTGCAGATGCTCCAGTCGCACGCCGGTGGTTTCACCCAGGTCGTACAGGTTGCCGGCCACGGTGGCGGCCAGCGTGGGCAGGTTGTGGCCGATGTTGGCCAGCGGAAAGGCCACCCTCACCCGGGCACGGCGCCACGGGCCACGCAGTCCTTGCCGCTCGATCCACTGGCTGGGCAGGCTGGGCGCCGGTGCAGGTTCGAGTTCTTCGATGTGTTCGACACCAGCCCGGCTGCGCAAGCGCAGCTCGTCGCTTTCGCCCTCGACACGCACGAAGGTGCCGCTGCTCTGCTCGCCGGCCAGCACCTCGGCCACGGCGGCCGGCTCCAGCGGCGTTTCGATCAGGTAGGTGGCGTGCAGGGTGTTCACAGGCGGCTCAGGTCGGGAAAGGGGCGCACCGGGTCCTGGCCATCCCAGTCGACGCTGGCCTCACGGATGAGCTGGAACATGCGGCCCTTGGGTCCGGCCACCTCCGACAGCTCGATCACGGCACCGGGGTGGAACTCGGTGTCGAAGTAGATGAAGCGCCCGCGCTCGCCGACCTCACCCTGCATCACCGGTTGCCAGCCCAGCGACAGCAGGCGTGCAAGATCGCTGTCGTAGCTTTCGGTCCAGTAGGCCACATGCTGCAAACCGCTGCGCCCGCCTTGCTGGAAGTCGCGGTACATCGAGGGCACGTCGTTGCGCGTCTGGATCAGCTCGACCTGCACGCCGCCGGCATTGGCCAGGGCGACCGAATTGTGCGGCTCGTGCGCTTCGCCTCGGTAGACGTAGTTGCGGATCGGCACGCGGGGGTTGTAGAACCACGGGCCCACGCCGAGCACCCGGCTCCAGTGGTCCATCGCGGCCTCGATGTCGGGCACGACATAGCCGAGCTGGCGGATCTCGCCAAGGTGTCGGCTCATGGCTGCGCCTCGCGCAGGAAGGTCGCACCCGGCATGAGGGAGCAACAGGACGGGGTGGGCACGGGCAGGGTCATCGCAAGGGCTTCCATCAGTTCACGAGCAGGTTGGGCAGCCATGTGGACACGGCCGGCACGAAGGTCACCACTGCCAGCGACACCAGCAGGGCAAACAGGAAGGGCAGGGCACCGGTCACGACACGGTGCATCGGCATGCGTGCGATCGAACTCACCATGTACAGGCTCATGCCCACCGGCGGCGTGAGCAGGCCGATCATCAGGTTGAGCACCACGATCACGCCCAGCTGCACCGGGTCGACCCCGGCGGCCAGCAGGGCCGGTGTGAGGATGGGCGCGAGGATCAGGATGGCGGCGATCGACTCCATCACCATGCCCACCACCAGCAGCAGCAGGTTCACCAGCAGCAGCAGGACGACGGGATCACGCGACAGTCCGAGCAGGAATTCACTGGCCCGGGTGGGCACCTGATCGATCGTCAGCACCCAGGCGAACAGCGCCGCCGATCCCACGATGAACAGCACGCTGGCCGTCGAGTGCACGGTCTCGCGTGCGGCGGCCACCACGGCCGCCCAGGTCAGGCGCCGATACACCAGCGTGCCGAGCACCAGCGCGTAAAGCACGGTGATGCCGGCCACTTCGGTCGGGCCGAACAGGCCGCTGACCAGCCCGCCCACCAGGATCACCGGGGCGAGCAGTGCGGGTGCGGCCACCACGGTGCGCCGCGCCAGCGCGCCCCAGGAAAAGACCACCGTGTCGCGCGGCAGGTTCTGGCGCCGCGCCATGATGCCGATCTGCAGCATCAGCAGGGCGGCGATGATCAGCGCAGGGATGGCGCCGGCCAGCAGCAGCTTGACGGCGGACACCTCGGCGGCCGCAGCAAAGATGATGAGCGGGATGCTGGGTGGGAAGATCGGCCCGATGGTGGCCGCAGCCATCGTGATGCCGGCGGCGAATTCGTCGCGATAGCCTTGTGCCCGCATCTCGCGGATCTGCGTGCCGCCGAGTGCGCCGATGTCGGCCAGGGCCGCGCCCGAGATGCCCGAGAACACCAGGTTGGCCAGCACCGTGACATGGCCCAGGCCGCCGCGGATGCGGCCCACGGCCAGGCGGATCAGCGCAAACAGGTGTTCGGTGATGCCCGAGGCGCCGAACAGTGCGGCAGCCAGAATGAACATCGGCACGGCCAGCAGCGGCACCGAGTCGAGTGCGTTGATGGTGCGCTGCGCCACGACGGCCAGGGGCAGGTCGGCCCACCAGATCACAAGCCCGGCCGACACACCCATCGACACGGCGATCGGCAGGCCCATCAGCATCGTCACCACAAACAGCACCAGCACGGCCAGGCTCATCATGGCGTGGCTCCCTGGGCCGCGGGCGCGACCGGGCGAGCACGTACCGCGCGGGTCAGGCGGCGCACGGCCACCAGCGTGAAGAACACCATCCCCACCATCGCGGGCAGGTAGTACAGCCAGTTGGGCAGGCCCAGCGCGGGTGTCGAGAACTTCGCCGCGCGCTGCATGAAGGCCCAGCCGCCCCAGAGGAACAGTGCGCAGAACACCACCGTCAGCAGCTCGTTGATGACCGACAGCACGACGGCCGGCGCGCCGCGCAGCCGCGAGGACAGCATGTCGACGCGCACATGGCGGTCCTGCTGCAGCAGCAGCGGAATGGTCAGGTAGACCAGGCCCAGGCCGCTGTAGCGGGCCAGCTCGTCGGCCCAGGGCCAGCCGGCCTGGAAGAGGTCGCGTCCCACGATCTGCAGCAGCACGAGGGTCGTCATCACACCCAGCAGGATCATCGCGATCCGTTCGAGCACATGGCAGGCGCGGGTGAGCAGGTCTGCACTGCTGGTGCAGGCGGTGGCCGTCATGGCGGGTCTCCGTGAATCAAGGGTCGGTGCGCCACGCACACGAGGTGCGTGGTGCAACGTGGTGCAACGTGACGCGTGGCGGTCAGCGCACGGCCGCGATGTCCTTGTACAGGTCGCCGTAGCGGGCGCTGAACTTCTCTGCCACCAGTTTGCCCACCGAGGCCTTGAAGCTGTCGAGCTTCAGGCCGTTCTCAGGCCCGATCACGGTCATCTTCAGCTCCTTCAGCTTCGTGAGCTCTTCGCCTTCCTGGGCCTGCACGCTCTGCGTGGCCCGGTTGCGCACTTCAAGCGCGGCCTTGCTCACGGCCTCGCGCTGCGCCGGGCTCAGGCCCTGCCAGGCCTTTTCGTTGATCACGATGACCTGTGCGTTCATCACGTGGCCGGTCAGCATCAGGTGCGACTGCGATTCATACAGCTTGCTCGACAGCACCACGTTGACCGGGTTCTCCTGACCGTTGACCACACCCGTGGCCAGCGCGGTGGGCACCTCGGACCAGTCCACCGGCACCGGCACGGCACCCAGGCCCTGCACCGCGGTCATGTAGATCGGGAACGGGATGGAACGGATCTTCATCCCCGCCAGGTCGGACGGCTGCGTCACGGCCTTTCTTGTCGTCAGATGGCGCGTGCCGAAGTAGTAGGCGTAGAGCACCCGCACGCCCGCAGCCTGCACCAGGCCGTCATTGAGCTTTTTCATCACCGGCGAGTTGACGTCGACGACCTTCATCAGGTGATCGACGTCGCGGTAGAGATAGGGTGTGTCGAGCGCTGCGAAGGGCTCGTGCAGCGAACCGATACCGGCGGCGGTGTTGTGAGACAGCGCGATGGTGCCGGTGGACACGGCCTCGGCCAGCTCCTGCAGCTTGCCCAGTTGTGAAGACGGATACACGGTGACCTTGATCTGCCCGCCGGTGTGCCGCGCGATGGCTTCGGCCAGCCAGGTGGCCTGCATGCCCGCCGCACTGTTCGGTGGGTTCATGTGCCCGTAGCGGAACTCGATGGTCTTCTGGGCCAGGGCCGTGCCCGTGGCGCACAGGGTGAGCGTGGCGGCAACTGCGGCGGCAAGGCGTCGGCGGGCGGAGGAAAGGTGGCTTGGCAACATCATGTCTCCTGGGGTGTAATTGATGCGATCTGATGAGGCATCATCAACTTCTGTGACTGAAGATATGCCCCAGAGACGCCACAGGTCAATCAGATCTGTTGATGCAAATTGATGTGACTTGAGAGGCCATGAAACCCGATCCGATTGTGCGCAGCCGCATTGCCGACATCGCCGCGGCGGCGGGTGTGTCCACCGCCACCGTCGACCGGGTGCTGCACGGGCGGCCCAATGTGCGCGCCGGCACGGCGCAGCGGGTGCTCAAGGCGGCATCGGCCCTGGGCTACCTGCCCGAGGGCCAGCTCGCGCAGGTGGGCCGTCCTGCCCCGTTGCAACTGAGCTTCCTGTTGCCGGCCGGCAGCAACCGCTACCTGCGCATGCTGGGCGAGACGGTGTCGTACAGCGCCGACCAACTGGCGCCCTACAACGTGCGCTGTCGGGTGCATCAGGTCGAGGGGTTCAATCCGCAGGTGCTGGCCGAGCGGCTGCTGCACCATGGCCGGCGCAGCGATGGGGTTGCCTTCATGGCGCTCGAACATCCGCTGGTGCGCGAGGCCGTGCACCAGCTCGCCGAGATGGGCGTGCCGGTGGTCACGCTCGTGTCCGATCTCTCGAACTCGCGGCGTGCGGCCTACGTGGGGCTGGACAACCGGGCTGCCGGACGCACGGCCGCGCTGCTGCTCGGGCGGTTCATCGGCCCGCGGCCGGCCACGGTGGCGCTGATCGCCGGCAGCCGCAGTTACCGTGGGCACGAAGAGCGCGAAATGGGGTTCCTGAGCCTGATCGAGGAGATGTTCCCGCAGCTCCAGGTGGCGGGCCTGCGTGAAGGGCATGACGATGCCGACACCAACCATCGACAGACCCGGGCTCTGCTGGAGCAATACCCCACGCTGGCCGGGATCTACAACATCGGCGGCGCGTCGGACGGGATCGCGCGTGCCCTGAAGGAGAGCGGGCGCGACCAGAAGGTCGTGTTCATCGGTCACGGACTCTCGCCGGACACACGTTCGCTCCTGATCGACGGCACGCTCGATGCCGTGATCACCCAGAGCCCGCAGAGCGTGGTGGGCAATGCGGTGCGAATCTTCCGCAATCTGCGGGATGGCCGTGACGCGATGGCCGGCGTCGAGGCGCTGCGCCTGAACCTGGTGCTGCGCGAGAACCTGCCCTGACACCGGCGGCGTTCAGCGCCGCGCGACCAGCAGCCCCACCAGCAGGCCCACCGCCGCGGCCACACCCATCGCCCCGTAAGGGTGCGAGTGCACGGTCTGGTCGGCAGCCCGGGCGGCCTGGCGCGCGCGGTGCAGCGCCGAGTGCTCGAGCTCGTCGAGCTGCATGCGCAACTCGCGCAACTGGTGCTCGATGCGCTGACGCGCTTCGTCGAACTTCTGGTCGCCGGCCAGTGCGGCCGACTTCAGCAGATGGTCGGCCTCGTCCACCATGTGGCGCAGGCTGTCGGTGACGCGGTCCTTGGTGGCGCCATTGGCGGAACTGGAAGTGGTGCTGGTGCTCATGGTGTGTCCTTCATGGTTGGTGGCGGATCCCGGGATGCACGACGCTGGCGTGCAGCGTCCAATTTCGCGCCAGCGCCAACGCCCGGCTTGCGTTGCGTCAAGCAAGCTGCAGGCAGTGCATGCCATCGTGTCCGCCAGGGTTGCGGGCAGGTGGAGGCATCGAGCATGGACAGGACCGGAACGCCAGGACATTGCCGCGGGGCGTGGGGCGATCAGCCGCCATCTCTCGTGTCCACCGTCCTGACCTTGCCGGGCCGGGCGGGGGTCGTCAACCGTGTGCATGACGTGGACGTGGGCATTGCGGCGCGGCAGCCCGCACGCTGGCTGGCGCGCGGCGCGGCCGCGGCACTGGCTGCCGGGCTGCTGGCCTGGAGCGCGGACAGCCGCTGCGCACCGCGTGAACCGGTCGAGCCCATCCGTGCGGCCCGCGTCACCGACGCCGCAAAGGTCGAGCTGGGCAAGAAGCTGTTCTTCGACCCGCGCCTGTCGCGTTCGGGCTTCATCTCGTGCAACTCGTGCCACAACCTCAGCCTGGGTGGCAGCGACAATCTGCGCTCGTCCATCGGCCACCAGTGGCAGCGCACCACCCTGAACGCGCCCACGGTGCTCAATGCCGGGCTGAACGTGGCGCAGTTCTGGGACGGGCGTGCCCGCGACCTGCAGCAGCAGGCGCACGAGTTGAGCAGCCATCCGCCTGAACTCGCGATGGCCCACGACCTGGCCCTCGAGGTGCTGCAGTCCATTCCGGGGTATGTGCGCGAGTTCAACCGCGTGTTCGGACGCGGCCCGATCGACATGTCGCGCGTGGCCCAGGCGATCTCGGTTTTCGAAGAGACGCTGGTCACGCCGAACGCGCGCTTCGATCAGTGGCTGCGAGGCAAGCGCACGGCCTTGACGCAGGAGGAGCTGAGTGGCTACCTGCTGTTCAAGCAGAGCGGCTGCACCGCCTGCCACTACGGCGCAGCCCTGGGCGGGCGCTCGTTCGAGCGCATGGGCCTGCTCGAACCCTATCGGTCACGGGTCTATGCGCTGGGCCGCGAGGCCGTGACCGGCGACGAGGCGCATCGTTTCACCTACAAGGTGCCCACGCTGCGCAATATCGAGCTGACGCCGCCGTACTTTCACGACGGGGCGGCAGCCACCCTGGCCGAGGCGGTCGACGTGATGGGCCGGTTGCAGCTCGGGCGGTCGTACACCGAGGCCGAGACCCGGCGCATCGTGGCGTTTCTCAAGACCTTGACGGGCGAGCAGCCGCGGATCGTGCTCCCGGTGCTGCCGCCCTCGTCGGACCAGACGCCGCGCCCCTGAGCCTGCCGGCCTGCGGCGCCGCAGGTCGCAGCAGGTGCGCCAGCGTGGCCTCCAGCACCGCCTGCGGGGCCTCGATCTGGGGCCAGTGCCCCACACCATCGAGCCACACGACGTCGGCATCGGGCACGAGTTCGCGGTAGCGCTCGGCCATGTGCCGCCCCGAGTTCGGGTCGGCCATGCCGTTGATCAGGCGGATCGGCACCCGGCTGTCGAGCAAGGGTTGCACGAGACGGTCGCGCCGCGCCAGCCGGTCGATGTAGAAGCGGCCGACGCGGTGCGTGATCCGGCGCCCCTGATCGAGATTGACCAGGGCCCAGAACATGTCGAGCAGCGCCGGCTCCGGAGGCCGGGACGGTGCAAACAGGCCGGTGATGCTGCGATCGAAGGCGCTGCGCGGCAGGCGCGGAGCAATCCAGCGCCCCAGCGCGGAGGCCAGCACCCGCTGGATCGGGCGCGGCTGGTAGGCCTCGGGGCACAGGCCCCCATTGAGCAGCACCACCGCATCGATGGCCGGCAGGTGCGTGGACTGCGTGCGCCGCGCCAGCAGTTCCTGCGCCACGCTCACGCCAAGGTCATGGGCCAGCAGATGGCAGTGGCTGGCGCCCACGTGGGCCAGCAGGGCCTCGATCACGTCGGCATGGTCGTCCAGCGTGTAGCTGGCGTCGGGCCGTTTGTCCGAGAAGCCCATGCCTGGCAGGTCGGGCGCCCACAGCGTGAAGTGCCGGGCCAATGGGGCCCACAGCCGGTGCCAGTCCCATGAGCTGGTGGGGTAGCCATGGATCAGCACGAGGTGCGGCCCCTGTCCTGCAGTGGCCACGAAGATGCGCCGCCCGCACAGGGCCAGCATGCGGCCGGTGGCGAACCAGCGCTGCAGGCGCTCGCCCGTGCTGCCTGGTTCGGTCCACGGCGTGTCCTGGTTCATGCGAAGCCCCTCATCCCGATGGCGATGCTGCGAGCTTAGGTGCCCGGGGCACGAATGCCCATAGTCCTTCGGGGCAGTGGGCCGGCGGCCGGTGATGCGTTCACGGTGTGGACGCTGCAGGTTCGCTGGGGGGCGGCACCTGCAGGTCGGCCGCAGACGGCGTCTCATTGCCGAAGTCCGAGGGGCCGGAGTTCTGCAGGATCTCGACGGCCTGGTCGGTGTCGAGTTTTTCCGGGGCGTCGAGGAAGCTGGTCACCGTGGACGGCACGAAGATCACCACCAGCACCAGGATCAGCTGCATCGCCACCCAGGGCACCGCGCCCAGATAGATGTCGCGCGATTCGACCTTCACCGGCAGCGACTTGTTCTTGAACAGCGTGTCGGAGATGCCGCGCAGGTAGAACAGCGCAAAGCCGAAGGGCGGGTGCATGAAGCTGGTCTGCATGTTCACGCACAGCAGCACGCCGAACCAGATCAGGTCGATGCCCAGTTTCTCGGCCACCGGTGCGAGCAGCGGCAGGATGATGAACGCGATCTCGAAGAAGTCGAGGAAAAACGCGAGGAAGAAGATGAAGAGGTTGACCGCGAGCAGGAAGCCGGTCTGGCCGCCGGGCAGGTCGGACAGCATGTGTTCGATCCACAGCCCGCCGTCCACGCCCTGGAAGACCAGCGAGAACACGCGCGAGCCGATCAGGATGAACACGACCATCGCGGTGATGCGCATGGTGCCGGCCATCGTGGCCTGCACCAGCGGCCAGCTCAGGCGGCGGTGCAGCGCGGCGAGCACGAAGGCTCCGACCGCACCCATGGCTCCGGCCTCGGTGGGCGTGGCCACAGCGGTGTCGATGCCCGGCAGGCCACCCATGCTGCCCAGCACCGCGAAGATCAGCACGGCGGACGGGATGATGCCGCGCAGGCACTTCTTCCACAGGGCCCAGCCCTGCAGGGTGCGGGCTTCCTTGGGCACGCCGGGCAGCGCGTTCGGACGCAGCCGCGTGAGCACGAAGGTGTAAAGCGCAAAGATCAGCACCTGCAGGATGGCCGGTCCCCAGGCCCCCTTGTACATGTCGCCCACCGAGCGGCCGAGCTGGTCGGCCAGCACCACCAGCACCAGCGAGGGCGGCACGAGCTGGGTGATCGTGCCGGAGGCGGCCAGCACGCCGGTGGCATAGCGCATGTTGTAGCCGTAGCGCTGCATCACCGGCAGCGCGATCATCGCCATGGCAATCACCTGGCCGGCCACCGTGCCGGTGATGGCCCCCAGGATGAAACCGACGATGATCACCGAGTAGCCCAGGCCGCCGCGCACCGGGCCGAACAACTGCCCCATGGAGTCGAGCATGTCCTCGGCCAGGCCGCACTTCTCGAGCACGGCACCCATCATCGTGAAAAAGGGAATGGCCAGCAGCAGGTCGTTCGACAGGATGCCGAACACGTTCAGCGGCAGGGCCTGCATGAAGGCCGGCTGGAACCAGCCCATGTGGATCGCGAACAGGCCACAGCCCAGGCCCAGCGCGGCCAGCGAAAACGCCACCGGAAAGCCCAGCAGCATCGTGATGATCAGGCCGCAGAACATCAGCGGCGCGAAGTTCTCCATGCTCATTGCAGCGGCCTTTCGTAGTGGGTGTCCATCTCATGGCGGTGCATGAGCCAGCCCACGCGCTTGATCGTCTCGCCCAGGCCCTGCAGCAACACGAGCGCAAAACCCAGTGGCAGCATCAGCATGGCTGGCCAGCGCACCAGGCCGCCGGCATTGCCCGACATCTCGCCGGTGCGCCACATCTGGGTGAACAGCGGCCACGACATCGCGAGCATGGCCACCATCACCGGCACCAGGAAGAACAGCAGGCCGAACAGGTCGACGAACACCTTGCCGCGGCCGCTGAGCCGACCGTAGAAGATGTCCACGCGCACATGCTCGTTCATGCGCAGCACCTGCGAGGCGCCCAGCATCACGCAGGCGGCAAACAGGTACCACTGGATCTCCAGCCAGGCGTTGGAGCTGGTGCTGAACAGGTAGCGGATGAAGGCATTGCCGGCGCTGATGCCGCACGAGATGATCACGGCGTACTTGGCCAGCACGGCAAATCGATCGGTGAGCCAGTCGATCCACCGCGTGATCGCGAGCAGGGTGTCCATGGTGTCTCCAGAGAGTCGCTGCCTGGCCTGCGGCGCGGCAGCTGTTGTGGGGCCGGCCGCCACTGTAGGGAGCGGGACCTGAGTTGTGGCTGAACGCGGCCGCAGGTTTTACGCCGCGTTTACGCCTGGCGCGTGCACGCGGGCCGGCCTGTTTTTGGGACACTGTGGAGCCATGACAGCGCACCCGCCCACCCCTGCCCGACGACTGCATCCGGCCTGGACCGGCAGCGTCATCGTGCTGGCGGCCACCGGCCTGTGTGCGCTGCTGGAGCGGCATTTCGGGCTGGCCAATCTGGTGCTCGTCTACACCGCCGGCGTGATCGTCATGGCCTTGCAGCACGGTCGCATCGCGACGCTTTCGGTCAGCGCGGCCAGCATCGCGCTGCTCGACTTCATCTTCGTGCCGCCGCGCTGGGGCTTCAAGCCCACCGACCCGCAGTACTACTTCACCTTTGCGGTGATGGCCGCGCTGGGCTGGCTGGTCAACGAGTTGGCGCAGCGGGTGCGCCGCGAAGCCGAGCGTTCGGCGGCGCGCGCCCGGCGCGCCCAGGCGCTGGCGCTGGAACGCGCCGAGTATCAGGCGCGCAGCACCCAGGCACAGATCGAGTCGGCCACCGAGCGGCAGCGCAACACCTTGCTGGCCAGCATCTCGCATGACTTTCGCACGCCGCTCACGACGATCATCGGAGCGGCCACCAGCCTGCGTGAGCAGGAGGGCCAGTTGCCGCCTGAAGCCCGTCGGGAGCTGCTGTCCAGTGTCGAGCACGAGGCGCGGCGGCTGCATGCCCTGAGCAGCAACCTGCTGGAGCTGGCCGGACTGCAGCGCGGCGCCGTGCAGCCGCAGCTGCAATGGTGTCCGGCCGACGAGCTGGTGGGCGAGGCCTGCGCGGCCTTGGGCGAGCGGCTCGACCGCCTCACGCTGCAGGTCGAGGTCGACGCGCACGCGCTGGTGTGGTGCGACCCGCAGCTGATGCAGCAGTTGCTCGTGAACCTGCTCGACAACGTGGCCCGGCACACGCCGCAGGGCACCACCGCACGCATCGGTGTGGTCCCGCGCGAGGGTGCGTGTGAGGTCACCGTCATCGACCGGCACCCGGCCGACGTGGCCATGACCGAACCCGTGCCCAGCGCCGGCGGCAGCCCTCACGGCCTGGGCCTGTCGATCTGCAGCGAGATCGCACGCCTGCACGGCGGGCACCTGCGCTGGGTGGACAACGGCGGACGCAGCGTGACGGTGCACCTGCCCCAGCCGGTGGTGCCGCGTGCGGCCCTGGAGGACTGGTGATGCCGATCGATCCCCCGCTGGCCGCCCCGCTCGCCGCCCATGTGCTGGTGGTCGAAGACGAGGAGCCCATCCGGCGCATGCTCGTGACGACCCTGGAGGCCGCCGGCTACCGCGTCAGTGAGGCCCGCACCGCGCGCGAGGGCGAGACACTCGCGGGCAATCGACGCATCGACCTGTGCCTGATCGACCTGGGCCTGCCCGACGGCGACGGCATCGAGCTCATCCGGCGGCTGCGGGCCTGGACCCAGCGGCCGCTGATCGTGTTGTCGGCCCGCTCGCAGGAGTCGCAGAAGGTGCTGGCGCTCGACGCCGGCGCGGATGACTTCCTGGCCAAGCCTTTCGGCGTGGCCGAGCTGCATGCCCGCATCCGCGTGGCCTTGCGTCATGCCGCACGCAGCTCGCAGCAGGGGCACAGCCGGCTCAGGGTCGGCGAGGCGCTGATCGACCTGCAGCGCCGGCAGCTGCTGCGCAGCTCACCCGACGGCTGGAACCCTGTGCGCCTGTCGGCCACCCAGTGGCGGCTGCTGGAGGTGCTGGCGCAGCATGCGGGCCGGCTGGTCACCGGGTCGGCGCTGATGCGCGAGGTCTGGGGCCCGGCGCTGTCCGATCAGGGGCACTACCTGCGCATCTATGTGCGGCAGTTGCGGTTGAAGATCGAACCCCAGCCGTCGCAACCGCGCTACCTGCTGACCGAGGCAGGCATCGGCTACCGGCTGGAGGCCCAGCCCTGCGAGGACGATTCAGTCTGAGCGGGCGGCCACGATGTCGGCCACCGCTTCGGCCACGAGCTGGCGGATGTCGGCCAGCAGGCGCGAGCGGTCGTCCACGCGGTAGTTCATGACCACCGGGCTGGTGAGATCGGGGTCGGACAGCGCGCGATAGACCAGGCCCTCGCGGTGCAGCCCCTGCACCGACTGCGGCACCAGCGCATAGCCCACGCCGGCCACGACCAGGCCGATGGCGGTCTGCAGCTCGTTGGCCTCCAGCGCGATCACCGGGCGCAGGCCGCGCGCCTGGAACATCGCCAGCACCTGATCGGCATAGCTGGGCCTTGGCCGCGCCGGATACAGCAGCAGGGGCTGCGTGGCCAGCCGGGCCAGGCTCGGGCGCTTCTGCCGTGCCAGCGCATGGCCGGCGGGCAGGGCCGCCACCACCGCCTCGCGTCGCACCACCTCGCCGGCCACGCGGGCGTCCTCGAGCATCAGGCGACCAAAACCCACGTCGATGCGACCGGCCTTCAGGGCCTCGATCTGCTGCACGGTGGTCAGCTCGGACAGGCCGACCTCCACCTGCGGGTGGGCCGCGCGGAAGCGGCGGATCACCTCGGGCAGTGCGCCATACAGCGTGGACGGCACAAAGCCGATGCTGAACCAGGTGCGTCCGCCGCGCGCAATGCGTGTGGTGGCGGTGCAGGCCTCGTCCAGGCGTTCGAGCATCTGGCGTGCCTGCCCCTGGAAGAACTGCCCGGCCGCGGTGAGCTTCAGCGGCCGCGCGCTGCGGTCGAACAGTTCGGCACCGAGCTCGTCCTCGAGCTGGCGGATCTGCCGGCTCAGCGGTGGCTGGGCGATGTGCAGCGCGAGCGCGGCCCGGCTGAAGTTGAGTTCGCGCGCCACGGCCAGGAAGTAGCGCAGATGCCGGAGTTCCATGTCGATACCTTCAGGGTATGAAAGCGGACCCAAACGATATTGGACGAAGCATCGCACTGCAACCAAGATGTGCACATGAACGACAACCCCGTCATCGAATCGATCGACGCCGTGCTGGTGGACCTGCCCACGATCCGGGCCCACAAGCTGGCGATGACCACGCTGTCCAGCCAGACGCTGGTGATCGTGCTGCTGCGCACCAGCGACGGCCTGACCGGCCTGGGCGAAGCCACCACGATCGGCGGTCTGGCCTATGGCGAACAAAGCCCGGAGAGCATCAAGGTCAACATCGACACCTACCTGCGCCCGCTGCTGATCGGGCAGGACGCCACCCGCGTACAGGCCGCGATGCGGCGCGTGGACGCCAGCGTGCAGGGCAACTCGTTTGCCAAGGCGGCCGTCGAGACGGCCCTGCTCGATGCCCATGGCCAGCGCCTGGGTGTGCCGGTGCATGTGCTGCTCGGCGGTGCGGTGCGCGATACCTTGCCGGTCCTGTGGACGCTGGCCAGCGGCGATGCACAACGTGACGTGGCCGAAGGACTGTCGTTGATCGAGGCGCGGCGTCACCGGGTCTTCAAGCTCAAGATCGGCACGCGGGCATGGCGCGACGACGTGGCCCATGTGGCGGCCATTCGCCAGGGTCTGGGCGAGTCGGTGATGCTGACCTGCGACGTCAACCAGGCCTGGGACGAACCCACCGCCGTGCAGGCGATCGCCGCCCTGGAGTCGCTGGGCGTGGGCCTGATCGAACAGCCCGTGGCCCGGCGCAACCGGCGCGCGCTGGCCCGGCTGGCGCAACGTTTCGACGTGGCCATCATGGCCGACGAAGCGGTGCACGACGCCATCGACGCCAGCGAACTGGCCCGTGACGCGGCGGCCGATGTGTTTGCGCTGAAGGTGTCGCAGGCCGGCGGCCTGTGGCCGACCCTGAGGGCCTGCGCCGTGGCCGATGCGGCCGGTGTGGGGGTCTACGGCGGCACCTTGCTCGAAGGCAGCGTGGGCAGTGTGGCGGCGGCGCATGTGTTTGCCGCCTGCCCGCAGCTGGCCTGGGGCACCGAGCTGTTCGGCCCGCTGCTGCTGACCGACGACATCGTGGTCGAGCGGCCCGTCTACCGCGACTTTGCGCTTGAAGTGCCCCAGCAGCCGGGGCTGGGTGTGCAGATCGACGCCGACAAGCTGAGCTACTACCGCCGCGACCGCCAGCGCACGAGCCTGGGCATGCCCGCGGTGCCCGCCAACCTTCCCTGAGGACCCCACCGTGCTGTTCCATGTGCAGATGACCGTGCGCCTGCCGCACGACATGCCGGTTGCCCGGGCCGATGAGCTGAAGGCGCGAGAAAAAGAGATCGCACAGACCCTGCAGCGCGAGGGGACGTGGCGCCACCTGTGGCGCATCGCCGGGCACTACGCCAACGTGAGCATCTTCGACGTGCCGGACAACGCCGCCCTGCACGACACCCTGATGCGCCTGCCGCTGTTCCCCTACATGGACATCCAGGTGCAGCCGCTGTGCCGCCATCCCTCGTCGATCCACGACACCGACCGTTGACACCCCGACCCTCTGTGTGCTCCAGGAGACAGACCATGAACGAATTCACCGCCCAGCAACTGCTCGAACGCGTGGCCGGCTCCCGTCAGGCGGCCGGCAACGAACGGGTGCGTGCCATCACGCAGCGCATCGTGACCGATCTGTTCCGCACCATCGATGAGTTCGATGTGAGCCCCGACGAGTTCTGGGCGGCCGCCGACTGGCTCTCGCGCCTGGGGGCCAGCGGCCAGATCGGGCTGATCACCGCCGGCCTGGGGTTCGACCGGCTGCTGGACATCCGCCAGGACGAGGCGGACCGCCGCGCCCAGCGCACCGGAGGCACACCGCGGGCCATCGAGGGGCCGCTGTACGTGCCGGGCGCACCGCTGGCGCAGGGTGAAGTGCGGCTCGATGCCGGGCTGCCCGAAGGTGCCACCGTGATGGTGATGGAAGGGGTGGTCCGCGACCTGCACGGTGTGCCGCTGGCCGGTGCCCTGGTGGACGTCTGGCACGCGAACGAACACGGCCGCTACTCGCACTTCGATCCGTCGCAGCCTGCGTATGCGCTGCGCCGCCGCATCGAATGCGATGCGCAGGGGCGCTACCGCTTTCGCAGTTTCGTGCCGCCGGGTTACGCGATCCCGCCGGACAGCCCGACCTCCGAGCTGTTCGAGCAGCTGGGCCGCCATGGCAATCGGCCGGCCCACATCCACTTCCTGGTGGCAGCAGCAGGCATGCGCACGCTGACCACGCAGATCAACATTCCCGGCGACACCTACATCGACGACGACTTTGCCTTTGCCACGCGCGACGGCCTGGTGGTGACGCTGGAGCCCGACACACCGCCCGCCGGCTACGAGTCACTTGGCATCACCGGGCCCTTCACCCGGGTGCGCTTCGACTTCGTGCTGCAACCGGCGCGTGACGACAACGAAGCCGCCGTGCAGTCCCGCCTCGCGCGCGCCCTGGGCTGACCGCCCCCTTGCCGCAGGCCCG
>CBFGPV010000078.1:0-18017 GCA_965650765.1 uncultured Burkholderiales bacterium
TCAGCGCCCCCAGGGCCGGGCTGCGCCCAGCCCGCCCCCCGCGGGGGTCAAGGAAACTTGGGGCGGCCCGGCGTTTCCTTGTCAGTGCTGCAGGCGTATCCAGTGGTTGTCGAGACGAAGGGTGTCAGGCACACGCATGCGTGTGACGGGCCGGGCCTGCGGATCGAATGACACGGCTGCATGCTGCCCGCCCGCCACCGCGCCGCCGCGGTGGTCGCCAGGGGCCAGCGCGCAGGCCTGCACCAGCGGTATCCATCCTCGCCAGGAGCCATCTGACCGCCAGCAGGCCACGCCGTTCGCGCGTGGGCAACTTGCCGCAAAGCCGTCGCTCGTGGCTTCCACGTCGCCGCCGTATCCCTCCAGTGGCACCGGGGTCTCGCAGGTGCGGATCGACTGGCCGTCGAACACGGCCAGCACGGGTGAGGCTGCACGGGTCGCCGCATCGTCGTGTTCGGCCTGCATCGCGATGCCCAGCAGCCCGCCGTGCCAGGCCAGGTGCCGCAGGCTCAACCGCGGATCGGCCACACGCCACTGACCGAGCAGGCGGCCGCCACGCGGGTCCAGACGCACCAGCGAGGCATCCATCCGCGACAGGTCCAGCTTGCTGCGGCCGGACTCCGGGCGGGTCGGAATGCCGCCGTTGGCCACGAGCAGCGTGCCGTCCTGGTCGAACAGCAGTTCATGCGGGTCGAGTCCGTGGGTGGGCCATTCGTCCAGTCGCACCAGGCTGTGGGCATCGCGCCGCGTCACGAGGCCGGCCCCGCTGGCCAGGTCGGTTTCGGTGGTGTAGATGTCGCGGCCGTCGGGGCTTTGCGTCACATGGCCGTTGAAGGCGCGGTCGCTGTCGATCCAGCCCCAGGCGAGCACGCGGCCTTCGGGTGTCCAGCGCAGCAGCCAGTCGCCTGGACGGCGAGCGACGCTCAGCAGGTGGCCATCACGGGTCTGCCACAGGCCGTGGGCGCGGGTGGGTACGTCGACCTCACGGTGCACACGCCACGCCGAGCCGTCGGCATGCAGCGTGCCCACCCGGTGGCCGCCTTGGTCAGGGGTGTCCCAGGCGGCCGCCAGGCGCAGGAGGGGACGGCTGGCGGCCGCCGAGGCCGAGGTCGAGGCCATCACGGCGCTGCCCAGCGCCAGTCGCAGCCAGTCGCGCCGTCCCAGGCCCGGTGCGACCGGGCGGCGGGTGAGCGGGGGGTGGGCCATCGGGTCAGTCACCGTCCGCGTCCGAGAACCCCATGCTGACCTCGAGGGCGTCGGCCACATCCGTCTGCGCCAGCCGCCTGACCTGTGCCAGCGCGCGCGCTGCGTCGGACAGGGTCGTGGGCGAACGCGGGTTCAGCGCGGCCACCGCCGGGTCGGCACGCAACACAGCCTGACGCAGCCGGTCGGCCAGGTCATTCAGGCCCCGCCCGCGCAGGTAGGTCTCCACGCTCACCAGCCCCCGGCCGGGCGCGGGCGCTACGTCCTGCACGGCCAGGGCGCTGAGCGTGCGCCACTGCGCCTGCCAGCTTGCGACCGTGCTGCCGCTGGCCGCACGCGGTAGATCGCCGCCGCTGCGCAACGGCTTTTCGATCTGCGCCCAGCGCAGCCGTTCGAGACCACCGACCCATTGATTGATGGCCTCGCCCATCAGCGTCGCGCCGTCCTCGGGTGGCGCGGACGCCAGGGCCGCAAAGCGTTCGGCCAGCGCATCGGCCTCGCGGTCGATCTCGGCCGCCACCTGTGCCGCATACCGGCAGGCCGGCGCGTCCAGCGGCACCCGGTGCACCCACAGCAACCATTCCAGGGCCGGCAGGCCCTTGGCCGGCGTGCCCACACGTTCCATGTCGGCCGCGCTGGCCGGCGCGGCGCGGATGGCCCGTTCGATCAGCGCCGGCCGCGTGGGCCAGAAGTCGATCTGTCGCATCGAACGGCGCTCGATCATCGGCCCGATGGCCACCGGCGCCAGTTCATCCCAGGCCCGCGCAGTGCGCTGCCAGTGCTCGCGCACGCCGGCGAGTGCGGTGGCCTGCCGGGCGGGGGGTGCGTTGCACAGTGCCTGCGCGGCATCGACCAGCCCAGCGCTGGCGGCCTGCAGGGCCTGCACGCGTGGCAGGCTCATGTGCTGCAACAGCCCGACGACAAAGTGGCTCGCCTGGTAATAGGGCACCGCTTCGATCGCCTGTGCCGGTGCCGGCCGTGAGGCGGCACGCACCGGTGTGGCCGCAACCATCCACAGGGCGCAGGCCAGCGCCAGGTGACCCCACAGCAAGGTGTTGCGGCGCATCACAGGGACTCCACGAAACGCACCAGGGCTTCGCGCTCGGCACGGGTCATCTTCAGCACATGGCGGCGGCTGGGCTCGGCTTCACCACCGTGCCAGAGGATGGCCTCCAGCACACCGCGCGCGCGGCCGTCGTGCAGCAGCCGGGTGTGGCCGTTGACGTCCTTGATCAGGCCGATGCCCCACAGCGGCGGCGTCTTCCATTGGCGTCCGTTGGCCTGGAAGTCCGGCCGGCCGTCGGCCAGGGCCTCGCCCATGTCGTGCAGCAGCAGATCGGTGTACGGCCAGATGCGCTGGCCCTGCAGCGCCGGGCTGCTCAGCGACGGGAAGGGCGCCGGGCCGGTCACATAGCTCGGCCGGTGGCACACGCTGCATTGCGCCTGGCCAAACAGGGCCTGGCCGCGCAGCACCTGCGGATGGGTCGGTTCACGGCGTGCCGGGGGGGCCAGCGTGGCCTGGTAGAACACCACCTGGCCGAGCGTCTCGTCGTCGATCTCGAACTCACCTGCCGTGGATCCGCTGCCGGCGCGGATGCAGTCGGCCTGGGCGGGAGTGCAGGCTTCAGCCGGGAAGTGTCGCGAGGTGATGCCGATGTCGCCCAGGAAGGCGCCGCCGGTCTGGTGCGCCAGCGTGGCCACATTGGCCTTCCAGCCGAATCGCCCGGGCCGCAGTTGCTGCGACGGCGCATCCCAGACGCGATTGATCCGGCCCTTGATGGGCCCCGGCAAGGCCGCCTGGTCGGTGACGTTGCGCTCAAGCTCGGCTTCGGGGATGGATTCGAGCAGACCCACACCGATCAGTTGCGGGGCGATACGCGGGCTCAGCAAGGTGCCGGGTGCCATCGGCCCGTAGCCCAGCTCGGCCACGCCGTAGTCGGGTTTCATCAGGGTGTACGGCGTGCCGTCTGCAAAGCGGCCCCGGATCGGCGTCAGTCGCATCGTGACCTGGCCTTCCGGGCGCACGCCCTGGATGGCTGCATTGTTGAACTGGTCGCCGTAGACCGGTTCGGGCAGGGGGCCGCCGTGCGGGTCCTGGCCCGGGACCGACAGGCGGATCAGCAGCTCCACCGGCTGCGGATGCAGCCCGCGCCTGAAATCGGGCGGTGCGCCGCGTCCGTCCTGCAGGTGGCAGCCGCCGCAGGAGCGTGCGATGAAATGCGGCCCCAGGCCGTCGCGCGCCGTGGTCGACGCGGGTGCCTCGACCCAGTTGCGCCGGAAGAAGGAGTTGCCGATCACGAAGCGGGTTCGGCCGGCGTCGTCGAGGTTGGCGGCCGGGAACGAAAACGCGTTGCGGCCGGTGGCAAACACCGTGGTGTCGCCGCCGGTGCGCTCGCCCAGCGGGTCGGGTGTCGAGCCGGCCTGTGGCGCACTGGCCGTGGCCGTGGCGAGCGCGCCCAGCGCGAGGGCGCGCCGCACGCCTTGATGCAGGCCCCGCGCGGGCGGCGCAGCCCGGCTCATGGCTGTACCAGGGTCAGGCGGGTGATGCCGATGGCCTGCGCCGCGGCGACGAGGTCCTTGCTCTGCTGCGTCAGGCTGTCGATGGTCTTGCGCACGCGCTGGCGGCCAGGGGCATCCTTGCCGCCGAGGATCTCACGGTCGAAGGGGGCCTGGATGGCCTCGGCCGCGGCGACCGAAGCGGCGATCTGCTGCGTGGTGCGTTCGGCCAGTGCGGCGTCGCGGGCGGCCACCAGATCCCGCAGCGACGGGCCCTGCAGCATGCTCCCGTCACTGCGCCGGTAGCGGCCGAGCCAGACGTTCTCGATGCCCAGCGCATTGGTCACGGCATCGCGATGGGTGTTGTCCGAGAAGCACGAATGCTCGTCTTCCTGGTCCTGGCTCGCGAGCGCCACCTCGAGGCGTTCGCCGGCGAGTTCGCCGCGCGACAGCGAGCCCAGGCCGACCAGCATCTTGCGCAAGGACTCGGCACCGCCTCGCTCGAAGCGGGCCCGATAGTTGTTGCGCACATCCGGCGCCCAGGCCTTCACCAGGCTCGCGAGATCGTCGACCAGCAGGTCGGTGACGACCTCGAGGTACTTGCGGCGGCGGTCGGCATTGGGTGCCTTGCCGTCGACAAAGTCGTCGGCGCTGCGCTGTCCGGGCCCGCTGTCGTTCAGGTCCTGGCCCCACAGCATGAACTCGATCGCGTGCCAGCCGGTGGCGATGTTCTCTTCGCCGCCACGCTCGTTCTGCGCCACCAGCGATTTGCGAGTGATCGGCAGCTTGCGCTGATTGATCAGGCCCGCACCGGGCTTGCCCTGCACGCCATCGACAAACGACTCATCCATCGGCCAGGCGTTGATGCGGCCTTCCGGGCCCTTGTCGTCGTCGATCGGGCCGCCGTAGAAGCGAAAGGCCTCGGTCTGGCCGTAGGGTTCGCGTGCAGCCAGCCAGGCGCGGCGGGCCGCGTCGAGCGTCTCCTGCGACGGCCTGGCGGTGAAGGCCACCACCGCCTCGCGCAGCGTGCGTGCGGCCAGGTGGGCATCCTGGTAGTTCGCATGGACCAGGCCGGCGTAATGCCGCACCACGGCCGCGGGTTCGACTGCCGCGGCAGTCTGTGCAGCGGGAGCGGAGGCCGTGGCCGGCGGCTGCGCCAGTGCGGGGAGGGTGCTGGCCATCGTCAGGGCCAGGAGCAGTCGCTTCATCGGTGTTCCTTCGTTCACTCACGGAGATGGAACACGAGATTCTAAATGCGAAGTATTTGCATTCAAAGTGCTGCATCGACCTGCGGGTGATGAAACTGCGCTGAAACTGCGTTGAAATAGCGACCGATGGCTCTGAACCATCTTTAGAATATGTGAATCACTTGTTTCACGGAGCGGCCTCATGGCGTCAGCCATCGTCCATCGCAATCTGCCCCAAGCCCTGCTGCGCGCGCGCGAAGCCGTCATGCGCTATTTCCGTCCCAACCTCAAGGTGGCCGGGGTGACCGAACAGCAGTGGCGGGTGATCCGCACGCTGTCCGACCGGGGCGAGCTGGAGATCGGGCAGATTTCGGAGGCCTGCTGCATCCCGGGGCCGAGCCTGACCGGTGTGCTCGAACGCATGGAGCGGGACGACTGGATCAAGCGCTTTCGCATCTCGACCGACCAGCGCAAGGTGGTGGTCGAACTCACTGCCAAGAGCCGCAAGCTCGTCGAAAAGATGGCCGACCGGGTGGATGCGCGCTACAAGGCCATCGAGGCGCACCTGGGCACGCAGACGATCGACGCGCTGCATGCCCTGCTCGAGCAGGTGGCGGCATTGCCGGATCCGGCCGCCAGTGAGCCGGTGAAGCTGCCGGTGGCGCGCAAGGCCGCGGGCACTCAGAGCACGCGCCGGTCGAAACAGAAGCCGGAGTAGTGGTCCAGGCTCAGTTCGGGGTGTTCCGGCAGGTCGAGCCGCTTGCCGGTGTTGTCCCATTCGTCGTGACGGTAGTAGCCGCGCTCGACGATGGCGTCGACGAACTCGCTGCGTGACTGCACCCGGTAGGGGCAGTAGGCCGTGCCGATGCTGTTGACCGTGAAGTAGCTCGTCGTGGCATGGATCGGCGTGATGTTGACGATGATCCGCCGGGGCTTGTGGGGCAGTCGATCCAGCAGTTCGGCCAGTGTGAGCGGCAGGTACTGCAGGCTGCCGGAGGCATAGAGCACCTGCGCCTTCGCAGCCTCGTCGATGTCGGTCGTGAAGTGAAGGTGACCTTCGGGCGCACGGGTTCGCGCCAGCTCGCGGCCGCGCGCCACCACGGCGGCCACGTCGCACACCGTCCACGACAGCTCGTCGGGATAGTGCAGCACACGGCGAAACGCGTAGTACTTGATGCCCACATGCCCGCCGAGATCGAAGATGCGCGTCAGCCCCTCCTGCAGCGCATGGCCGATCCAGAACATCGCCGCATAGTCGGTCGACTGGATCTGCGTGGTGTAAAGCTGGGCCGACTCGGGGTTGTCGTAGCCCAGCGGCCGGTGGCGGGGGGCGGCCTGGGCGGCGGCATCGAAGCTGTCGTACACGCCCAGGAAGAGGTTCTCGTCCCGGTTGTCCATGAAGCGCTGCACATGCCGGTGGTGGTCGAGCCAGCGTTTGCCCGAGGCCCGCACCAGCCCGTCGACCATGCCGTGCACCAGGGTGTTTGCATCCATGACGGCCACCTCCAGTTGCACACACTAGTCCTGTCCCGGCCGGTCCGTGCGCAAATCCATGAGGTCATGGGTGCCAATGCCGATCGTGCAAGACGGGCCGCAGTTCATGCGGCCCTTGCATGACGATTGCGTCAGTTGCCGAAGCGGCCGGCCCGGAAGTCTTCCACCGCCTGGAAGATCTGTTCGTTGGTGTTCATCACGAACGGGCCGTACTGCGCGATCGGTTCATTGAGCGGTTGCCCGGCGATCAGCAGCGCTCGGGTGCCTGCCTCGGCCTGCAGCACCACACCGTCGCCCTCATTGCGCAGGATCGCCATGCGCTGCACCGTGACCTCCTGGTCCTGAACACGCAACGCGCCACGATAGACGTACACGAAGGCGTTGTGCCCGGCAGGCAGCGGCTGCTCGAAGCGGGCACCTTGCTGCCAGTGCAGGTCGAGGTACAGCGGTTGTGTCGCTTCGCGTGTCACCGCGCCGCTCACGCCATGGCTTTGCCCGGCGATCACCCGCGCCAGCACGCCATCGGGCGTGGTCAGCTCCGGGATGTCCGCCGACTGGATGTCGCGGTACCACGGGGCGGTCATCTTGTCGGCCGCCGGAAGGTTGAGCCACAGCTGGAAGCCTTCCATGCGCCCGGCTTCCTGTTCGGGCAGCTCGGAGTGGATCACGCCGCGCCCGGCGGTCATCCACTGCACACCGCCGTTGCGCAGCAGGCCTTCGTGGCCGGCGCTGTCACGATGGCGCATCTGGCCGGCGATCATGTAGGTGACTGTCTCGAAGCCGCGGTGCGGGTGATCGGGGAAGCCGCCGATGTAGTCGTCGGGGTTGTCGGTGCCAAAGGCATCGAGCATCAGGAAGGGGTCGAGCCGGCGCTGCAGCGGCTGGGTCAGCACGCGGGTGAGCTTGACGCCGGCACCGTCCGAGGTGGCCATGCCGGCCACGATG
Source organism: uncultured Burkholderiales bacterium (assembly GCA_965650765.1). Classification (GTDB taxonomy): domain Bacteria; phylum Pseudomonadota; class Gammaproteobacteria; order Burkholderiales; family Burkholderiaceae_C; genus Caldimonas. The sequence continues at coordinate 7,323 of CBFGPV010000078.1, forward strand.
CGTTCGATGCTGCGAGGGTGCGCCACCGCCGAGGCGGCGCGAGGAGTCGTCAGGGTGGTGGTGCTCATGAGGTGGTTCCTTGTTGCGGTTCGTGTGCGCGGGCCTCAGGCCAGCGCCGTCTCGATGTCCTGCTGTGCCTGCTCGAGCGCCTGGCGCTCGGCATCGGGGCCCATCGCCAGCCCTTCGGCATAGATGAACTGCACGTCGGTCATGCCCAGGAAGCCCAGCACCGTCTTGAGGTAGGGCACCTGGCTGTCCGCCGGGGTGTCGCGGTACTTGCCGCCCCGGGTCAGGACCACGTACACCTTCTTGCCCTTGAGCAGGCCTTCAGGCCCTTGCTCGGTGTAGCGGAAGGTCACCCGGGCGCGGGAGATCGCATCGATCCAGTTCTTCAGCTGAGCCGGCACGCCGAAGTTGTACATCGGAACGCCCAGCACGACGGCATCGGCTGCCTGGATCTCGGCAATCAGCGCGTCGTCCAGTGCCACGCGGGCGGCCTGCTCGGGCGAACGGGCCTCCTCGGGGGTGAAAAGCGCCTGCAGCGCGGCTTCGTCGAGCTGCGGATGCGGCGTGCGACCCAGGTCGCGCACCGTCACGCGCACTTCGGCGGGGGTGTGGCTGGCGACCAGGCGCTCGACAACGGCGTTGGCCAGGCGGGTGGAGTGAGAGCCCTCGGTACGGGCGCTGGAGTTGATCTGCAGGATGTTCATGAGGTGGCTCCGTTTGAGAATGACTCCAATGTAATTGTCCAAATCCAACTAAAAAAGTAGGAAAAATGGATAAGATTGTTCCTCTCATGGAACGAACGGGCTGACCCATGCACATTGAACCGAACGACCTCGTGATGTTCGCCCGTGTGGCCGAGACCGGCAGCTTCAGCCGCGCGGCCGAGCGCCTGGGCCTGCCCAAGTCCACCGTGTCGAGACGCATTGCCGAACTGGAGCGCCAACTGGGTGAACGCGTGATGCTGCGCACCACACGCAAGCTCACGCTCACCGAGTTCGGCCACAGCCTGCTGCACCATGCGCGCCGGCTGGACGAAGAGGTGCAGTCGGCCATGGCCCTGGCCGAGCACCGCCAGGAGGCGCCCAGCGGCCGGCTGCGGCTGTCGGTGCCCACCGACATCGAAAGCCTGGGTCTGGTGACCTTGCTGGCCGAGTACCTGCAACGCCATCCGGCGGTGTCGCTGGACATCGACATGTCCGCCCGCATGGTCGACCTGATCGGGGAGAACTTCGACCTGGCCATCCGCGCCGGGCAGTTGCCCGACGATGCCAATCTGGTTGCTCGACGGCTGGTGGTGCAGCCTTTCCGCCTGTACGCCTCGCGCGACTACCTGGCCGCACATGGCGCACCGGCCGAGCCGCCCGACCTGCTCAAGCACACGGCGCTCACGCTGAGGTCGCGCACCGGCGAGCCGGTCCCGTGGCGGCTCACCAGCGGCGACCAGCAATGGCAGGGCCTGCCTGAGTCGCGCGTGACCGCCAACTCGCCGCTTTTCCTGCACCGCATGGTGCAGGCCGGACTGGGCATTGCCTGCCTGCCTTCGTTCATCGTCGAGACCGGGGCGGGTGCAAGTCAGCTTCAGCCGGTGATGCCCCAATGGTGCAGCCCGGCCAATGCCTTGTGGGCGGTGTTCCCGGGCCGACGGCTGATGCCGACCAAGACACGCGCCTTGCTCGACATGCTGGAGGCACGCTTTGCGGGCCTGCCGCCGCCCTGAAGACCGTACGGGTTCACGGGCACGCGCGTTTGGGTCACACTGCGGCATTGCCACCCATTGCCGCACAGAAGGTCCGTGACTCCCACGCACATTGCCGTCCTCGACGACGAGATCGACATCACCCAGCTGCTGGGCAACTATCTCAAGATGCACGGTTTTCGGGTCAGCCAGACTCATGACGGGTCGGCCCTGATGGACCTGATGGCGCGCGACCCGGCCGAGCTCGTGCTGCTTGACCTGGGGCTGCCGGGCGAGGATGGTTTCGAGATCGCCCGCCGTGTGCGCGAACGCTGGCGCTGCGGGCTGGTCATCGTCACCGGGCGTGGCGATGCCGTCGACAAGATCGTGGGCCTCGAACTCGGGGCTGACGACTACATCACCAAACCCTTCGACCTGCGTGAACTGGTGGCGCGCATCAAGGCGGTGCTGCGCCGCCTCGCGCCCCCCGAGCCTGCTGCGCCGTCGCCACCGCCGGCCGAGCCGGCCCAGCCGGCAGTGGCTGCCCCGGCGCGCGACCAGCTCCATGTGGCCGGGTTTCGCATCGACACTGCGGCGCGGCAGGTGCTGGCCGCCGATGGCCGTGAGGTCAGCCTCACCACCGGCGAGTTCGATCTGCTGTGCGTGTTTGCCCGCCACGCCGGGCGTGTGCTGTCGCGCGACTTCCTGCTCGAGCAGACCCGTGGCCGCGAGGCGGCGCCCTTCGATCGCACCGTGGACGTGCAGGTCGGTCGGCTGCGGCGCAAGCTGGGTGATGACACCGACGAGCCTCGCCTGATCAAGTCGGTGCGCGGGGCGGGTTATGTGCTGGTGTACGGCAGCGAGCCCGCCTCCCGATGAGCGCGCCTGCTCCCTGTCCGGCTGGCGGACTGCCCGATGAAGGGCTGATCCACCGCGCGTTGTTCTCGGCCTATCCCGATGCCCTGTTGCTGGTCGATGCCCAGGGCACCATCGTGCTGGCGAACCAGGCGGCCGTGAGCCTCCTGGGCTACGAGATGCGCGAACTGTGCGGCCTGGCGGTCGATGCGCTCGTGCCCGATGCCATCCGCCCACGGCATGCCGCCTACCGGGCAGCCTATGCGGCCACCCCCCGGCCGCGCCCGATGGGCACGCAGATGGAGCTGGTGGCCAAGCGGCGCGACGGCAGCGAGGTGATGGTCGAGATCGCGCTGAGCCCGCTGCAGGACGCGGGCCTGCCCTATGTGGTGGCGGCCATCCGTGGCATCGGTGCGTATCCGCGTGTCCGGCAGGCGCTCCAGCGGGCCCGCTACAGCGAGTGCGTGGCCCAGGTGGGCCGGCTGGCGGTTGACACGCGCGACCCGCAGGTGCTGCTGCAGCAGGTGCCGGCCGCCGCGGCCGACACCCTGCACGCCGAGGTGTCGGTGGTGTTCCTGCTCGAGGCCGACGGCCAGACGCTGCGGGTCGGTGGCGGCGTGGGCCAGGTGCCCGAAGAGGCGCTGGGCTGCCGTGTGCCCAATCGGCTGGACACGCCCGCCGGTTACGTGCTGGCCCAGGGCCGGCCGGTGATCATCGAGGACTACCGGCGCGAGACCCGCTTCACCGTGCCGGCGTCCTACCTGGCGCAGGGCGTGACCAGCGCGCTGGCCGTGCCGCTGTCCGACCGTGGCAGCGTCGTGGGCGTGCTCACCGTGCGCACGCGCCAGCAGCGCAGCTTTGGTGACGACGAGATCCGCTTCCTGCAGTCGCTGTCGAACCTGCTGGCTTCCAGCGTGCAACGGGCCCAGACCGAGGAAGCGCTGAACCACGCGCAGCGGCTCGAAAGCGTCGGCCAGCTCACCGGGGGCATCGCCCACGACTTCAACAACCTGCTGACCATCATCCAGGGCAATCTCCAGGTGCTGGACGAGCACCCCGCCGTGGTCGGAGACGAATACGCGCAGCAACTGGTGTCGGCCGCCACGCGTGCAGCGCGGCGCGGTGCCGAGCTGACCGGCAAACTGCTGGCGTTCTCGCGCCGGCAGATGCTCACGCCCAGCGAGGTGGACGTGGGCGCACTGGTGGTGTCGCTGGCCGACATGCTTCAGCGCACGCTGGACCAGCGCATCGACATCCGCCTTGACGTGGCACCCGACTGCCCGCCCTGCATTGCCGATGCGGGGCAGCTCGAATCGGCCCTGCTGAACGTGGCGATCAATGCCCGTGACGCCATGCCCGATGGCGGGCAGCTGATCTTCTCGTGCCGCCCGTGCGAGGTGCTGCCGCCGGCTGTGCAGGCCGAGCTGGCCGCGCACGGACCGTCACATGGACATGTGGCCATCGCGATCACCGACACCGGCGTGGGCATGTCCGAAGCGGTGCTGGAGCGTGCTTTCGAGCCCTTTTTCACCACCAAGGAGGCCGGGCGGGGCACGGGCCTGGGCCTGAGCACCGTCTATGGTTTTGCCAAGCAGTCGCGCGGGGCGGTGGCGCTGGAATCGGCGCCAGGGCAGGGCACGACCGTGACGCTTTACATTCCGCAGCCGGCCAGCCGCGCACCGCAGGCGCTGCACCCGGCCGCCAGTCGGGCCGACGGCCTGCAGGGCATACGGGTGCTGCTGGTCGAGGACGAGCCGGCCGTCAAGGACGTCGTGCTCAGCTTCCTGCACACGCTGGGCTGCACGGTGGTGGCTTGCGGCAGTGGCGAAGAGGCCATGCTGAAGCTGATCGATCCGGCCGAACCGGCCGAACTGCTGCTCACCGACGTTGCCCTGGGCGCGGGCATGCGGGGCACCGAGCTGGCGCAGCGCGCGCGCGCCGCGCGTCCCGATCTGGGGGTGCTGCTGATGTCGGGCTATTCGGCCGAACTGCTCGACACGCCGCGCGACGCGCCGATCGAGTGGGAGCTGCTGCGCAAGCCGTACTCGCGTGACGAACTGGCGCAGGCGATGCTGCGGGCGCTGAAGTCACGCCCGCAGGGACCGCACGGGTCGGTCACTGCAGCGTCGCTGCCACCGGCGTGATGCTGCGCTGCACGAACTGCGACAGCGCGGCCACGTCCGGAATGTTGAGCGAGCGACGACCACACTCGTCGAAGCGGATCAGCTCTTCACGGGCCAGGCGCGACAGCGCGCGGCTCACCGTTTCGAGCTTCATGCCGAGGTAGTTGCCGATCTCGGCACGCGTCAGGCGCAGCGTGATCTGGTCGGTGCGCAGACCCCGATCAGACAGCGCCTGGGCCCAGTTGCGCAGGAAGTCCGCGACGCGGGCATCGGCCGGCAGCGTGCACAGCGACATCATCGAGTCACGCTCGCGCACGATCTCGCGGCTCATCGCCTCGTGGATGATGCCCAGCAGTTGCGGGCGCTCGATGCTGGCAGCCACCAGCGCGTCATAGCGCAGGATCCAGACCTCACCCGTGTCCATGGCCACGGCGTCGCATCCGTAGCGGCCACTGGCGATGCCGTCGAAGCCCAGCCAGTCGCCCTTGAACTGGAAGCCCGCGAGCTGCTCGCGGCCATCGGCGGCGAGGTTCACGATCTTGAAGATGCCCGAGTGAACCACGTACAGGTTGGCAAAACGCTCGCCGGCCTGGTAGATCACGTCGCCGGCATGCACGACACGGCGCTGCATCGGCACGACGTCCTTCAGCAGGTCCAGCATCTGGGCAATGCGCTGGGACAGGCTCACGCCCGCCGCGCCCGATGCCGGCCGGCTGGCCGCGGGCAGGGCACCGCCGGGCAGACGGGTGCTCAGCGGGGCGGTGGCGGGGCGGACGGTGGCGGTGGCAGCGGTGGCAAGCATGGTGGGGCTCCTGGGGCGATCGGGGTTCGTGTCGGTATGGGAAGGAGCTTAGGGAGCCACCAACAACACCTTGCAAGCGTTGCGCATCGCTCGGTAACGCTGTGTGAATGCTCGGTAACGAGCACACCCGGCAGGTGGTGCGGTTGATACAGGTCAAACGGCATCCCGGCGGCCGGCATACGCTCGGGGCACCGTGAAACAGCCACCTTTTGTTGCCGTGCAAGCCCAGCCCCGTCCCGTTGTCCACCTCCCGGGCGCCATCGACGTGGCCGCGCTGGAGCAGGCTGCCCGCGCCCTCAGCGAGGCGGCTGCACTCGGCATGGCGCGCAGGCCGTTTGTCAGCCGGCATCTGGCCGTGGTGCACGACAGCGATCGCGCCCTGGCCGAACAGGCGGCTGCGGCGGCCGAGCAACTGGGAGCGCGATGCGCGTTGATCCGGGCCGGCGAGTTGCGCCTGACCGATACGGCGCACCCGCTGGACCCGATCTCGGTGCTCGGCAAGCTGTATGACGGCTTGATCTGTGTCGATCTCGACACCCCGGTCGTCGAGCGTCTGCGCCGCGAGGCGGGGGTGCCGGTGTGCCAGATCACGCCCATGCCGGCGTCACCCGGCGCACCCGGACCGGCCCTGGCCCCGGCCCCGGCGTACTGGCTGCAGGCCGAACTGCTTCAGAGCCTGTAAGGCCTGCCCCCGCTACCCCTGACGCTGCAGTTGCGCGGCGCGCTCCTGGAGCTTGTCCAGGGCCTTGTCGAGCACTGCGCGCTCGTGCTCGTCCAGCGCACCGAGCAGGAACTCCTCGCGCGCCTGCACCATGGGCACGATGCGCCGATACAGGGCCAGCCCGGGCGGCAGCAGCCGCAGCAGGTAGCCCCGGCCGTCGCTCGGGTCGGGCGAGCGGCCCACCAGACCGTCACGTTCCAGCCGGGCCAGGGCACGGCTGACACGCATCTTGTCCAGCGTGGTGCTGTCGATCACGAGGGCGGTGCGCACCTCTCCCAGCCCGGCCAGGGCGGCCACCACACGCCATTCGTCACGCGTGAGCTTGAAACGATCGCTATAGACCTGCGCCGTGGCCTGGCTCACGGCCTCGGCCAGCACGGCGAGGCGGTAGGGGAAGAACCGTTTCAGATCCATCCGGCAATGATAGTTGAATGGTCACGGTTGTGATCAGTCAGTGGAAGTTGATCTGGCGCAAAGTGAGGCAAAACAAAGAATCAATGGCGATTGACGGTGGGTTCACGACATCCATAAAGTAACTCACGTTACTAAATCGACCGCTTCAGGAGACACCTCATGCTGATCCAGCGCATCCACCATGTTGCCTACCGCTGCCGCGACGCGCGCGAGACCGTCGAGTGGTATCGCAAGCACCTCGACATGGACTTCGTGCTTGCCATTGCCGAAGACCGTGTTCCGTCGACCAAGGCGCCGGACCCCTACATGCACCTGTTCATGGACGCCGGCAACGGCAATGTCCTGGCGTTTTTCGAGATTCCGAACTCGCCGCCGATGGGGCGCGACCCAAACACCCCCGAGTGGGTCCAGCACATCGCCTTCAAGGTCGACAGCGAAGCCACGCTGCTGGCGACCAAGGCCAGGCTGGAGGCGGCGGGCATCGAGGTGGTGGGCGTGACCGACCACGCGATCTTCAAGTCGATCTACTTCTTCGACCCCAACGGGCACCGGCTGGAACTGGTGGCCGACTGCGCCACGGCCGAGCAGATGCAGCAGCTCGACGCAGTGAAGTGGGAGATGCTGGAGGAATGGTCGCGCACCAAACGCGCGCCCCGGCAGGCAGCGTGGATGCATGAACGCGAGTTCTCGGCCTGAAGCGGGGCACGACATGCTCAAGACCTATCAGTACCCTGAGTTCGACTACCGCATCTCGCCAGAGCAGCGCACCGGCCAGGTCCGGCGGCATCCGGTGGTCATCGTCGGTGCCGGCCCGATCGGGCTGACCGCGGCGCTCGACTGCGCGCGGCGCGGCATCGAATGCGTCGTGCTGGACGACAACAACACCGTGAGCATCGGTTCGCGTGCCGTGTGTTGTGCCAAGCGCCCGCTGGAGATCTGGGACCGCCTGGGTGTGGGCGAGCCCATGGTGGAGAAGGGCGTGCGCTGGCAGGTGGGCAAGGTCTTTTTCGAGCGCGACCTGGTCTACCGCTTCGACCTGCTGCCCGAGGCCGGGCACAAGATGCCGGCGATGATCAACCTGCAGCAGTACTACCTGGAGGAGTTCCTGGTGCAGGCCTGCGAGCGCTCGCCCCACGTGGACCTGCGCTGGAGGCACCGGCTGATCAGCCTGTCGCAGCAGCCCGACCATGCGGTGCTGCAGGTCGAAACCCCGGACGGCATCTACCGCATGGAAGCCGACTGGGTGATCGCCTGCGACGGAGCCGGCAGCGACACGCGCCGCATGGTCGGTGCCGAGTTCACCGGGCAGGCCTTCCAGGACCGCTTCCTGATTGCCGACGTCGTCATGAAGGCCGACTTCCCGACCGAACGCTGGTTCTGGTTCGATCCGCCTTTCCATCGCGGCCAGAGCGTGCTGTTGCACAAGCAGTGCGACAACGTCTGGCGCATCGACTTCCAGCTCGGCTGGGACGCCGACCCGTCCGAGGAGAAGAAGCCCGAGCGGGTCATGCCGCGCATCCAGGCCATGCTGGGCCCGGACACCCCGTTCGAGCTCGAATGGGTGTCGGTCTACCAGTTCGCCTGCCGCCGCATCGACCGCTTCCGGCACGGCCGCGTGATCTTTGCCGGGGATGCGGCACATCAGGTCTCGCCCTTCGGTGCGCGGGGGGCCAACACCGGGGTGCAGGACATCGACAACCTGGTGTGGAAGCTGGCACTGGTGCTCGATGGTCGTGCGCCCGAACGCCTGATCGACAGCTACCACGAGGAGCGCGCGCACGCGGCGGATGACAACCTGCGCCAGTCCACCCGCTCGACCGACTTCATCACGCCCAAGAGCCGTGCCAGCCGCGTGCTGCGCGACGCCGTGCTGCAACTGGCCGAGCACGAGCCCTTTGCGCGTCAGCTCGTCAACAGCGGCCGGTTGTCGACCCCCACGCCGTACACCGACTCGTCGCTCAACACGGCCGATGACGATGACTTCGCCGGTCCGATGCGCCCGGGCACCGCCTGCGCCGATGCACCGGTGCAGCGCAACGGTCGGGCGGGCTGGTGGCTGGAGTCCCTGGGCGATGGCTTCAAGCTGCTGGTATTCGACGCCCACCCGGCGGTGCGGACGGTGCAGTGGGGGGGTGTGACTGCCACGGTGATCGCGGTCGGCCAGGACCTGCTCGACGCCGACGGGCTGCTGCAGCAGCGCTACGACGCGCGCCCCGGCACCGTGTACCTGATCCGACCGGACCAGCATGTGGCGGGCCGCTGGCGTTCATTCGACCCTGCCCGCATCGAGGCCGCCCTCGCCCGCGCCTGCGGACACTGACCACACGGACCGACCATGACGCTCCATCACGAATGCCGCTTCGGCGACCCTGACGCGTTCTACGAAGCGCTGATCCAGCAGCTGCGCGACCTGGACGAGCATGACGCACAGCTGTTCCAGGCCCGGCTCCTGCTGGTGCTGGCCAACCACGTCGGCGATGCCCAGGTGCTGGGCGAGGCCATGCAGGTGGCCCGCCGCGGACTCGGCCGCTGAACGTCAGCGCGGCGCGGCCCGGGCCGCATCCAGATCGGCAAAGCGGCCGTTGCGTTCGGCCAGGGCCACGAGCAGCGGGTGTGCCTGCGCAAGCTGGTTGCCGTAGATCGCAAAGCTCATGGGGACGGCTGACCCGCGGCCGGCGGGCCGATCGCAACGGAAGACGAAAACGTTATGTTGTAACATCACGCCCGTTTCATTCTTCCGGGAGTTCCCATGCGTCTGCGCCGCCCGCCGCGACTTCGCTCGTTGGCCCTGTTCGCCCTCACTGCCGTCCTGGCCGCCTGTGGCGGCGGCGGGGGTGACTCCGATCATGAGCCCGACACCATCGACACGGCCGGCCGGCTGGCCCTTGCCGAGGCCGACAAGCCGGTCGTGACCCTGTTCGACCTGGACGGCGCGCGTGTCGAGGCCAGCTTCACGGTGGCCAATGCGCCCAGTGCGCTCTACGCCAGTCCGGGCGGCCGCTATGCAGTGGTCATGCAGCGCAACCAGGACACCGTGCAGTTCATCGATGGCGGCATCTGGCAGGAAGACCACGGCGATCATCTGCACGACTACAAGCAGGCCCCCCGTGCGGTGACCTGGGCCCTGAGTGGCCCGGCGCCCACGCACTATGACCGGCAGGCTGGCAGGCAGGCCGTGGTGTTCATGGACGGCCGCGCAGCGTCGACCCCGCCGCAGGTGGCCTCGGCGCGGCTCATCACCGATGCCGGCATCGCCGCCGGGCGGACCGAGGCCGTGCTGGATCTGCCCGCGCCGATTCATGGCCTGGCCGAGCCGATGGACGACCTGCTGCTCGCGGTGCATCGCGAGGCCGATGCAGGCGATGCGCTCCCGACTCACCTCGACCTGTATCGGCGCAGTGCCGCCACCTACAGCTTCGTGCAGCGCCTGCCCACGCGTTGCGACGGCATGCATGGCAGCTTCTCGTCCGGCGGCTACACCGTGGCCGGGTGCATCGACGGTGCGCTCATCGTTCGCCCGGGCGGTGCCGCACCGCTCAGCAGCAAGGCGGCGGCCCCGCTGCGCCTGGGCACCATCGCAGGCCATCCCAGGCTGGCCGGCCACTTCGTCGGCATCGGCACGGCGGGTGTGGCCCCCGACCAGACCACGCGCTTTTTCGCCATCGATGCGGCAGCCTCGAGCGCAAGCGAGCTCACGCTGCCCGGCTGGACCGATGGCCGCCTTCGTCGGGCCCATGTGATGGACCGCAGTGGCCAGTTGTTCGTCGTGCTCGATGACCAGGGCAACCTCACGTCGGTGCGGCGCACGGCCACGGGCTGGGCGGCTGCCGCCCGCGTCGAGCGTGTCGTGCCGACCATGCCGTCGGCGGCACCGTATCCGGTGTTGGTGGCCAGTGGTGCACGCGACGAGATTTACCTGAGCGATCCGGTTGCACAACAGGTGATCGTGCTCGACAGCAACACGCTGCAGGTCAAGCAGCGACTCGCCGTGGGCTTGAAGCCCGCCACGATGACCTGGCTGGGGATCACACGATGAAGCACCTGTGTCTGAGCGCCCCCAGGGCCGGGCTGCGCCCAGCCCGCCCCCCGAGGGGGTCAA
>CBFGPV010000079.1:0-17893 GCA_965650765.1 uncultured Burkholderiales bacterium
GCGTGCTGTTCATCATGAACAACGCCATCGGCCTGATCACGCCGCCGGTGGGCACCGTGCTCAACGTGGTGGCCGGTGTGGGCCGCATGAAGATGGACGACGTGACTCGCGGCGTGCTGCCCTTCATGGGCGCCCAGCTCATCGTGATGTTCCTGCTGGTGATGTTCCCGTCCATCGTGCTGGTGCCGCTGCGCTGGTTCACGCAATAGCCCCCGCACCTCGTCCCTTCAGCCCCCTTTTCTGACCCCGGCGCCCACCCCGGCGACCCCCACCCAAGGAGACAAGCATGAAACTGATCCGCACTGCCCTGTGTGCCGCCGTGGCGGCCCTGCTGCCCCTGGCCACCGCGATGGCGCAGGACATCAAGGAGCGCAGCATCAAGTTCGCGTTCCAGAACCAGAAAGGCCACCCCCAGGCCGAGGGTGCGCAGAAGTTCGCCGACCTGATCGCGCAGAAGACCGGCAACCGCATCCAGGTCCGGCTGTTCCCGGGCGGCACCCTGGGCGGTGACCTGCAGACCGTCTCGGCGCTGCAGGGCGGCACGGTGGAGATGACGGTGCTCAATGCCGGCATCCTCACCGCGCAGGTGAAGGAGTTCGCCGTGTTCGACTTCCCCTTCCTGTTCGCCAATGCGCAGGAGGTCGACGCCGTCACCGACGGCCCGGTCGGCAAGAACCTGATGGCCCGCCTGGCCGACAAGAACCTGATCGGCCTGGGCTACTGGGATCTGGGCTTTCGCAACCTGACCAACAGCAAGCGCCCGATCAACCGCGTCGAGGACATCGCCGGCCTCAAGATCCGCGTGATCCAGTCGCCGATCTACATCGACATGTTCAACGCCCTGGGCGCGGCGGCCACGCCCATGCCCTTCCCCGAGGTCTACCCGGCGCTCGAACAGAAGGCCATCGACGGCCAGGAAAACCCGTTCACGCTGATCCGCAGCTCCAAGTTCTATGAGGTGCAGAAGCACCTCGCGGTCACGCGCCACGTCTACAACCCGCAGGCGCTGCTGGTGAGCCGCAAGCTCTGGGACGGCCTGAGCACCGACGAAAAGCGCATCTTCACCGAGGCGGCCGCCGAGGCCACTGCCTACCAGCGCCAGCTGTCGCGCTCCCAGGCCGACGAGGCCCTGGCCGAGCTGAAGAAGCTGGGCATGCAGGTGACCGAGTTCTCGAGCGCCGAACTGCAGCGCCTGCGCGACAAGGTCAAGCCGGTGGTCGACAAGCATGCCGCCGCGGTCGGCGAAGCCACGGTCAAGGAGGTCTATGCCGAACTGGCCAAGGTGCGCAAGTAAGGCCCCGACCCCCGACCCTGTCGCCCGAGGTTGCACACCATGACTGCCACTGTCCATGCCGAGCCCGCCCAGGCGGCCGACCCGGCGCCCACCAAGGTGCTGGTCGGCCTGGTGGGCGCGGGCATCCAGCGCTCGCTGTCGCCGCTGCTGCATGAAGAGGAGGCGCGCCATCACGGCCTGCGCCTGCACTATCAGCTGATCGACCTGGACCGCACCGGCTCCGGTGTCGAGGCCCTGCCGGCGCTGATGCAGTCGGTGCGCACCATGGGTTTTGCGGGCCTGAACATCACCTACCCCTGCAAGCAGGCGGTGATCCCGCTGCTGGACGAGCTGTCCGACGATGCCCGCGCGATGGGTGCGGTCAACACCGTGGTCTGCCGTGGCGACCGGCTGATCGGCCACAACACCGACTGGTCCGGCTGGGGCCAGGCCTTCCACCGCAGCCTGCCGCAGGCCGACCTGCGCCAGGTCGTGCTGCTGGGCGCGGGCGGCGCCGGCGCGGCGGTGGCCCATGCGGTGTTGCGCCTGGGCGCGCAGCACCTCACCGTGGTCGACCGCGAACGCCCGCGCGCCGACACCCTGGCCGCAGCGCTCGGTGCGCTGTATGGCGCCGGGCGTGTGGCCGCCACCGGGGACGCTGCGCCCGAGCTGGCCGCGGCCCTGGCCGATGCGACCGGCCTCATCCATGCCACCCCGACCGGCATGGACAAGCTGCCGGGGCTGCCGCTGGATGTCGCCTTGCTGCGGCCCTCGATGTGGGTGGCCGAGGTCGTGTACTTCCCGCTCGACACGGCGCTGCTCCGGGCCGCCCGGGCCATGGGTTGCGCCACCGTCGATGGCGGGGGCATGGCGGTGGGGCAGGCGGTCGGTGCCTTCGAGCTGTTCACCGGCCGCCGGCCCGATGCCGATCGCATGCAGGCGCACTTCCGGCGTCTTGTGGCGCAACGCGGCGGCTGCTGAGCCCCGGCCCACCAGGAGGAAACCATGCATCGAACCCACGATCGGGAAGCCATCGGCGAGCCGCCCAACCCGCTGGGGCTGGACGGCGTCGAATTCATCGAGTTCTCGACCTCGCGGCCCCAGGCCCTGGGCGAGCTGCTGGAGCAGCTCGGCTTCCAGCCGGTGGCCCGCCACCGCTCGCGCGAGGTGCTGCTGTACCGCCAGGGCACGATGAACCTGATCGTCAACGCCCACGCCAGCGGCCTGCCCGCGGCCGTGCAGCCCACCCCGGTGCCGCAGATCGCCGCCATCGCGCTGCGGGTGCGCGACGCGGGGGCCGCCTGGCGGCGGGCCGTCGAGCGTGGCGCCTGGCCGGTGCCGCCTCACCCTGAACCGATGGAGCTGCACATCCCGGCGGTGCATGGCGTGGGCACCAGCCGCATCTACTTTGTCGACCGCTGGAACGACTTCTCGATCTACGACGTCGACTTCGTGCCGCTGTCCACCGCGGGCACGGCCCCACCGCGCACCGTGCCGGGTGCACAGCCCCTGGCCGGGCTCCATCTGTTCGGTGTGGTGCAGTACATCGGCCTGGACCGCATGGACGACTGGACCGAGTTCTATGGCGAGCTGTTCGGCTACACCGCACTGCCGGACGGAACCCGCTTCGGCATCCTGCCGCGCGGGCGGGTGCTGCGCAGCCCCTGCGGGCGCTTCTACCTGCAGTTGATCGAGCCCGAGCTCGATGCGCTGGACGCCGACCCGGACGAAACCCTGCATCGCATCGCCTTCGGCACGCCCGACGTGCTGCACGCCGTGCGTGTGCTCGGCCAGCGCGGCGTGAGTTTCGTGGAGCAGCCCGGCGGCCTGCACAGCGAGGCCCGCGGTGCGTTGACCCGCACCCAGCTGCAGGGTGTGTCGTTCGAGCTGGTGCACCACGCACTGCCAGGCGCGGAGGCCTGACCATGACGCTGCGCGACTTCGGCATGGACACCATCACGCTGGCCGGGCCGCTGGAGGCCCGGCTGCGCGCAGTGCGCGAGGCGGGCTTCGACCAGATCATGCTGTCGGCGCGCGACCTGGTCGGCCACCCGGACGGCATCGATGCCGCGGTGCGCGCGGTGCGCCACAGCGGCCTGCGTGTGACCGGCTTCCAGGTGCTGCGTGACTTTGAAGGGCTGAGCGGGCATCTGCACGACTACAAGGTCGACATCGCCCGCTCGATGCTCGAGATGTGCCACGCGCTGGGCTGCCGCGTGCTGCTGGCCTGCTCGTCGACCTCCCAGCATGCGGCCACCGACGTCACCAGCGTCGCCCGTGACCTGCGCAAGCTGGCCATGCTGGCCGTGCCGCTGCGCATCCGCGTGGCCTACGAGGGCCTGTCCTGGGGTCGCAGCATCAATGAATACACCACGGCATGGCAGGCGGTGCAGCAGGCCGACTGCCCCAACCTGGGTCTGGGCATCGACTCGTATCACATCCTGGCCACCCAGACCCCGCTGGACCCGCTGGACGAGATCGACCCCGACCGCATCTTCCTGGTCCAGTTGTCCGACTTCATGTGGAACGAAGTGCGCACGCCCGAAGAGCGCATCACGACGGCGCGGCATTTCCGGGTGTTTCCGGGGGAGGGCGTGCACAGCGACCAGCTCGCCGACCTGGTGTTGCGGCTCGACCGGCTGGGCTACCGTGGCGACTACAGCTTCGAGGTCTTCAACGACGACTACCAGCAACTCCCGCTGCCCACCGTGGCGCAACGCGCCTGGCGTTCGGCGCTGTGGCTGGCCGAGGATGTGCTGCGCCGGTCGACGCCGATGCGTAACAAACTGCGCCTGGGCGCCGTGCCGACCCCCCCTTTGGGGGGAGTTCGGGCCTGAAACCCGCAAATTGAGGATGCGGCGGGCGCCGGGCTTTCTAGAATCCGCGATCACCTCCCGGATCGTCCATGCCGCCTGCCTCGCCGTCCAGCCCCTCCGCGCCCACGCCCCTGTGGCACCGGATGCTGCCCTGGCTCGCGCTGGTCTGTGCGGCCCTGGCGATCGCCAGCACCTCGCGCTGGATCGGCCTGCAGGAGCTGCGGTTCGTCTGCAAGCCGCTGGCCACGCTGATGATCATGGTCTACGCCTGGCGTCTGCCGGACGACGGCACCGCACGCAAGCGCTGGATCCTCGCCGGCCTCGGGTTTTCGGTGCTGGGCGACGCCGCACTGGCCTGGCCGGGCGGCTTCCTGCTCGGGCTGGCGCTGTTTCTCGTCACCCAGCTGTGCTATCTGGCCGCCTTCCGGGTGAACATCGGTTTCGGGCGCATGTGGCAGCCCTATGCGCTGCACGGCGTGGCGGTGGGCGCGATGATGTACCTGTGGTCCGGCGCCCCGCAGGCCGTGGTACTGCCGGCCTTCGTCTACCTTGCGGCGCTGGGGCTGATGTCCGCCCAGAGCGACGCCTGGTGGTGGCGCACGCGCGGCACCCCGGATGAGGCCCGTGCGCGCCGTGCCGCGATCGGCGGCCTGCTGTTCGTCACGGCCGACATCGTGATCGCCGTCTCGCAGTTCGTGAGCTGGATCCCTGGTACCTACCTGTGGGCGATGGGCACCTACTGGGCCGCCCAATGGTTGATCGCCTCATCATTCAGCCCGGCGGCACAGCCCGTCGCCGCGGCGTCGGTCCGCACACCGGACGGGCTGCTTCCCGTGGCCAAGCCCAAGACGAAGGCGGACGCGGTGGATACCGCGGCAGCGCCGCTCTGACCCCCTGACCCCCTGATGCCGTGGCCGCCCGCACCGGGCGCGTCAATGCGGCTTTTTCGGTCCCTTGAACGACCGCGGGCGGTAGACATTGCCGTCCCACTGGCCCTGGGTGCGCCCCTGGCGCGCGCGCTGGATCGCGTCGTCGGCTTCGCGGCGGGCCGTCTCGCGCGTCGAGCGCCAGTGCCACAGGCCCCATGCCGTACGCCGCAGGGCCTGCAGCGCGCGGGCCACGGCGGCGTCCACGGCCTGGCGCCGCCGCGGACCCAGGGCCATGTGCACCAGCAGGGCCACACACACCACCAGCCCCAGGCTGGCCAGGATCTTTTCCATCATCGCGACGTTCACCCCACGGGACGTGAAGGACACAGCAGCCTCCACTTGACGTGATGGTAGCGCCCCACCGCGCCCCGGTGGGACGACAATCGGCGCCACTTCGCCCCGCACATCACGCTTTTGCCCGCCTGACCCTGCAACCTTGCCGATCCGATCGAGGACTCCCCGTGAAACTGAAGATGGCCCCCAATTCCCTGTTTGCCGTGTTGCTGCGCTCGTCGTGGTGGGTCAGCGGTGCGGTCGCCGTGGCGGTGGTCGTGCTGTCGCATGTGCTGTTGCCGGAAGCCTATGCCTGGGTCGGTGCTTCCGGCGCGCTGCCGTTTGTGGTGATCTGCATCATCGCGGCCTGGCAGCAGGCCCACCGGCCCAGCACCCGCCAGGTGCAGGACACGCTGCAGGCCGTCTCCAGCATGAGCTGGGAGCGTTTTGGTGCCCTGATGGCGCAGGCCTACGAGCGCCAGGGCTACCAGGTCGAGCGCCTGCAGGGGCAGGCGGCCGACCTGCTGCTGCAACAGGGCGGGCGCACCACGCTGGTGGCCTGTCGGCGCTGGAAGGCCGCCCGCACCGGCGTCGAGCCCGTGCGCGACCTGCTGGCCCTGGCCCGCAAGCGCGAGGCCGACCACTGCGTCTACGTATGCCTGAACCCGGTGTCGGAGCAGGCGGCGGAGCTGGCCGCGCGCGAGGGTGTGCGGCTGATGCAGGGGCCCGAGCTCGCCGCCGCCCTGAAAGGCCTGCCGCTCGGCGCCTGACAGACGGTGTCCGGTGTGCCCCCATTCAGGGGGGGCACACGCTCGCGCGGCCGAATCTGCCGCTGGTCTGAAACACAATGTGAATCCGACGCCAGGCACAGTGCGTCCCGCTGCGGCTGTGGGATCCTTCCGGGGGCCTGCAGCGCGCCGGTAGTTCAAAGTCAGTTGGGGGAGTGGTACTGCATGTCGCATCGCATCGCCGAGGGTTGGCTGCACCGGCCGTTGCCGCGTGCCCAGCCGCGTGCCCGCCTGTTCTGCTTTCATCACGCGGGCGGGGCGGCTTCGGCCTACCGTGGCTGGGCGGCCGAGCTGCCCGAGGTGCTGGAGCTGCTGCCGGTGCAGTTGCCCGGGCGCGCCGAGCGCCTGCGCGAAACCCCGATGAGCGATGTCGCGGCCATCGTGGAGGCGGTGGTCGATGCCATCTGCCCCTGGCTGGACCGTCCCTACGCGTTGTTCGGGCACAGCATGGGCGCGGTGATCGCCTCCGAGGTGGCGCGTCGGCTGGCGAGTCTTGATCTGCGTCAACCCGCGCACCTGGTGGTGTCGGCGCGGCGCCCGGCGCACCTGCGCTCGCCTGATGCGCCGCTGCAACACTTGTCCGATGCCGAGTTCGTGCTGGAGATCCAGCGCCGCTACGGCGGCATCCCGCCCGAGGTGATGCAGCATGCCGACCTGATGGCGCTGCTGCTGCCGTGCCTGCGCGCCGACATCGCCGCCCTCGAGAATTTCCAGCCGCCGCCCCGGCCCCCGCTGGCCTGTCCCATCACCGTGCTGGGCGGGCAGTCCGATGCCCTCTCGCCGCCGGCCCACCTCGAGGCCTGGCGCCGCGAGACCCGGGCCGACTGCCTGGTGCGGCTGCTGCCGGGCGACCACTTCTACCTGACGCCGCAGCGCGACGCGGTGCTGGCCCTGCTGCGCGAGCGGCTGGCGCCCCTGTGGCACACGCAGACCGAACTGGAGGCGCCGGTGTGATCGAGGTGGCCGACTCCGCTGGCACCGAGGGCGTGGCCATCGTCGGCATCGCCTGCCGCTACCCCGGTGGCGTGAATGATGCGCGTTCGTTCTGGCACACCGTGGCCTCGGGTGTGGACACCATCACCGAGATCCCCGCCGACCGCATCGACCTGGCCAGCTGGTACGACCCGCGCCCCGCCACCGCCGGGCAGATGTCCTCGCGCATGGGCGGCTACCTGGAGCGGCTGCAGGCGTTCGACGCCGGGTTTTTCGAGATGTCGCCGCGCGAGGCGGAGCGGCTCGACCCGCAACAGCGCCTGCTCCTCGAGACCGCCTGGGAGGCCCTGGAAGACGCCGGCATCGACCCCACGACCCTCGACGGCTCACGCACCGGCGTGTTTGTCGGACAGTGGCTCAGCGATTTCGAGGGCCGGCTGTTCGCCCGGCCCGAACAGCTCGACTTCTTCATGCTGCAAGGCAGCGGCCGCTACGCCAGTTCGGGCCGCCTGTCGTATGCGCTGGGCCTGCGCGGCCCCAGCCTCACGCTGGACACCGCCTGCTCGTCGTCGCTGGTGGCCGTGCACCTGGCCTGCCGCAGCCTGCGCAGCGGCGAAAGCCGTCTGGCGATTGCCGGGGGCGTCAACGTCATCCTCCAGCCGCATGTGACCATCGCGTACTCGCAGAGCCGCATGATGGGCACGGCCGGGCGCTGCCGCTTCGGCGACGCGGCCGGCGACGGTTATGTGCGCAGCGAAGGCGCGGGCCTGGTGCTGCTCAAGCCCTTGCGCGACGCGCTGGCCGACGGCGACCGCATCTATGCGGTGATCCGGGGCAGCGCGATCAACAACGACGGCCGCAGCAGCGGCAGCCTGGGCACGCCCAGCCGCACCGGCCAGGAAGAGATGCTGCGCGAGGCCTATCGCGATGCCGGCATCGATCCGGCGAACACCGGCTACTCCGAAGCCCACGGCACCGGCACGCGTGCCGGCGACCCGGTCGAGCTGGCTGCGCTGGGCGCGGTGCTGGGTGCCGGTCGGCGCGACGAGGCGCCTTGTCTCGTGGGCTCGGTGAAGACCAATTTCGGCCACACCGAGGGCGCCGCCGGCGTGGCCGGGCTGATCAAGGCGAGCCTGGCGCTGCACCACGAGGCGGTGCCGCCCAGCCTGCATTTCGAGCAGCCCAACCCGGCCGTGCCCTGGGCGACACTGCCATTGCGCATTCCCACCGCACTCACCCCCTGGCCCCGGCGTGACGGCGCACCACGGGTGGCCGGCGTCAGTGCCTTCGGCATCGCCGGCACCAATGCCCATGTGGTGCTCCAGGAAGCCCCGCCGGTCGTGCCCGCCCCGTCGGTGGGCGAGGCGGCGCCGGCGCCCGGGCTGCTGGTGCTGTCCGCCCGCAGCGAGGCCGCCTTGCGGGCCCTGGCTGGTCGTTACCGCGAGCGGCTGGCCAATGCGTCGCTGCGGGCCGTGTGTGCCGCGGCGGCCCGGCGGCGCGCCGCCCTGCCGGTGCGTGTGGCCTTCGTCGCCGACGACACCGTGGCCATGCAGGCCCAGCTTGCGGCCTTTGCCAACGGTGAACCGGTCGGGCTCAGCGGTGAGCCCGATGCGCAGCGCAGCGGTCGCATCGCGATGATCTTCCCGGGGCAGGGCGCGCAATGGCTGGGCATGGCCCGCGAACTGATGGCACGCGAGCCGGTGTTCCTGCAGGCGCTGCAGGCCTGCGACCAGGCGGCGCGGCCGTGGTGTGCTGCATCGCTGATCGAGCAGTTGCAGTCCGGCCCCGGCGACGCCGCATGGCGCATGGACCGCATCGACGTGATCCAGCCGGTGCTCACCGCCGTGGCCATTGCCTATGCGCGGCTGTGGGCGCACCACGGTGTGGTCGCCGAGGCCGTGGTCGGCCACAGCATGGGCGAGGTGGCCGCGGCGCACTGGGCCGGCGCGCTGAGCCTGGACGATGCGATGCGGGTCGTCTGCCTGCGCAGTGCGCTGATGCAGCGCACCAGTGGCCAGGGTGCGATGGCGGTGGTCGAGCTGCCGATGGCCGAGGTGGCGAAGCGCCTGGCGGGCGATGCGGCGCGCGTGTCGGTGGCCGTGAGCAACAGTCCCGGCAGTTGCGTGATCTCGGGCGATCCGCAGGCGGTGGCCGGGCTGCTGGCCGGATTCGAGCGCGAGCAGGTGTTCTGCCGCCTGGTCAAGGTCGACGTGGCCTCGCACAGCCCGCAGATGGACCCGCTGGTGGGTGAACTGGTCGACGGGCTGTCCGGCCTCGCGCCCCGGCCGGCGCAACTGGCGATGTATTCCACCGTCGACGTGGCACGTCTGGGGGGCGAGCAGCTGGCGCCAGCCTACTGGGGGCGCAACCTGCGCCAGCCGGTGCAGTTTGGCGAAACGATCGCGCAGATGCTGGCCGACGGCATCGACACCTTCATCGAGATCGGCCCGCACCCGCTGCTGCTTGGCGCCGTGCAGCAGACCGCCGCAGCGGCCGGCCGCCGCGTGACCACCGTCGCCAGCGGCCGGCGCGACGAACCCGAACAGGCCACCCTGCTGCAGGGGCTGGGCGCCCTGTGGGTGGCCGGCCAGCGCCTCGACGCGCAACGGCTGTGGCCGAACGCTGAGCCGGTGGACCTGCCCCTGTACCCCTGGCAGCGCGAGCACCACTGGTGCGAGGCCGCCGACTTCAGGGTGCAACCCGGGGCGCTGGACGGCGCTTTGCCGCCGGCCGACGGCCATCCCTACCTCCAGCGTCGCCTCGATCTGGCCGACACCGCCGGTGGGGTGTGGCAGTCGGAGCTTGCGCTCGCACGGCATGCCGCCCTGGGCGATCACCGCGTCCGCGGCCGGGTGGTGTTTCCGGCCGCTGCCTATGTCGAAGCCACCCTGGCGGCAGCGCAGGCCGCGGCCCCCGCCGAAGCCGGCGCTGCCTGGGATGTGCACGAGCTGCGCCTGCTGGCCGCGTTCGAACTGCCCGACGCGGCACCGGCAGCGTCGCCGCCTCTGCTCCAGGTGGTGCTGCAGCCGACCACCGCGACTCGCGCCCAGGTCGAGATCCATGGCCGCAGCAGCCCGGCGCCCGGCAGCCCGTGGCAGCGGCAGGCCACGGCCCGTCTGGTGCGCCGTGAAGCCGCTGCGGCCGCCGCGGCGGACCGGCCGACCTGGCAGCCGGCACCCGACGCCGCCCGCCCGCTCGACGACGTCTACGCCCGCCTGGCCCGTCACGGTCTGGACTACGGCACGGCCTTCCGCGGCCTGCAGGCCGTGCAGATGCTCGACGACACCGCCTGGGCCACGCTGGGCCTGGCCGCCGATCAGGTCGATCGCCCCACCCGTGCCTGCCTGGCCTGCCCGCCGCTGTTCGATGCGGCCCTGCAACTGCTGGTGCTGCTGGCCGTGGCGCCGTCCGCGGGAGCGGCCTGCCTGCTGCCGGTGTCGATCGGCCGGGTGCGCCTGCATGCGCCGTTGCCGAACGACCGGCCGCTGCAGGCCCGGGCCCGGCTGCACCGGCTCGACGCCCAGGGTGCCGCCGGATCGGTGGTGGTGTTCGACAACACCGGTCAATGCCTGGCCTCGGCCGACGATGTGGCTCTGGCCTGGGTCGGTGCGCCCGCCGCGATCGACACCGCCCGGCTGCTGCATCACCTCGTGCGGGTCGACTGCCCCTTGCCCGCATCGCAGTCGTCCGGCCCGGTGCTGCTGCTGGCCGATGCGCACCATGCGGTGTCGCTGCAGGCGGCCGGTGTGCCGGCCCAGCCGGACCACGGCCATGACGGGCTGAGCGAGCGGGTGCGCGCCTGGTGTGCGCGTGAGGCCGCTGCCGACGGGCCGCGCGCGGCGATCGTGCATGCACTGGCCTTGTCGACTCCGACCGACGGGCCCGGCACCGACTGGATCGAGTCCGCCTGGCACACCACACTCGACACCGCGCTGCAGGTGCTGCAGGGCGTGCAGGCCGCCGGCCTGCCGCCGGGCCGGCAGCCGCGCTGCTGGTTCATCACCCGGCAAGCCCTGGCCGACGCCGCCCCCGCGCTGGGACAGGCGCCGTTGTGGGGCCTGGTGCGGGTGCTGCAGCATGAACACCCGGGCCTGGACGCCACGCTGGTCGATCTGGACGACGCGGCAGAGGTCGGCGCGGCACTGGCCGAGCTGCTGCACCGTCCGCCGGCACCGCGCCAGATCGTGCGCCGCGCGGGCGCCTGGCAGGCGCTGCAGCTGCTGCCGCTGGAGCGTCCCGCCGTGCTGCAGCCGGGCAGCGTGCCGCCCAGCTTCGAGGCCCATCAGCCCCAGGTCGGCATGCCCGAGCGGCTCGGCTGGCGCAGCGCGGTGCGTGTGGCACCGGGCGCCCATGAGGTCGAGATCGAGGTCGAGGCGGCCGGCCTGAACTTCCTGAACCTGCTGTCGGCCCTGGGCGCCTATCCCGGCTATCCCGACGGCCTGGGCCCGCTGGGCATCGAGGCGGCCGGGCGCATCACCCGCCTGGGTGCCGAGGTGCAGGGCCTGCAGGTGGGCGACCCGGTGCTCGGGGTCGGCCCGCGTTGCCTGGCCCGTTTTGCCACGCTCGACGCGCGGCTGGTGGCCCGCCGGCCGGCATCGCTCGATGCTTGCCAGGCGGCCGGCCTGCCCATCGTGTTCCTGACGGCCTGGCACGCCCTGCATCACCTGGCCCGACTGCAGCCCGGCGAGACCGTGCTGGTGCACTCGGCGGCCGGCGGCATCGGGCTGGCCGCCCTGCAGGTGGCGCGCCACCTTGGCGCGCGGGTGCTGGCCACGGCCGGCACGGCCGACAAGCGGGCCTGGCTGCAGGCCCAGGGCGTGGCCGATGTGTTCGATTCACGCCAGGGTGACTTTGCCGAGGGCGTGCTGGCCGCCACCGGCGGGCGCGGCGTGGACGTCGTGCTCAATGCCCTGTCCGGCGGCGCCATTGCCGAGGGCCTGCGCTGCCTGGCGATCGACGGGCGATTCATCGAACTGGGCAAACGCGACATCTACGCCGGCACGCCGATCTCGCTCGAACCCTTCACCCGCAGCCTGTCCTACCACGCCGTCGATCTCGACCGGCTGATGCGCCAGCGGCCCGAGCGTGTGGGCGCTTTGCTGAACGAGGTGATGCGCAAGGTGGCCGAGGGTGTGTTCACACCGCTGCCGACCCGTGTGTTCGAGGCCGACGCGCTGGCCGCGGCCTTCCAGGCGCTGATGCCGGGCCAGCACATCGGCAAGCATGTGGTGCGGCTGGCGCCGCTGCCCTCGCAGGTGACGCTGAGCCCCGGCGATGCGCTGCCGGTGCGCGGTGATGGCACCTACCTGATCACCGGTGGCCTGGGTGCGCTGGGCCGGCGCGTGGCCGCCTGGCTGGTACAGCGTGGGGCAGGGCGCATCGTGCTGGTCGGCCGTGTGGGTGTCGATGCCGCCACCGACCCCGGCCTGCAGGCGCTGACGGCCCAGGGCTGCGATGTGCAGGTGATGACGGCCGACGTCAGCGACGAGGCCCAGGTCGTGCAGTTGCTGGCCGGCCTGCGGGCCGGCGGCCCGCCGCTGCGCGGCGTGTTCCATGCGGCCGGGGTGCTGGCCGATGCGCTGCTGGCCGATCTCGACCCGGCCCACCTGCGCCTGCCGCGGGCCGCCAAGGTGCTCGGCGCCTGGCACCTGCATCGCCATACCAGCGCCGATGCGCTGGATGCCATGGTCTTTTTCTCGTCGGTGGCCGCCGTGCTGGGCACCCCCGGCCAGGGCAACTACGCCGCCGCCAACGCCTTTCTCGATGCACTGGCGCAGCACCGCCAGACGCGCGGCCTGCGCAGCCTGAGCGTGCAGCTCGGGCCGGTGGCCGACGTGGGCCTGGCCGCGGCCGATGCCCAGCGCGGTGTTGCGCTGTCCCGGCTGGGCCTGGACGGTCTGGCCGCCGACCAGGCCATCGAGGCCCTCGACCTGCTCTGGGGCCTCGGCCTGACGCAGGGCGCCGCGATGGCCTTCGATGCCGGCCGCTGGCACGAGGCCACCCGCCGCGAGCACGCGGCCGGCCTGGTGGCGGAGCAGGCGCCCGCCGAGGCGGCCGGGGCCGCCGCACCCGCCGAGGTGCCGCTGCCCGATCGGCTGCGCGCCGCCCCGCCGGGGGAACTCCGGCGCAACCTGATGCACGGCGCGATCCGCCAGGAGGTGGCCGAGGTGCTGCGCCTGTCACCGGCGCGGGTGCCGCTGGATCGTCCCCTCAAGTCGCTCGGCATGGATTCACTGATGGCGCTCGAACTGCGCAACCGCCTGGAGCGCCGCACCGGGCTCTCGCTGTCGCCCACCCTGGTATGGAACCATCCCACGGTGGTGGCGGTCGGCGAGCACCTGGCCACGCGCCTGGGTCTGGCCCTGGCCGGCGAGGCTGTGGCACCGGCAAGCCCGCCTGAAGCCCCCCCGCCGGAGGCACCCGCGCCGGATGCCGAGGTCGACGACCTCGTCGCAGCGCTTGCCGATCTGGACGACGAGGAACTCCAGCGCCTGCTCGACGGCCCGGCGGCGGGGGAGGGCGCATGAGCGACCTGCGTGATCGACTGGCCGGGCTGACACCGGCGCAACGCGAGCAGCTGGCCCGACGGCTGGCGGCCCGGGACCGGGCGCCGGCGGTGCCCGCACCCACGCCGGCGGTCGAGCCGATCGCCATCGTCTCGGCCGCCTGCCGCCTGCCCGGTGGCGTGCGTTCGCCCGAAGACCTCTGGGCCTTGCTGTGCGAGGGCCGCGACGGCGTCGGCCCGGTGCCCCCCGAACGCTGGGATGGTGCGGCCCTGTCGGCGCCGGCCGAGTCGGGCGACCGCATCGCGGCGCCGACCGGGGGCTTTCTCGATGCGGTGGACGCCTTCGACGCGGCGTTTTTCGGCATCTCGCCCCGCGAGGCCGAGTTGATGGACCCCCAGCAGCGGCTGCTGCTCGAACTTGGCTGGGAGGCCTTCGAGCGCGCCGGCCTGCCGGTCGAACGCCTGGCCGGCCAGGCGGTGGGGGTGTTCATCGGTGCCCACAGCCTGAGCGTCGACTACCACCTGCTGCAGCTGGCCCAGCCCGGTGCGCTGGCCAGCCATGCCAGCACCGGCTCGGCCCATGCCATCCTGGCCAACCGGCTGTCGTATGTGTTCGACCTGCGCGGGCCGTCGATGACGATCGACACCGCCTGTTCGTCCTCGCTGGTGGCCGTGCACCAGGCCTGCCAGAGCCTGCGCACCGGCGAGTCCGACCTGGCGCTGGCCGGGGGTGTCAACCTGATGCTGCTGCCCACGGCCAGCCTGCTGTTCACCCAGCTCGAGATCCTGTCGCCGCAGGGCCGCTGCCGCACCTTCGATGCTGCGGCCGACGGCATTGCCCGCGGTGAAGGCTGCGGCCTGGTCGTGCTCAAGCGCCTGCGTGATGCGCAGCGTGACGGCGACCCGGTGCTGGCGGTGATCCTGGGCTCGGCCGTCAACCAGGACGGTGCCAGCAACGGGCTGACCGCCCCGAACGGCCCGGCCCAGGTCGCCGTGGTGCGCCGCGCGCTGGCGATGGCCGGCGTGGACCCGGCCCGGCTGGGCCTGGTCGAGACCCACGGCACCGGCACAGCGCTTGGTGATCCGGTCGAGGTCGAGGCCCTGGCCGAGGTCATCGGCCCGCGCCGCGATGCGGACCACACCTGCTACCTCGGTGCGCTGAAGACCCAGCTCGGCCATCTGGAGGCGGCGGCCGGCATCGCCGGCTTGATCAAGGCGATGCTGTGCGTGCAGCATGGCCGCATCCCGGCCAACCTGCATTTCACCCAGCTCAATCCGCACATCCGGCTGGAGGGCACGCCGCTGGCCTTGCCGCTGGAGACCCGCGACTGGCCGGCCATCGCCGGGCCCCGCGTGGCCGGCACCAGCTCGTTCGGCTTTGGCGGGACCAACGCCCATGTGGTGCTGTGCGCGCCCGACACCCCGCCCGGCGTGGCCACGCCTGCGGCGGCCCCGGTGCGGCCCCGGGTGCTGGTGCTTGGTGCGCGCAGCCCGGCGGCACGGCAGGCCTGGATGCAGGCCCACCGTGACGCCCTGGTCAAGCTGGCTGCCCAGTCGCCGTCGTCTTCGCAGTCGAGCCTGGACGACTACCTGCACACGGCCAACGCCCGCCGCTCGCACGGCCCGTGGCGCGTGGCCGTCACCGGCTCGACGGCGGACGAACTGGCCGCCGCCCTCGCAGCGCGCGGCGACGACCTGCCCCCGCCGGTCGAACAGCCGGCCGCGCCGGTGTTCGTCTACACCGGCCAGGGCAGCCAGTGGGCCACGATGGGCCGCGAGCTGCTCGACACCGAGCCGGTGTTCCGTGAGGCGGTGCAGGCCGTGGCCCAGGCCTTCGACGCACTGGCTGGCGGTGCGCTGATCGAGCTGCTGCGTGACCCCGACGCCGCGGACCGGCTCCAGGACACCGATGCCGCCCAGGCCGCCCTTTTTGCGATGCAGGTCGGCCTGACCGCGTTGTGGCAGTCGTGGGGCATCGTGCCGGCGGCGGTGGTGGGCCACAGCGTGGGCGAGGTGGCGGCAGCCCATGCCGCGGGCATGTTGACGCTGGCCGATGCGGTGCGGGTCGTGCACCAGCGCGGACGGCTGATGCAGGCCGGTGCGGCCCGTGGCCGCATGGTGCAGGTCGACCGAGCGGCCGACGCGCTGCAGGCGGTGCTGCTGCCCTGGGCGGGGCAGGTGTCGGTGGCCGGTCTCAACGGGCCGTCCACCACGGTGCTGTCGGGCAGCGCCGAGGCCATCGAGGCGGTGAGCGAGGCCTTGCGGCGCGAAGGCGCGGACCTGCGCGAGCTGCCGGTGGCCTTTGCCTTCCACAGCGCGCTGATGCAGCCCGTGTGCGAGCCGCTGGCGCAGGCGCTGGCAGGCATCGTGGTGCAGCCCGCCGCACGGCCGGTGGTCAGCACGGTGCACGGCGGCTGGTCGCGCGACGGGGACTTCACCGCGGCCTACTGGGCCCGCAACGTGCGTGAGCCGGTGCGTTTTGCGCCGGCCATCGACGAACTGCTGGCGGCCGGTTTCTCGACCTTCGTGGAGGTCGGCCCGCACCCCTCGCTGTCGGCGGCGGTGCTCGACGGTGCCGCCCGTCGCGGCCGTGAGGCCGTGGTGGTGGCCAGCCTGCGCAAGGGCCGCCCCGCGCGTGCCGCGCTGCTCCAGGGCCTGGCCCGTCTGGCCGAAGCCGGCGCGCCGGTCGACTGGGCGGCGCTGTCGGCCCCGGGTGCGCAAGTCGTCCCGGTGCCGGCCTATCCGTGGCAGCACCAGCACCTGTGGCTGCCCCGCCCCGACCCGGCGGCGCTGGTGTTCCACGCGTTCGGCCACAGCGCGCGGGACGCCGGCCGCGCCGACCCGGACCTTGCACGCGACTCGCTCGGCCTGGCGGTGCACTGGCAGCGCACGCCCGGCGCGGACCTGGCGCACCCGATGCCCGCCGTCGACCTGCCCGCGCTGGCCGCGCAGGCCGCGACCGCCGCGCAGGCCCTGCCGGGCGCGGCCGAGCTGGCGGGTGAATCCGATCTGATGGCCCGGGTCGAACGCCGCGCCGCCGAGCATGCGCTGGCCGCGGTGCGGGCCCTGGCCGGCCCGCTGGCGCCCGGCCGGCACGTCCCTGCCGACCCGCAGGCCCACGGCGTGGCCGCACGCCATGCCCGGCTGTGGGAGCGGGTGCTCGACATCCTCGGCGACGAAGGTGTGCTGCAGCGCGACGGCAACGGCCTGCGGGTACTGCCCGCGGCCGCGCTGCCCCGGCCGGCCGTGCCGTTCAGCCCGGCGGAGGCCGGGCGCATCGAGCTGGCCCTGCTGGAGCGGTGTGGCGCCGCGCTGGCCGACGTGCTGCGCGGTCGCGTCGAGCCCTTGAGCCTGCTGTTCCCCGACGACGACACTGTGTCGGCGAGCACCCTGTATCGCGACGCCGGGGCCTCGCGGGTCTACAACCCGCTGCTGGCGCGCACCGTCGCGCTGGCCGTGCAGCAGCGTGGGGGTGCTCCGGTGCGGGTGCTGGAGATCGGCGCCGGCACCGGCGCCACCACCGCCTGCCTGCTCGACGTGCTGCCACCCGGCACGCCGTACTGCTTCACCGACCTGTCCGCGGGTTTCCTGGATGCGGCACGCCAGCGTTTTGCGCACTGGGGTGACGCCTTCGAGACCCGCACGCTCGACATCGAACAACCCGTGGCGACCCAGGGCCTGGCGCCGGGCAGCTTTGACGTGGTCGTGGCGTCCAACGTCATCCATGCGACGGGCGATCTGCGCGAGTCGCTGGCCCAGGCGAGGTCGCTGCTCGCGCCCGGCGGTCTGCTGGTGCTGCTGGAGACCCTCACGCCGCGGCGCTGGACCTCGCTCACCTTCGGCCTGACGGCCGGCTGGTGGCGCTTTCGCGACCCCGGGCTGCGCCAGCGCGACCCGACCCTGCCGCTCGACGCCTGGCTGCCGCTGCTGCGCGACAGCGGCTTCGACGAGGTCGTGGCCGTGGGTGCCGAGCTCTCGGCGCGGGCGCTGCATCCGCAGGCCCTGCTGGTGGCACGTGCCGCGGCAGCGCCAACGACAACGGCAACGACGCTCAGCCCCGGCGGCGGCTGGTGGCTGGTCGGGCCGGCACACGGCGCGCGGCAGGCCCTGGCCGACACCCTGGCGGCGGCCGGGCAGACCGCCCGACTGCTGGCGCCCGAGGCCGTGCTCGCCATGCCGCAGGTGTTGCTCGACGAGCAACTTGCCGGGCTGCACGGTGTGGTGGTGTGGGACACCCCGGTGGTGCCCGATGCGGGCCAGTCGCCCGAGGCGGCGCTGGCCGCGGCGCTGGCCCCGGCCGTGCGGCTCGGCCAGGCCCTGGCCTCGCCCCGATCGTCGCAGTCCGGCGGCGCGCGGCTGTGGATCGTCACCGAAGG
>CBFGPV010000080.1:0-17790 GCA_965650765.1 uncultured Burkholderiales bacterium
ACGAAGCTCGCGCGCGAGAACACGTCCTCGGGCATCAGCTTCACGCCCTTGGGCATCAGCGAATGCAGCTCGATGAAACCCTTGACGGCACCAAAAAGGCCGTCCTTCAACCCGGCCTCGTGCGTGCCGCCAGCCACGGTGGGGATCAGGTTGACGTAGCTTTCACGCATCGGTGCGCCGTCTTCGGTGAAGGCCACGCACCAGGCCGCACCTTCTCCCTCGGCGAAGTTCTCGGTCTCGCCCTCCTCGGCATAGTGTTCGCCTTCGAACAGCGGAATCACCGGATCGGCCGCCAGCGTCTGCATCAGGTAGTCGCGCAGCCCGCCCTTGTACAGCCAGGTGGTGGTCTCACCCGACTTTTCATAGGTCAGGGTGACCGTCACCCCAGGCATCAGCACCGCCTTGCTTCGCAGCAGGTGCACCAGTTCGCCGCGCGGGAGTTCGGCGCTTTCGAAGTATTTCGGGTCGGGCCAGGCCCGCACCGTGGTGCCGGTGCGGCGTTCGGCCGGGTCGGCGCGACGCTTGCGCAGCGGCTCGATCACGTCGCCGCCGCTGAAAACCAGCTGAGCGACCTGGCCATCGCGCCACACGCTGACCTCCAGCCGGTTCGACAGCGCATTGGTGACGCTCACGCCCACGCCGTGCAGGCCGCCCGAGAAGCTGTAGGCGCCGCCCGAGCCCTTGTCGAACTTGCCGCCGGCATGCAGCCGGGTGAAGACGATCTCGACGACCGGCACCTTCTCTTCGGGGTGCAGGCCGTAGGGAATGCCGCGGCCATCGTCCTCGACGCTGACCGAGCCATCGAGGTGCACGGTCACGGCAATGCGCCGCCCGTGGCCGGCCAGTGCCTCGTCGGCCGCGTTGTCGATGACTTCCTGGATGATGTGCAGCGGGTTGTCCGTGCGCGTGTACATGCCCGGTCGTTGCTTGACCGGCTCAAGGCCCTTGAGCACGCGGATGGAAGCCTCGCCGTAGGAACTGCTGGGTTTGGTCGCCATGGCGGCGGATTCTAGTGTCGTGATTGGGGCAGGCTGCGCTCAAGCAGGTTCGGCACGCATTGGCTACAGTTCACGACATCATGCAAAACCCCTCCGCCCCCAAGCTGTCGATGACGCAGGTCCTGATCTGCGGCGCGCTGATCGTCACCGTGTCCATGGGCATCCGGCACGGCTTCGGCCTGTGGCTGCAGCCCATCACCTCCGAGCGCAACTGGTCGCGCGAAACCTTCGCGTTTGCCATCGCGGTGCAGAACCTGATGTGGGGCTTCACCGGCCCGTTTGCCGGCATGCTGGCCGACCGCTACGGCGCCTTCAAGGTCCTGCTGGCCGGCAGCGTGCTCTATGCGGCCGGGCTGGTGCTGATGGCCCTGGCGACCTCGGGCATGGCCTTCACCGGCAGCGCCGGCCTGCTGCTGGGCATGGCCCAGGCGGGCACGACCTACGCGGTGGTCTATGGCGTGATCGGCCGCAACGTGGCGCCGGAGAAACGGTCCTGGGCCATGGGCGTGGCCGCAGCAGCCGGGTCGTTCGGGCAGTTCCTGATGGTGCCGGTCGAGAACTGGCTGATCCGCGACTTCGGCTGGCAGAACGCGCTGTTCGTGCTGGGCTGCCTGGCGCTGGCCATCATGCCGCTGGCCTTCGGCCTGAAGGAGCCGAAGCAGACGGCTGCCACCGGCCACCAGCAGAGCATCGGACAGGCCCTGCGCGAGGCCTTCACCTACCCGAGTTTCCAGCTGCTGATGGCCGGCTACTTCGTCTGCGGCTTCCAGGTGGTGTTCATCGGCGTGCACATGCCCAGCTACCTGAAGGACCAGGGGCTGTCGCCCGAGGTGGCCACCTATGCGCTGGCCTTGATCGGCCTGTTCAACGTGTTCGGCACCTACGCGGCCGGTGCGCTGGGCCAGCGCCTGGCCAAACGCCACATCCTGGCCACGATCTACCTGCTTCGCTCGGTGGCGATCGTGATCTTCCTGCTGGCGCCCCTCACCCCCACCAGCGTCTACGTGTTTTCTGCCGTGATGGGGGTGCTCTGGCTGTCGACCGTGCCACCCACCAATGCCGTCGTCGCACAGATCTTCGGCGTGCAGTACCTGTCGATGCTGGGCGGGTTCGTGTTCTTCAGCCACCAGATCGGCTCGTTCCTGGGCGTGTGGCTGGGCGGCATGCTCTATGACACCACCGGCAGCTACGACGTGGTCTGGTGGATCGCCGTGGGCCTGGGCGTTTTTGCCGCCTTGGTGAACCTCCCGGTACGGGAAACCGCCATTCAGCGCGCCGCGCCGGCCGCGGCATGATGTGCAGATGACCGATCCCTCACCGGCTCCCCAGGCCCCCAGGCCAAGCCAGGCCCGCATGCGCCTGTGGCACGGGCTCGCCTGGCTGGGTGCAGGTGTGGTGCTGCTGCTCGTCTTCGCGTCATATTTCCAGCCGGCCATGGTGGCAGAACTGGCCAACCAGCTCTGGAGCTGCTTCTAAGGCCACGGGATGAGCCACTCGACCGTGATCGTGCTCACCGGCGCCTCCGACGGCATCGGTGCCGAGCTGGCCCGGCAACTGGCTGCCGAGCGGCGCGGCGATCTTGGCCTCGTGCTGGCTGCACGTGGCAGCGAGCGGCTGGAGGCGGTGGCCGCGCAATGTCACGCGTTCGGCAGTGCCACGCTGTGCGTGCCCACCGACGTGTCCGATCAGGCGCAATGCCGCCGGCTTGTCGACCGTGCCATCGAACACTTCGGCCGGCTGGACACCCTGGTGAACAACGCCGGCATGTCGGCACACGCCATGCTTGACGAGGTCAGCGACCTGGGCTGGTATGAACACCTGATGAAGGTCAATCACTGGGGCAGCGTGTGGTGCACACATGCCGCCCTGCCCCATCTGTTGGCCAGCCGCGGGCGTATCGTGGCCGTGAGCAGCCTGGCCGGGCTGGTCGGTGTGCCCGGGCGCACCGCCTACAGCAGCACCAAGTTCGCCATGACCGGTTTTTTCGAGGCACTGCGTGTCGAGCTTGCGCCGCGAGGCGTCAGCGTCACGCTGGCCTACCCGGGCGTGGTGGCCACCGAGATCCGTTACCGCGGCTATGGTGCCGATGGCCAGCCGGCCGGTCGCAGCGGGCTGGACGAAACCGGTGCGATGAGCGTACAAACCTGCGCCCGCCTGATCCGCCAAGGCATGGAACGCCGGCAGCGGGAGGTCGTGATGACGACCAAGGGCAAGGTCGGCCGCTGGCTCAAGCTGCTTGCGCCAGGCCTGGTCGACCGCATGGCCCGCGCAGCCTTGGCCCGGGGTACACACGGATGACGTCGCCCACCGTCTTGACCCATGGACATGAGAGCGCCTCCGATTGGGTGCGGCGATGGTCTCATCTGGTCGTGCAAGGCGCATCGGTGCTCGATCTGGCCTGCGGCGGCGGGCGGCACAGTCGCTGGTTCGCCTCGCGGGGCGCACACGTGACCGGGGTGGACCGCAATGCCGAGGCGCTGGCCGGGCTGACCGGCGTGGCGCAGACGGTACTGGCCGACATCGAAGCCGGCCCATGGCCGCTGCCGGGCCGCACCTTCGACGCCGTGGTCGTCACCAACTACCTGTGGCGCCCGCTGCTGCCGCGGGTCGTCGACAGCGTGGCACCCGGCGGCGTGCTGCTCTATGAGACCTTCGCGATCGGCAACGAGACCGTCGGGCGTCCGTCCAACCCGGCGTTCCTGCTGCGCGAGGGTGAACTGCTCGATGCCGTGCGCCCGGCGCTGCGTGTGGTCGCCTACGAGGATGGCTTCGTCGACACACCGGCCCGGTTTGTCCAGCGCATCGTTGCCGTCCGGCCCCCGATCCGGGTCGACGGGCCGGCGCGCCATCTCCTGGCGCCGCGCGGGGACTGAAGCACCCTGGCCACGCCGCCGGCATGGGTAGAATCGACGGATCCTGAGGAATCTCCCATGAAACCCATTGTTGGCAGCATCGTTGCACTGATCACGCCGATGCATGAAGACGGCAGCGTGGACTACCCCACGCTGCGCAAGTTGATCGACTGGCACATCGCCGAAGGCACTGACTGCATCGGCGTGGTGGGCACCACGGGTGAATCGCCCACGGTCACCGTCGAGGAACAGGCCGAGATCATCCGCGTCTCGGTCGAACACGCGGCTGGCCGGGTTCCGGTCATGGCCGGCGCTGGCGCCAATTCGACCCGTGAAGCCATCGAACTGTCGAAGTTTGCCAAGCAGGCCGGCGCCGACTGCACGCTGCAGGTGGTGCCCTACTACAACAAGCCGACACAGGAAGGCATCTACCAGCACTTCAAGGCGATCGCCGAAGCGGTGGACATCCCCCAGATCCTGTACAACGTGCCCGGTCGCACGGTGGCGGACATGCAGCATGAGACCGTGCTGCGTCTGGCCCAGGTGCCCGGCGTGGTCGGCATCAAGGAGGCCTCCGGCAACATCGACCGGGCAGCCTGGTTGATCAAGCAGGCCCCCAAGGGCTTCTCGATCTACTCCGGCGACGACCCGACCGCGATCGGGCTGATGCTGCTGGGCGGCCATGGCAACGTGAGCGTCACGGCCAACGTGGCTCCCAAGGCAATGCATGAACTGTGTGTCGCCGCGACGTCCGGTGACGCCGCGCGTGCAGCGGCGATCCACATGAAGCTGCTCGCCCTGCACAAGTTGCTGTTCGTCGAGCCCAATCCCATTCCCGTGAAATGGGCGCTGGCCCGCATGGGCCGGGCCGGGCCGGCCCTTCGCCTGCCGCTCGTGCCACATGGCACTGCCTACCACGCGGCCCTCGAGCAGGCCTTGCGCGAGGCGGAACTGATCTGACGCGCCAGGCGCCCGCAGCCCCTGCCGCCCTGCGACGGGCACGGGGTGCTGCCGCGCCCCGGCTCGCCAGCCGCGGCTGAGCCTGCCCCCGATCGAGCTACGGAGAACCGATTCGTGAATGCCCCCCTGAAACAGCAAGTGCCCTCTGCCCTGCGCGCCACGGCGCTTGCTGCCTGCGTGCTGGCGCTGGCCGGCTGCTCGTCGCTCGGCTCGATGCTGCAAGGCGACAAGGTCGACTACCGCAGCAGCGGTTCCAAGACGTCCACGCTGGACGTCCCGCCTGATCTGACCCAACTCTCGCGCGACCAGCGCTACCAGGTCTCTGGCGGCAGCATCAGCGCGACGACCTACCAGGCGGCCACCCCCGCCACCAGCCGGGTGGCGACCGCCAGCGTGGCGCCGGTGGCCATCGGCGACATGCGCATCGAACGCGCCGGGAACCAGCGGTGGTTGGTGAGCCCGCTGCCGCCGGAGCAGCTCTGGCCCCGGCTGAAGGAGTACTGGCAGGAGGCCGGTTTCAATCTCACGCTCGACTCCCCTGAGACCGGGATCCTCGAGACCGACTGGGCTGAAAACCGCGCCAAGCTCCCGCAGGACGTGATTCGCCGCACCCTGGGCCGTGTGCTGGACTCGCTGTATTCGACCAGCGAGATGGATCGTTTTCGCACCCGCGTGGAACGGACC
This sequence comes from uncultured Burkholderiales bacterium, assembly GCA_965650765.1. Classification (GTDB taxonomy): domain Bacteria; phylum Pseudomonadota; class Gammaproteobacteria; order Burkholderiales; family Burkholderiaceae_C; genus Caldimonas. The sequence goes on from CBFGPV010000080.1 coordinate 5,495, forward strand.
GCCGCCGGCAGCGAGGTCTACATCAGCCATCGCGGCATGCAGGAGGTCTACACCAACCAGCAGCAGGACCAGACCCGCTGGCAGCCGCGCGACGCCGACCCAGAACTCGAAGCGCAGATGCTGGCTCGCCTGATGGTCAAGCTGGGAGCTCGCACTGAACAGGCCCAGGCGGCCGTCGACGTGCCGGCCGCACAACCGAGAGCGCGCGTGGTTTCCGAAGGTGGCGCACAGGCCGTGCAGCTCGACGAGGGCTTCGACCGTGCCTGGCGGCGTGTGGGGCTGTCGCTTGACCGCAGCGGCTTCACGGTCGAGGACCGTGACCGCGCGCAAGGTGTGTACTTCGTGCGCTATGTCGCCGCACCGGTGTCGGTCGAAGCCAAGGAGCCTGGCTTCTTCGCGCGCCTGTTCGGCACGCGCAAGGCCGCTGAGCCGGCACCTGTGCGTTACCGCATTGCCGTGAAGGCTGCCGGTGACCGCAGCCTCGTCACCGTCCTCAATGCCCAGGGTGCGCCTGAGGCGGGCCCGGACGCGCAGCGCATCGTCAAGCTGCTCGTCGACGATCTGAAGTAAACCCCGCGGCACGCACACGATGCTGCGCCTGTGCAGCCTGGGCAGCGGGAGCACCGGCAATGCGACCGTGGTCGAGGCCGGCGACGGCAGCACGACCACCCGCTTGCTGGTCGACTGCGGGCTGTCGCTGAAAGACCTCGACGCCCGGCTCGCCAGTCGATCGCTGCAGGCGAGCGACCTCGATGGTGTGTTCGTCACGCATGAACACGGCGATCACATCGGCTCGGCCGTGACCCTGGCGCGCCGAGAGGGCCTGCCGCTTTTCATGAGTGAAGGCACCGGGCGTGCTTGCGATCTGTCCCTCTGCCAGGACGATCTTGATGTGCGATGGGTGCGCGATGGTGCGCCCTTCGTGCTGCGCGACCTCGAGGTGCAGCCCTTCACCGTGCCCCACGATGCCGCCGAGCCGCTGCAGCTGGCCTGCAGCGACGGTGCCTCAAGAATCGGCATCCTGACCGACCTGGGAACGGGCACGCCCCACGTGTTGCAGCAGTTGCAGTCGTGCAACGTGCTGTTGCTCGAATGCAACCATGACCCCGAGCTGTTGCAGTCTTCCCGCTATCCGGCCTTCCTGAAGGCTCGTGTCGGGGGGCGCCTGGGGCACCTGTCGAATGCCGCGTCGGCCACACTGCTGGCAGGGCTGCAGCACCCCGGGCTGCGGCATGTGATGGCGGCGCATTTGAGCGAACAGAACAATCGGCCAGACCTGGCGCAGAGCGCCCTGGCACAGGTGCTGGGCAGCCGGCCGGACGAGGTGCTGGTTGCCAGCCCACGCGTGGCGGGCCCATGGCTGCAGGCGTGAGGGTGACGCTGCCGCAACGAGCCGCCCCACGGCGAAAATGACCCGGCCATGAAAAAAGCCGCCCGAGGGCGGCTTTTTCGTCACGCTCTGAGCAGCTTACTTGGAAGCAGCGTCGGCAGCAGCAGAAGCAGCGCCAGCCACAGCGGCAGCGGCTTCGGATGCAGCACCGGCCACAGCGCCGGCAGCGTCGGAGGCAGCGCCAGCCACTGCGGAAGCAGCGTCAGCAGCAGCGGAGGCAGCAGCTTCGGCAGCGGGAGCAACGGCGGAAGCGGCAGCTTCAACGGGGGCCGGTGCAGCTTCTTCCTTCTTGCCGCAGGCGGCCAGGGCAAAAGCAGCGATCACGGAGGCCAACAGAAGCGACTTGTTCATTCCTTATTCCTCAGAAAGTTTCGACCAGTTACCGGTAAGATCAGTCGGAACTCTTCTTGATAATTGTTGAATCCCGACGCTGGCTGGGGCGTTCTCGAGCATGCCCCGAGCTCAGCCCAAAATTATAACCTCGGGTAAACCAGAATTCATAGTCCCAGAAGCGTTGCGGGAAAGGCTTCTTCGGACTTTTCGGCCAGGTCCTGCAGCGTCTGGGTCGCCGGCACCAGATCGGCTGTCTGCGCGTCCACGAAGCCCCGAAAGCGCAGGGGGTCGACCAGCCTCACGGCTCCCAGACCAGGTGCGAGCCACATCCGGGGCACCAGTTCCGGAGCCAGATCCTCGAGCTGCCGGCAATCGATGACATGCGCCCAGTTGCGGCGCCATTCCACAAAGCGGGGGTGGCGTCGAACGATGTCATCGAAGCTGCTGGCCAGCATGTGCAGGCGGCGGTGCGCATAGGCCCAGCGGGTCAGCGCATCGACCACCGCCCGCTCACCCAGCGGCCAGTCGGCGTAGTCGGTGTCGCACAGCCAGATCTCGCGACAGCCCTGTGTGGCCGCGCGCTCGAAAGCATCGCGGATCGCCTGCTGAAACTCCCCGCGCGACTGGATCGGCGGCACTGGCGTGGCAGCGGTCGGCTCGGCACTCATGGACTCTCCTCTCGGGCAACACGGCCGCGGCCGCATGCATCACAGCGGTTGCAGCCAGCCGTCGTCAGCCCATTGTTGCAGCAACTCACGGGCCTGGGCGCTTGCGCGAGCGATCTGTCGCGCATCAAGCTGACGGTGGTCCGCCAGGTGACGCACCAGTGCGGCATCGCGGCCGGCCGCCCGATAGGACTCGCCGTTGATGTAGACATGGCGCTCGTCGTGGAGCATGCGGGTGCGCCGGTCGAGCCGCACGCCGCCGGTGAGATCCCCGGCATCGCGGGGTTCGAACCCGACCTCGGCTTTCGGTTCGGTAAGGTATTCGCCGAGCGCACGATGCAGCGCCTCAGGCTCGCGCAACAGATCGGTCACCGACTCCAGTGCAAACTGCTGCAGCCCCTGCGGCACGGCTGCCGGGCGGTCGACCGCGGGCTGCCGGGGGTCACGGTAGAGCGGGGAATTGGCATCGTCATCGTCTTCCAGCGCACGCACCAGCAGCTCGCGCACCAGCTCGCTGCGGCGTGGTGCACGAAATCCGATCGAGGCCGTCATGCACTCCCCCTCGGCCACGCCGTCATGCGCCCAGCGCGGTGGCAGGTAGAGCATGTCGCCAGGATCGAGCACGAACTCCTCTTCGGCGACGAAGTTGGACAGGATCCGCAGCGGCACATCCTCGACCAGGCGGGGCTCGGCCAGGCGCCCGATGCGCCAGCGGCGCCGGCCGTGCACTTGCAGCAGGAACACGTCGTAGGAGTCGAAGTGCGGGCCGACCCCGCCGCCGTCGGTCGCATACGACACCATCAGGTCATCCAGCCGGGCATCGGGCACGAAGCGGAACCGGTCAAGCAGTTCGCGGGCCGCCTCGACATGCAGATCCAGGCCTTGCACCAGCAGTGTCCATCCGGGCCGCGACACCGGTGGCAAGGCCCGGCGAGGCATCGGCCCGCGCCGCAGCTGCCATCGGCCGCCGGCGTGCTGGATCAGCCGCGATTCGACATCGTCACGCGTGGCCAGTTCGAACAGCTCGGCCCGCTGTGGGCACCATGGCAACTGTGGCAGGGCCTGGCGGATCAACAGGGGCTTCTTCTGCCAGTGGCGGCGCATGAAGGCGTCGGGTGTGAGCCCGCCGAGCAGGGGAAGCTTGAGGGAAGTGGGTGAATTTTGCATGGTCGCCATTGTGCGATCATTGCCTGATGCACATCTCATCTCCCTGTGTCGTCAGCCTGACCTGGCGACTCGAAGACACCCTGGGCAACGTGATCGACGAACTGCTGGACCCGGTGGAGTTCTTCTACGGCGGCGACGACCTGCTCGCCAAGGTCGAGGAAGCGATCGCCGGCCAGGAGGTCGGCTTCGAAGCCCACCTGCACCTCGAACCCGAACATGCCTTCGGTGACTACGACCCCGAACTCGTGTTCTTCGAGGAACGCAAGCTGTTCCCCGACCACACCGAACCCGGCATGCAGTTCGACGGCCTGCCCGAGGGTGCGACCACCCAGGGCATGCCAGCGGATCACATCTACACGATCACCGAGGTCTATGACTCGCACGTGGTGCTGGACGGCAACCACCCGCTCGCAGGCATTGCGCTGAGACTGAACCTGAAGGTGCGCGACGTGCGCGAGGCCACCGACGAGGAAGTCGAGAACGGCTCGGTCGACCAGCCCGCCCTCACCGTGATGAACACGGTGCCGCCAGGCAGCTCGCTGCACTGAGCCGCGGGCCATCCGGCACATGCCAGTCGGTGCCCTGCCGCTGGTGCCATCAGTGCTTGCCGGTCGAACCGAACCCGCCTTCGCCGCGCGCGGACTGGTCAAACGTCTCCACGACGTTGAAGGTGGCCTGCACCACCGGGACCAGCACGAGTTGCGCAATCCGTTCCATCGGCTCGATCGTGAACGTGGTGTGGCCGCGGTTCCAGCAGCTCACCATCAGTTGCCCCTGGTAGTCGGAATCGATCAGCCCGACCAGGTTGCCCAGCACGATGCCGTGCTTGTGCCCCAGCCCGGAGCGCGGCAGGATCATCGCGGCCAGGCCGGGCTGGCCGATGTGGATCGCCAGCCCCGTCGGAATCAGGTGCGTCTGGCCCGGCTCCAGGGTCACCGGATGATCCAGGCAGGCGCGCAGGTCCAGGCCGGCGCTGCCGGGGGTGGCGTAACTGGGCAGGTGTTCGGCCATGCGCGGGTCGAGCACCTTGAGGTCGATGGGGGTCATGCAGAACCTGTGGCAATGCGTTGAGCGATCTCGCGCACCAGGTGGCGCGCCAGCGTGAGTTTGTCGGCCCGGCGGCCGTCGCCGGGCACTTCGGTGTGCCCCTGGCCGTCAACGAGCAGCAGGGCATTGTCGTCGCGGCCGAAGGTGGCCGGACCGATGTTGCCCACCAGCAGTGGCACGCCCTTGCGCTCACGCTTGGCCCGCGCGTGATTCAGCAAGTCGTGGCTTTCGGCGGCAAAGCCGACACAGTATGGGGGGCGCGGCAGGCGCGCCACACTGGCCAGGATGTCCGGGTTCTCGGCAAAGGCCAGCGTCGGGCACTGCCCCGAGCCGTCCTTCTTGATCTTCTGATCGCTCGACTGGGCAGGGCGCCAGTCGGCCACTGCGGCGGTTGCGATGAACACGTCGTGCACGGTGGACTGCGGCATCACCGCATCGAACATCTGCTGCGCACTGCGCACGTCGATGCGCTGCACACCGCGCGGTGTCGGCAGGCTCACCGGGCCGGCCACCAGGGTGACGTCGGCGCCCGCCTCGCGTGCCGCACGGGCGACTGCAAACCCCATCTTGCCACTCGACAGGTTGGTGATGCCACGCACCGGGTCGATCGCCTCGAACGTCGGGCCGGCCGTCACCAGCACCTTCTTGCCGGCCAGGCACTTGGGCTGGAAGAAGGCGATGAGGTCTTCACACAGTTCACTCGCCTCGAGCATGCGGCCGTCACCGACCTCGCCGCAGGCCTGGTCACCGGTGCCCGGGCCCAGCAGCCGGGCGCCGTCGGCCGTCACGCGGGCCACGTTGCGCTGGGTTGCCGGGTGGGCCCACATCTCGCGGTTCATGGCTGGCGCGAGCAGCAGCGCGCAGCGGTCGATCGGGCGGGCCAGGCACAGCAGGCTCAGCAGGTCGTCGCTGCGGCCCTGGGCCAGCCTGGCGATGAAGTCGGCACTGGCTGGGGCCACCACCACGGCATCGGCGTCGCGCGTGAGGTTGATGTGGGCCATGTTGTTGGCGATACCCGCCACCGGCTGGGTGTCCCACTGGCTGGTGATCACCGGCTGCCCCGACAGCGCCTGCATCGTGACGGCCGTGATGAAGTGCTCTGCAGCTTCGGTCATCACCACCTGCACTGACGCGCCGGCCTTCACCAGCAGCCGCACGAGTTCGGCGCTCTTGTAGCAGGCAATGCCGCCGGACAGCCCCAGCACGATGCGCTTGCCAGCAAGTTCAGGAGTGGGTGTCATGGGTGGTTTCCAGGTGAGATCAGGCCCGCGACGCGCTTCGCATCGGTTGGCCGTGATTATGCGCATGCGTCGAGTCGACCCTGCGGCAGCTACGCCCATCACATGCGGCGCAACGCACCGAACGGGTTCGCGCCCTGCCGAGAAGCCGACATGAACGCTGGGCCTTGTTGAACTTTCAGAAATTCTTGAAAATTCAGACGATACTTGAGCTACCGCAAGAACAGAGCCCCACCATGAATGCCATGTCCCCGCTCGTCCGCAGTTTTGTCGCCCATTTCGGTGAGATGGGCAGTCGGTGGGGCATCAACCGCACGGTGGGCCAGATCTACGCGCTGATCTTTGTGTCTCCGCGCCCCCTCAACGCCGACGAGATCGCCGAGCAGCTCGAGTTCTCCCGCTCCAACGTGAGCATGGGGCTGAAGGAGCTGCAGGCCTGGCGCCTGGTCAGGCTCAAGCACCTGCCGGGCGATCGCCGGGAGTACTTCGAAGCACCGACCGACGCCTGGGAGATCTTCCGCACGCTGGCCGAGGAGCGGCGGCGCCGCGAGATCGAACCCACGCTGTCGATGCTGCGCAATGCCCTGCTCGAGACACCCACAAGCGACGAAGACCGCATCGCCCAGGAGCGCATGAAGGGCATGCACAACCTGATCGAGCTGATGACCACCTGGTTCGACGACGTGCAGCGCATGGATGCCCAGACCCTCGCCCAGCTCATGAAGATGGGGGCCAAGGTGGGCAAGCTGCTCGAGTTCACCGGCAAGGTGAAGGTTGTCTCCGGCGGGCGTGACGCCTCCTGACCCCCCTCCTCCCCTGGCTCCGAAAGGTTTCCGATGGACCCGCTGCTGCTTGCGCGCGTGCAGTTCGCCGCCAACATCACCTTCCACATCCTGTTCCCGACCATCACCATCGCGCTGGGCTGGATGCTGCTGTTCTTCCGCTGGCGCTGGCTGAAGACGCATGACGGCGCCTGGCTTGTGGCCTACCGCTTCTGGACCAAGGTGTTCGCGCTCACGTTTGCGCTGGGTGTGGTGTCGGGCATCACGATGAGCTTCCAGTTCGGCACCAACTGGCCCGGTTTCATGGAACGTGTGGGCAACGTCGCCGGCCCGCTGCTGGGCTACGAGGTGCTGACCGCCTTCTTTCTCGAGGCCACCTTCCTGGGCGTGATGCTGTTCGGCCACGGCAAGGTCAGTGAACGCGTGCACCTGCTGGCCACCTTCCTGGTGGCATTCGGCACCACCATGAGCGCGTTCTGGATCCTGAGCCTCAATTCCTGGATGCAGACGCCGGCGGGCTACGAGATCATCAACGGCGAGTTCCATGTCCGCAGCTGGATGGAGGTGGTGTTCAATCCCTCCTTCCCCTACCGCCTGGTGCACATGCTGCTGGCGTCGGGGCTGACGGTTGCCTTCGTCCTGGCCGGAGTGAGTGCGTGGCAGCAGCTCAAGGGGCGTGCGAACGGCTCCACGCCCAAGGTGCTGCGCACCGGCCTCACGCTGGGTGCGGTGCTGATCCCGCTGCAGATCCTCGTGGGTGACCTGCATGGCCTGAACACGCTCGAGCACCAGCCCCAGAAGATCGCGGCCATGGAAGGCATCTGGGAGACCGAGCGTGGCGCACCGCTGCTGCTCTTCGCCTTGCCGGACGAAACCACGCGCAGCAACCACCTGGCCATCGGCATTCCGCGCGGGGCCAGCCTGATCCTCAAGCACGACGCGAACGGCGAGTTGCAGGGCCTGAACGACTTTGTCGGTGAACATCCTCCAGTGGCGCCCCTGTTCTTCGGCTTCCGGATCATGGTGGGCGTGGGCCTGCTGATGCTGGCCACCAGCTGGGCGGGCCTGTGGCTCTACCGGCGACGCGGCTGGGCAGCCGACCGGCTCCCACGCGGCCTGCTGTGGGGGCTGTCGTTCATGACCTTCTCGGGCTGGGTTGCCACGGTGGCCGGCTGGTACGTGACCGAGATCGGCCGCCAGCCCTACATCGTCCACGGGCTGCTGCGGACGTCCGAGGTCGCATCAAACACCCCGGCCCCCGCGATCGCGCTGACCCTGGCGGCCTACTTGACCCTGTATGTCGCCCTGCTGGTGGCCTATGTGGCCGTCGTGAAATACATGGCCGAAAAACCGGCCGAACAGCTGGACGACGAACCGGTGGACCAGGGCATCGCCCCGGCCACGCCCACCGCGGCTCGCCGGGCCGGGACTCAAGGGAGCCACGCATGAGCTACGAAACCCTCCTGCCGGTGATCTTCATGGCCCTGATGGGCGTGTCGATGCTGGCCTACGTGGTGCTGGACGGTTACGACCTGGGCGTGGGCATGCTGCTGCCCCGCGCAGGCGACGACGACAAGGACACGATGATCGCGTCGATCGGCCCGTTCTGGGACGCCAACGAGACGTGGCTGGTGCTGGGTGTGGGCATCCTGCTGATCGCCTTCCCGAAGGCACACGGCATGGTGCTCACCGCGCTGTACCTGCCAGTGGCCGTGATGCTGATCGGGCTGATCCTGCGCGGTGTCGCCTTCGACTTCCGCGTCAAGGCACGGGCCGCACACAAGCACCTGTGGAACAAGCTGTTTTTTGCCGGGTCGATGATGGCCTCGCTGGCCCAGGGCTGGATGCTGGGGCGCTACATCACCGGCTTTGCCGACGGGCTGGGCTATGACCTGTTCGCCGCAGCCATCGCGCTGTGCCTGCCTGCGGCCTACGTCCTGCTGGGGGCCGCCTGGCTGATCATGAAGACCGAAGGCACGCTGCAGGAGCGGGCCATCGCCTGGGCCAAGCGGGCATGGGGTCCGGTGGTGCTGGGCATTGCGCTGATTTCGCTGGCGACACCCTGGGTCAGCGACACGGTGCGCCAACGCTGGTTCACGATGCCGGCCTTCATCGCGCTGCTGCCGATTCCCCTGGTCACCGCCGCCGCACTGGCCGCCGTGCGGGCCTTGCTGAACTCGCACCGCATCCGGGGCAAGCTGTGCTGGCTGCCCTTCGTGCTCATCGTGTTCGTGTTCGTGCTCGGTGCACTCGGGCTGGCGTACAGCCTGTACCCGTATGTGGTGATGGACCGCCTCACGATCTGGCAGGCGGCCAGTGCGCCGGCCTCGCTCACCGTGATCCTGATCGGCTCGGCGATCACGGTGCCCGCCATCGCCGGCTACACCGTGTTCGCCTACCGTGTCTTCTGGGGCAAGGCCACGGCGCTACGGTACGGCTGAATCACTTGCGGCTGTCGTCGACAGCGTCCTTGATCTTGTCGCCGGCCTTTTCGATCTGGTCACCCACCTTCTCAGCCGCTTCATCGATCTGCTTGCCCGCCCGCTCGGCCGGCCCTTCGGCCGGCTGGCAGGCGACGATGGACAGGCCCAGGAAAGCAGCGCCCAGGGCAGCAAGGATGCGGTTGCGCAGGGACTCGGACATGAGGGTCTCCTTCAGGTTTCGGGTCAGGTTGTCGATGCGTTGCAGGTCGTCGCGCCGGGGACGGTCGCCGCGCCGGGTCAGGCCGGAACACTGCGGGGTCCTCTGCGGAATCCGCTACATGGCGTGCGGATGCATCGAACTTTAGGAAGACGCTTCTCGCCCGGCACTCGGCGACCAGGCCGGCGCCGGGTCAGCCCCGTCCTACAACGCGGGCAGGACAGTGCGCCGGGCCGTGCGCAGACGGCCTGCGTGCGGGGCCCTCACTGCAGCGACAGCCGCAGCACCTGAAAGCCGGGCGTGTCGCCCAGTGTGGTCACGGCGCCAAAGCGCAGTTCGGACCGGCCGGCCGGGGCGCGATAGCGCCATTGCACCTGCCTGCGCCACGCACCCGAACGCTCGACGGTCCGCTCGGTGACCGGTTCAAGCTCACCGCCGTCCGCCTCACGAAGTCCGTCGAGCGCCTGCAGCAAGGCCAGATGCACCGACGGGCCGTGTGCCGCTTCGACCCACACCGTGCAATGCACCTGAGGCACCACGGCGAGCAGATAGCTGATGCGCTCGGCCGTCTGGCCGTGCATGCGAACCATGGCCGACCCGGCCTGGCCATCGAGCAACGACGAAGCGATCGGGGCGTCGCCCGCATACGGATACAACCCGGCCTGCAGCCCTTGGTCGATCACCTGCGTGGCATCGCCACGCGTGGCCACGCAGGCCTGCAGGAACAGTCTGGCCGCCTCGGCGGGTACCGGATCCGGCGGGGCGCCCGTCGCGCCGGCACCCTCTGCATCACTGGCTGCTGGCGCAGCAGAGGCCGCGGACGTTGCCGGCACCGCGGGCACGGCCGCACCGGAACCCTCCGGTGCGACGACCGGCGGTGTCGCAAGCGGTGTCGCGGGCGGCGTGGTCGGCTCAGCCTGGGCCAGCACACCCGACGGCAGGCACAGCGCCACCACCACCGCCCACAGGCTGGGCAGATACCGGCCCTCAGGCCGTCGGGCACGAGCCGGCGGACGCATGGTCACGGCCTCAGGCCCTCACACGCGCTCGGCAATCCAGGTCTGCACCGATGCCAGCGCGGCATCCAGGCGCGACGGATCCGTGCCGCCAGCCATGGCCAGGTCGGGCTTGCCACCCCCCTTGCCACCGACCTGCTGAGCCACGTGATTGACGAGTTCACCGGCCTTGACACGACCCGTGCTGTCGGCGGTGACACCCGCGGCCAGCTGGACCTTGCCCCCATCGACCGTGGCGAGCACGATCGCGGCGGTCTTGAGCTTGTCCTTCAGCTTGTCCATCGTGTCGCGCAGCGTCTTGGCGTCCGCCCCGTCCAGCATCGCCGCGAGCACCTTGAGGCCCTTGACGTCCACCGCACGGGTCACCAGTTCGTCGCCCTGCACCGAGGCCAGGCGGCCCTTCAGCGCAGCCACTTCCTTCTCGAGCGCGCGCACCTGGTCGAGCACCTGCCCGACCCGGCCCGACAGCTCGGCCGGTGTGGCCTTGAGCGTGCCGGCCACGGTGTTGACGGTCGATTCCAGGGTCTGCAGATAGGCCAGCGCATTGGCGCCGGTCACCGCCTCCACGCGTCGGATACCGGCGGCAACACCCCCTTCCGCGACGATCTTGAACAGGCCGATGTCGCCCGTGCGCTGCACATGCGTGCCCCCGCACAGCTCGCGGCTGCTGCCGATGTCCAGCACGCGCACTTCGTCGCCGTACTTCTCGCCGAACAGCATCATGGCCCCCGACTTCTGGGCCTCGTCGATCGGCATGATGCGCGCCTGCGTGGCCGCGTTGGCCAGGATCTCGGCATTGACGATCGCCTCGACCTTGCGGATCTGCTCGTCGGTCATCGGCGCGTTGTGCGCAAAGTCGAAGCGCGTGCGCTCGGCGTTCACCAGCGAGCCCTTCTGCTGCACATGTGCGCCCAGCACCTCGCGCAGCGCCTTGTGCATCAGATGGGTGGCGCTGTGGTTGCGCACCGTGCGGGCGCGCTGGTCGCCGTCGACCCGCGCGTTGAGGGTGTCGCCGACCTTGACCTCGCCCTCGACCACCCGCCCGTGGTGGCCGAAGACGTCGGCCTGGATCTTCAGCGTGTCTTCGACGAGGAAGCGGCTGGTCGGGTTGCGCAACTCGCCCGTGTCGCCGACCTGGCCACCGCTTTCGGCATAGAACGGGGTGTGGTCGAGCACCACCACCGCATCGTCACCGGCACGCGCGCTGGACACGGGCGAACCATCGACATACAGCGCCGTGACCTTGGCGCCGTCGTGCGTGAGATGCTCGTAGCCATGGAAGGTGGTGGCCGTGCCGCTGTATTCGAGTCCGGCCGCCATCTTGAACTTGCCGGCCGCGCGCGCCTGCTCACGCTGGCGGGCCATCGCGGCGTCAAAGCCGGCACTGTCGACCGTCACGCCGCGCTCCCGGCACACATCGGCCGTGAGGTCGAGCGGGAAGCCGTAGGTGTCATGCAGCTTGAAGGCCAGTTCACCGTCGAGCTGTTTCGTGCCGCCAGCCAGTGCCGATTCCAGGATCTCCATCCCGTTGGCGATCGTCTGGAAGAAGCGTTCCTCTTCCTGGCGGAGCACCTCGGTGATGCGGGCCTGGTGCTGACGCAGTTCGGGGTAGGCGTCGCCCATCTGGTTCACCAGCTCGCCCACGAGCTGATAGAAGAAGGGCTTGCGGGCACCGAGCTTGTAGCCGTGGCGGATGCCCCGGCGCGCAATCCGGCGCAGCACATAGCCCCGCCCTTCGTTGCCGGGGATCACGCCGTCGGCCACGGTGAACGAGCAGGCACGGATGTGGTCGGCGATCACCTTCAGCGAGGGGGCGTCCTTGTCGCAGTCGCCGGCACCCGCCTGGTCGACCGCCCGCTTGGCGGCTGCCAGCAGGGCCACGAACAGGTCGATCTCGTAGTTGGAGTGCACATGCTGGAGCACGGCGGCGATACGCTCCAGGCCCATGCCGGTGTCCACGCTGGGCTTGGGCAGCTTGTGCATCACCCCCGCCTCGTCGCGGTTGAACTGCATGAACA
>CBFGPV010000081.1:0-17625 GCA_965650765.1 uncultured Burkholderiales bacterium
ACCGAGGCGACCGACCAGCCGAGGAAGATGAAGGTGATGCTGCGCCCGCGCTGCGCCACTGGCGCGAGGTGGCCGATGGCCGCTGCTGCCTGCGGGGTGAAGACGGCCGCGGCCAGCACGGTGACCGCCCGCACCGGCCACAGCGCGGCATAGCTGGGCATCACGGCGCTGGCCAGGTGGCCCAGGCCATACCAGACCAGGGCCAGCGTCAGCAGCTGGCGCCGGTCGGTGCCCGACACGAAGGCGGCCAGCGTCGGGGCGCCCAGGGCCATCATGGCGGCCGCAATGGCAATGAGCTGTCCGGCAACCGCCACCGAGACGTTCAGCGAGTCGGCCAGGTCATTGAGCGTGCCGGCCACGACCATCACGCCGCAACCGATCACGAAGTTGCCGGCCAGCAGGGCCCAGCGCACCGGCCCGAGGTCTGCCTCGGGACCTGGCACGGCCGCAGCAGCCGAGGTCATCCCCGGATCACCTTGAGCGCGTCCGGATTGACGATGTTCGTCGGGTTGCCGTTGATGAAGTTGATCACGTTGTCGAATGCGGCATTGAAGTACAGCTCGTAGCTGTCCTGTTCGACATAGCCGATGTGCGGCGTGCAAACCGCGTTTTCCAGGCGCAACAGGGGGTGGCCCTGCAGCGGGGGTTCGTTCTCGAAGACGTCGACTGCCGCCATGCCGGGGCGGCCCTTGTTGAGGGCGCTCACCAGGGCGTTTTCTTCGACCAGTTCGGCCCGCGAGGTGTTGACGAACAAGGCGGTGGGTTTCATGCGCAGCAGGTCGTCGAGCTTGACGATGCCCCGGGTGCTGTCATGCAGGCGCAGGTGCATCGACAGCACGTCGCACTGCTCGAAAAAGGCCTGCTGGCTGTCGGCCGTGCCGTGGCCGTCGGCGGCCGCCTTGGCGCGAGACGATTCGCTGCCCCACACCAGCACCTGCATGCCGAAGGCCTTGCCGTAGCCTGCGATCAACTGGCCGATCTTGCCGTAGCCCCAGATGCCGAGCGTGCGGCCGCGCAGCACCACACCGAGCCCGAAATTGGGCGGCATCGACGCGGCCTTCAGGCCCGACTGCTGCCAGGCGCCATGCTTGAGATTGCCGATGTACTGCGGCAGCCGCCGCATTGCGGCCATGATCAGCGCCCAGGTGAGTTCGGCCGGTGCCACCGGCGAGCCCACCCCTTCGGCCACGGCGATGCCCATGCGGGTGCAGGTGTCCAGGTCGATGTGGGAGCCCACCTTGCCGGTCTGGGCAATCAGCTTCAGCTTGGGCAGCTTCTCGAGCAGCTGCCTGGGAAAGTGGGTGCGCTCCCGGATCAGCACCAGCACGTCGGCGTCGCGCAGCCGCACCGAGAGCTGGCCGATGCCCTTGACGGTGTTGGTGAACACCTTGGCGTTGTAGCGTTCCAGCTTGGTGGCGCAGTGCAGCTTGCGCACGGCGTCCTGGTAGTCGTCAAGAATGATGATGTTCATGTCGGGAAGCGGCGTGTTGGCGCCATTCTGCATCGGTAGGTAGCATCAAGGCCTCGCAACAAGGAGCAACTCCATGTCGATTTCGATGCATTCTGTCAGCGTCCCGGTGTTTGTGCGCATGCTGCGCAATCTCAGCGCGATGCTGGGCAAGGCCGAGGCTCACGCGCAGGAGCGCAAGTTCGATGTTTCCGTGCTGCTGCACGCCCGTCTGGCGCCGGACATGTTCCCGCTGACCCGCCAGGTCCAGATTGCCTGTGACGCAGCCAAGTTCGGCATCTCCCGGCTGAGCGACGTCCCGGCGCCGTCCTTCCCTGATACCGAGTCCACCGTCGCCGAACTGCAGGAGCGCATCGCGCAGACCGTCGCGTACCTGAAGTCGGTGCCGGCCGAGTCGGTCGACGGCCGCGAGGACAAGCCGGTGTCAGTGCCCATCCGCGGCATGGAGCCGCTGCAGTTCACCGGCGAGAACTACCTCAAGCACCATGCCTTGCCGAACTTCTATTTCCACGTGACGGCGGCCTATTCGATCCTGCGCCACAACGGCGTGAACCTGGGCAAGGGCGACTTCCTGGGACGGGCGGGCTGAGCGCGGCCGGCAGGCCGGGCGGTGGGGCTCAGAGCGTCCCGAACCCGGTGCGCGAGGCGCTGTTGGGGAAGTGACAATCGAGGTCGCTCAGACGCCGATGGGCTTCTTCTTCCGACAGCGCGCGCGAGATCACGTCGAACAGCCGGGAGCGCAGATGCCACAGCTCCGGCAGGGTTTCGGCGCGGCGGATGCGCAACACGAGCAGTTCCGCCTGGGGTGTGTCGATGTCGGCCAGCACCTGTTCGAAGGCCGCACGCGCGCGCGCCAGCCGCGAACCCCGGCCGAACAGCCAGGCCGAACCAGGCTGGGACGGCTCCCAGGCCGGATCGGGCTCGCCGCCGTGCACCTGCTGGACCAGCCGCTGCAGCCAGTTGCCGCGCGAAGGCGCGGCCGTCGGCCGGCGCCAGGCGGCCTGCTCGCGGGCCAGCTCCTCCAGCGTGAGCGTGGGCTCATGCGTGTCGGTGTCCGGCGCGGCGCTGGCGCGGTGGTGCAGGTCGAAGACCTTGGCGGGCATGGCTGGGGTTGAGGGCAACTGGCGTGGGAATGGATGCATTCTGAACCTGCGGGCCGCCGTCCGGTAGCGGAAATAGGGGTAGCCCTGCATGGTTGTTCGCCCATTTGCCGGGCAGCATCGCCGGCCAAGGAGACAAGATGATGAAATGGTTGAAGCGCCTTTTCGGCGCAATGGTGGTCCTGGCGCTGGCCGGCGCGGCCGTGCTGTGGCACTACAGCCGCCAGGTGCTGCCTCAGGTACAGGGCACGCTGCGTGTGGCCGGTCTGGCCGCCGACGTCAGCATCACGCGTGACGAACACGGCATCCCGACGATCCGGGGCGGTTCGGTCGACGATGTCATGTTCGGCCTCGGTTTCGTGCATGCCCAGGACCGGCTGTGGCAGCTCGAGACCCACAAGCGGATCGGCTCCGGCCGGCTGGCCGAGGCCTTTGGTGAACCCGCGCTCGAGACGGACCGCTTCCTGCGTGCGCTGGGGGTGCGTCGTGCTGCGGCGCAGCAATGGCAGGCCACCCAGGGCGAGGCGCGCACGGCGGTGTCGGCCTATGCCGCCGGCATCAATGCCTACGTCAGCAGTCACATGAAGGCACGTCCGCCCGAGTTTGTGGTGCTGGGCCTGCAGCCGTCGGCATGGGAGCCCGAAGACAGCCTGGCCTGGGCAATCATGATGGCCTGGGACCTGGGCGGCAACTGGAATGCCGAACTGACCCGCATGAGGCTGTCGCTGGGCATGCCGGTGGACCGCATCAACGAGCTGATGCCTCCCTATCCTGGCGAAAAACCGATGGCCCTGGCCGACTATGCCGCGCTGTACCGTGAGCTCAAGGTCGACGGCACGCTGGTGCGCCAGGCCGACGCGCTCACGCAGGCCGCGCCGCCGTCGGGCATCGAAGGGGTCGGCTCGAACAACTGGGTGGTGGCGGGGTCGCATTCCGAGACCGGTCACCCGCTGCTGGCGAATGATCCCCACCTCAAGCTCAGCGCGCCGGCGTTGTGGTACTTCGCGCGCCTCGAGGCGCCGGGCCTGAAGGTGGCAGGGGCCACCATGCCGGGCCTGCCGATCGTCGTGCTGGGTCAGAACGAGCACATTGCCTGGGGATTCACCAACACCGCACCCGATGTGCAGGACCTCTACCTCGAGCAGATCAAGTCCGACGATCCGGCGCAGTACCGCACACCCGACGGCTGGGCGCCGTTCGAGACCTTCGAAGAGACGATCGCGGTCAAGGGCAAGGCGAGCGTGACGATGACGGTACGGGCCACGCGCCACGGGCCGGTGATCTCGGATGCGGCCACCGAGGCCACCAAGGGCCTCACCGGACCGGCCGCCCAGCCGGCCTATGCCATCGCGATGCGCTGGACCGCCCTCGACTCGCCCAGCACCACGCTCGATGCCGGCCTGGCCTTCAACCGCGCGACGTCGGTCGACGAGTTCCTGCAGGCGTCGACCCGCTACGTGGCCCCGATGCAGAACATGGTCGTGGCCGACCGCCAGCGCATTGCCGTGGTGTCGGCCGGGCGGGTGCCGGTGCGCAAGCCCGACAACGACCTCAAGGGCCAGGTGCCGGCGCCCGGCTGGGACGCCCGCTACGACTGGGCAGGCTACCTCGACCCGGTGCTGACCCCGCGCGAGACCGACCCGGCGCGCGGCTGGATCGCCACCGCCAACCAGCGCATCCACGGGCCCGACTATCCGCACTACATCACCAGTGAATGGGCGCTGCCGTACCGGCAGCAACGCATCGAGACCCTGCTGGCGGCCCGCGAGCGCCATACGCTGGACAGCCTGGCGGCCATCCAGGCCGACCAGCATTCGCTGGCCGCCGTGAAGCTGCTCGGCCACCTGCGCTCGGCCCGCTCCACGCACCCGCAGGCCGAGGATGCCCAGAAGGTGCTGGCCAGCTTTGACGGCACGATGGCCGCCGACCAGGCCGGCCCGCTGATCTTCTGGGCCTGGGCGCGCCACCTGACCCAGGGGCTGCTGGCCGACGAGATCGGCGCCGGCCAGTACGAACGTGTGCTGGGCCAGCGCAACTTCCGTGATGCGATCGAAGGTGTGCTCGAGCGCGGCGACATCTGGTGGTGCGACGACAAGACCACCGCCGACCAGGCCGAAACCTGCCAGCAGCAGATCGATGCTGCCTTCACGAAGGCGCTGCACGAGCTGCAACTGGCGCACGGCTCCAACGTGAGCCAGTGGCGCTGGGGCGATGCGCACCAGGCGCGTGCCGAGCACCGGCCCTTCAGCAAGGTGCGCGCCCTGGCGCCGCTGTTCGAACTGCGTGCACCCACCGGCGGAGACACCTACACGGTCAATGTGTCACGCGTGAACATGCGCGCCGATGCGTCCACCGGCGAGTACTACCTGCATGAACATGGGCCCAGTCTGCGGGCGCTGTACGACCTGAAAGACCCGGCCCAGTCGCGTTTCATGCATTCGAGCGGCCAGTCGGGCATCCCGATGTCCGAGCACTACCGCAGCTTCCTGGGCGAGTGGACGGCCGTGCGCTATGTCCCCGTGTGGGGCACGGGGCAGGGGGCGCAGGTGCTGTCGCTGGTGCCGCAGGGCAAGGCGCCCTGACGAGCGCCGTGCATCGAGCCGGTGCCTGCCTTCACCGGCAGTCCCCCGTGAGGGGGAGGCACCCACCCCCGCGTGGGGGTGCCGAAAGGCCCCGGCCCCTGGGCAAAATCGGACGTCCGCCGTGCGGCTCACGCGCTACCATCCGCGGTAGCGCGGAAACAAGCGCGGCACAGGCACGACTTGCTCGCGCCACAGTGCGCTGCCAGACAAGGACGGGAGCCGAATGATCGGGCGTTGGTTGGTGTTGGGATTGATCTTTTGCCTGCCCGGGCTGGTCCGGGCGGCCGACCCGTTGGCGGTGTTCACCATCGTCGAGGGTGAGACGGTGCTCACGCGTGGTGCCGAGCGCATGCTGGTTGCCGCCGGTGTGCGGCTGCAGCCCGACGACATCGTCGAGTCGGCCGCGACGGCGGGGCTGGCCCGGCTTGAATTCAGCGACGGCAGCGCCATTGATCTTGGGCCCGCCACCCGCCTGTGGTTCAGCCCCCGCGGCGCCACCGAGCGGGGCCGTGTGCTCGCCACCTATCTGCTGGAAGGCTGGGTGAAGCTGTCGCCGGCGCGAGGCAAGACGGGTGCCGCGCCGGTGCCGCGCAGCCTGGCCTCGCCGCCGATGGACCTGAGCGGCGTGACCGGCGTTGTGGTGGTGCATGTCGCAGGCCCGTCGGCCGGCAGTGCCGAGGTGTTCGTCGAGTCCGGCGAAGCTCGCCTGGTCGAGCGCCGAGATGGCCGGGCCCAGCCGCCGCTGACCATGAAGGCCGGCGAGTTCTATGCCCGCAAAGGCACTGACAAGGGCAGCGTGGCGCCTCGCCCGACCGCCGCACTGCTCGACTCCATGCCCCGGCCCTTCCGTGACACCCTGCCGGACCTGGCCCCCCGCTTCAAGGACCGCGAGGTCGCCGCCAAGGCCCTGCCGGGCCTGCGTTACGCGGATGTCGAGGCCTGGCTCAAGGGCGAGCCGGTGCTGAGGCGCGCGTCGCTCGCGCGGTGGCGCGGCATGATCAATGACACGGACTTCCGTGCCGGCCTGGTGGCCAATGTGCGCTCCCATATGGAATGGGACCGCCTGCTCTTTCCCGAGAAGTACCAACCCAAGCCCGTGGTGCCGGCGTCGCCCTCGCCCGTGGCGCGACCCTGAGCCTGCCGCTGCTGGACGTACGAGCCGAGTGATCGTGTGGCCAGGGCAGACTGGATGTCTGCCCTGGCCCGACAAGCCAAAACCCAAAGCCCCCGAGAAGGTGCCCCATGAAACTGCTGCTGAAGTTCAATCTGGTTTTCATCCTGGTGTTCGTGCTGGGCCTGGCTGCCACCGGCTACATCTCGCGTGACCTGCTGCAGCGCAATGCGCAGCAGGAAGTGCTCGACCATGCCCGCCTGCTGATGGAAAAGGCGCTGGCCGTGCGCAGCTACACCTCGGGCCAGATCGCGCCGCTGCTGGACACGCAGATGAAGTACACCTTCCTGCCGCAGTCGGTGCCGGCCTACTCGGCGACCGAGGTCCTGGGCACCCTGCACAAGAAGTACCCGGACTACCACTACAAGGAAGCAACGCTCAACCCGACCAACCCGCGCGACCGGGCCGTCGAATGGGAAGTGGACATCGTCAACCAGTTCCGCAGCTCCCAGGACACCAAGGAGTTCGTCGGCGAGCGCGACACGCCCACCGGACGTTCGCTCTACATCGCCCGGCCGATCCGCATCTCCGACCCGGCCTGCCTGCGTTGCCACAGCACGGTCGAGGCGGCGCCCAAGCCCATGGTCGACAAGTACGGTCCGGCCAACGGCTTTGGCTGGAACCTCAATGAAGTGATCGGTGCGCAGGTGGTGTCGGTGCCGATGGCCGTGCCGCTGCAGCGGGCCGACCGGGTCTTTGGCGTGTTCATGGCCTCGCTCACCGCAGTGTTCGTGGTGATCGGCCTGGCGCTCAACCTGATGCTGTGGAAACTCGTGATCCAGCCGGTGAGCAAGCTGTCCCGTATCGCCGACAGCGTCAGCCTGGGCGACATGTCCGCGCCCGAGTTCGCCACCGGCAGCCGTGATGAAATTGGCGTCCTGGCCGAATCTTTCAGTCGCATGCGCAAGAGTCTCGTGCAAGCATTGAAGATGCTGGAATCGTGACCTTGTTGTCTGTCGGAAACGAATGAAGCATCCTGAGCGCCTGGGCAAGTACCCCATCACCGGCATCCTGGGCGAGGGTGCGATGGGGGTGGTGTACAAGGCCCATGACCCGGTCATCCAGCGGCCGGTGGCCATCAAGACCATCCGCAAGCATCTGGCGGACGGCAGCGAGACCGGCGCGATGATGGCGGCGCGCTTTCGCAACGAGGCGCAGGCGGCGGGCCGCCTGCTGCACTCGGGCATCGTGGCGGTCTACGAGTACGGCGAAGACGGCGACGTGGCCTATATCGCGATGGAGTACGTCGAGGGCAACAGCCTGGCGCACTACCTGTCGCGCGAGATCCGCTTCTCGGACGCCGACGTCCTGAGCGTGATGGTGCAGTTGCTCGACGCACTGGACCATGCGCACATCCAGGGTGTCTGGCACCGCGACATCAAGCCGGCCAACCTGATCATCACCCGGGCCGGCAAGCTCAAGGTGGCCGACTTCGGCATTGCCCGCATCGAGTCCATCGGGCTCACCCAGGTCAACTCGGTCATCGGCACACCCAGCTACATGGCGCCGGAGCAATACCTGGGCGGCACGCTCGACCGCCGGGTCGACATCTGGTCCTCCGGTGTGCTGCTCTACCAGCTGCTCACCGGCAAACTGCCGTTCACCGGCACGGCCGACGCCGTGATGTACCAGGTGGTGCATGAACAGCCCGTGATGCCGTCGCAGTTCGCCGGGTCCACCCGACCGGGCTATTACGACGCCATCCTGTCGGCGGCGCTGGCCAAGCAGCCGGACTGCCGCTACGCCACTGCCGGGCTGTTCCGCAACGCCTTGCTGGCGGCCAGCGCCGAGCCGGTGCGCGCAGCGGTGTCCGAAGAGACCATCATCATGGAAGTGGTGCGTCCGGTGGACCTGACGCCCAGCGCCATCGGCAGCGGCGCCCAGCGCCTCACCAGTCCGACGGGCGCACCGCGTACCGGGACGACCACCGCGCCGCCGGCCGGCTGGGATGCGAGCACCCTG
Organism: uncultured Burkholderiales bacterium; assembly: GCA_965650765.1. Lineage (GTDB taxonomy): Bacteria > Pseudomonadota > Gammaproteobacteria > Burkholderiales > Burkholderiaceae_C > Caldimonas. The sequence goes on from CBFGPV010000081.1 coordinate 8,284, forward strand.
GCCACGGTCGAATCCACACTGGCACGCTACGTCGGCCCGGTGGCCAAGGTGCTGGTGCGCCGCGCGGCCCAGGAGTGCGCCGACCTCATCACCTTGCGCACCCGACTTGCCGAGCACCTGCCCACCGAGCATGACAAGGCGCTGTTCATCGGCCAGGCCCTGCAGACCACCGGCTCGGGCACCCAGCAACGCACCACCCTGACCACACCGCCCGCACCAGGCACCGCGGTGTCGGGTACCAGCCTGGGCGCTCCGTTGTCGACTGAACTGGTCGAACATGCCACCCGGGTGCTGGCCACCCACATGGGACCGATCGCCCGTGTGATGGCCAAGAAGGCCGCCGCGCAGGCGCGCCACCGCGACGAGTTCATCGCACTGCTGGCCGATCAGGTGTCCGACCCGGCCGAACGCGCCAAGCTGCTGGGCGAACTGGCCCGGCTGGTGTAGGCACCGTCCGCCACGGCGCTGGCAGACATGTTGCGCCTCAGGCGCGGCGCCGACGGCCAGAGCCCGCTTTTTTGCCTGGAGGCGCCAGATGCGCTGCCTCCTGGCGCAGGGCTTCGCGCATGCGCAGGGCCGGCGGGGTGTCCAGGCCGGCGCGCAGCGTGATGATGCCCACCGGCGGGAGTTCGATCGGCACGTTCAGGTTCACGCGCCGGGCCAGGCCCTCGCGCTCCAGGTGCAGGGCCACGCCACGGGCCACGAATCCGCACGCCGGGCGCTGGCGCACGAAGGTGATCGTCATCAGGAACGAGGCGGTCTCGATCACGTCGGCCGGCGGCTGAAGGCCATGCTTGTAGAACAGCTGCAGCAGCTTGACCCGTGAAGAGGCCCAGGCGGGCGGCACCACCCAGGGCAGGGCGGCCACGTCGGCCCAGGCGGGGCGGTCCGCTGTCGCCAGCGGATGATCGGGCGGCGCGATCACGCACATCGGCTCCTCATACAGCGGTTCGGTGGCGATGTCGGGCGCGGCATAGCCTGGCTCCAGCCGCCCGACGATCAGGTCGAGTTCACCCACCCGCAGGCGGGGCATCAGGCGGGTGAGATCCCCTTCCTCGATGGACACGGTGGTGCGCGCCGACTGCGCCTTGACCCGCGCCACGGCACCGGTCAGCAGTCCCGGTGTGGCCACCACCATGGCACCGACCCGCACCCGCTCGGAGGCACCGCCGGCCACGGCGGCAATCTCGTCGCGCGTGCGGCCGAAGTCGGCCAGCACGGACCGGGCGAAGCGGATCACCGTGGTGCCATACGGCGTGGGCTCGGTCCCCCGGGTGGAACGGGTGAACAGTTCGAGTCCGAACATGCGTTCGACTTCGGCAAGCGACTTGCTGACGGCGGGCTGGGTCAGCGACAGGAACTCCGACGCGCGCCCGAGGTGGCGGAATTCGTCCAGCGCCACGATCAGCTGCAGATGCTTGAGCTTCAGGTTCGAGCGCAGGACACGGTCGATGTCGGTCACGGGGATCTCCGGGTCAGATACTTTCCAGAAACGGAATGAAGACAGTCCACTTCTTCAATGGTTGGCAATGATTCTGGCACGCACAATGGCCTGCATTCCCCCACACAAGACCAGGAGACATCCCCATGCAAGTGCGCCGACGCCAACTCATCCTTGCGACCCTGGGCGCTGCAGCCGCCACGGTTGCACCTCGTCTGCAGGCCGCCGGGTTTCCCGAGCGTCCCATCACCTTCATCTGCCCCTGGCCGGCCGGCGGCACGGCCGACATGACCATGCGCGCCCTGTGCACGGCCGCGTCGAAGGTGCTGGGCCAGACCATCGTGGTCGAGAACAAGGCGGGCGCCTCGGGCATGCTGGGCCTGCGCGCGCTGGCCAGCGCCCGGCCCGACGGCTACACGATCGGCCAGATCCCGATCTCGGTAGCGCGCTTTTCGCAACTGGGTTCGGTGCCGGTCGATCCGCTCAAGGACCTGACCTACCTGGCCCGCACTTCGGGCCAGACCTTCGGCATCGCGGTGCGCGCCGACTCGCCCTACCAGACCCTGAAGGACTTCGTTGCCGCAGCCAAGGCAGCGCCGGGCAAGGTGACTTATGGCAGCGCCGGCATCGGTGGCGCCACCCACGTCGGCATGGAGGAGTTCGCGCTGGTGGCGGGCATCCAGCTCAATCACATTCCCTACAAGGGCGGTGCGCCTGCGCTGCAGGACCTGCTGGCCGGGCAGATCGAGGCCCTGGCCGACTCCAGCTCGTGGGCGCCGCACGTCAAGGCGGGCAAGCTGCGGCTGCTGGCCACCTGGGGCGAAAAGCGCACCCAGGACTTCCCCGATGTGCCCACCCTGAAGGACGTGGGGTACGACCTGGTGGTGGATGCGCCCAATGGTGTCGGTGCACCCAAAGGGCTGGACGCGGCCATCGAGAAGCGACTGCGCGAGGCCTTCAAGGTGGCGGCGGCCAGTGCGGAGTTCACCGCGGCCTGCGACAAGATCGACGCTCCGCTGATGTACCTCGACGGCCCCGACTACGAGAAGTACGTTGCCGCCACCTACCGCCGCGAGACCCAGCTCATCGAGCGCCTGAAGCTGCGCGAGCTGATGGCCAAGGGCTGATCGGCTGACACAAGGCACCTGCGATGACTGACGTCTCTGCGCTGATCCGGCTGCATGCCAACGACAACGTGCTGGTGGTGCGGCACCCGCTGGCCCTGGGACAGACGCTGCCCGAGTTCGGGCTGCGCACGCGGGCCCAGCTGCCTGCCGGCCACAAGGTCGCGGCGCGGCGCATTGCCGCAGGCGAGCGGGTGCTGAAATACAACGTGGTGATCGGTGTGGCATCGCGCGACATCGAGGCCGGCGAGCATGTGCACGGTCACAACCTCACGCTGGTCGACGAGTACCGTGACCCGGGCTTCTGCGAGGACGTGCGGCCGGTGGCCCATGTGCCCGAGGCCGAGCGGGCCAGCTTCATGGGTTATGTGCGGCGTGAACCGGGGCGCGAGGGCCGCGTGGCCACGCGCAACTTCATCGGCATCCTGAGTTCGGTGAACTGCTCGGCCACGGTGATCCGGCGCATTGCGGCGCACTTCACGCCCGAGCGGCTGGCCGACTTCCCGCAGGTCGACGGTGTGGTCGCCTTTGCGCAGACCAGCGGCTGCGGCATGTCCTCACCCAGCGAGCACTTCGACCTGCTGCGGCGCACCCTGGCCGGCTATGCCCGTCACCCCAACCTGGCCGGTGTGCTGATCGTCGGCCTGGGGTGCGAGCGCAACCAGGTGGCCGATCTGGTCGAGTCGCAGGGGCTGCAGCCGGGGCCGCTGCTGCGCACCTTCGTGATGCAGGAAAGCGGTGGCACGCGTGCCACCATTGCTGCCGGCGTGGCGGCCGTGCAGGAGATGCTGCCGCTGGCCAATGCCGCGCGGCGCGAGCCGGTGAGCGCCGCCCACCTGAAGATCGGCCTCGAGTGCGGTGGCTCCGACGGGTTCTCGGGCATCACCGCCAATCCGGCGCTGGGCGCCGCGATGGACCTGCTGGTGGCCCACGGCGGTACGGCGATCCTGTCGGAAACGCCCGAGATCCACGGTGTGGAGTACATGCTCACGCGGCGCGCGGTGAGCCGCGAGGTCGGCCAGAAGCTGCTGGACCGACTGGCCTGGTGGGCCCGCTACACCGCGGGGCACAACGCGCAGTTCAACGGGGTGGTCGGTGCCGGCAACCAGGCCGGTGGGCTGGCCAACATCTTCGAGAAGTCGCTGGGCTCGGCGATGAAGGGGGGCACCACACCACTGGTGGACGTCTATCGCTATGCCGAGCCGATCGACAAGGCGGGCTTTGTCTTCATGGACTCGCCCGGCTACGACCCGGTCGCCACCACCGGCCAGATCGCCAGTGGGGCCAACCTGATCTGCTTCACCACCGGCCGCGGATCGATGTTCGGCAGCAAGCCCGCCCCGACGATCAAGCTGTCGAGCAACACACCGATGTTCAAGCGCCTCGAGGAGGACATGGACATCAACTGCGGCGCCATCCTCGATGGTGAATGCGACGTGCCCGAGATGGGCCGGCGCATCTTCGATCACATCCTGCGCACGGCCTCCGGCGAAAAGACCAAGAGCGAACTGCTCGGGCTGGGCGACCATGAATTCGTGCCCTGGCACCTGGGCATCGTCAGCTGACAACACACCATGACCCTCACCCTGCAATGCGCGGAGCTGCTGCGCCAAGAGCAGTTCATCGCCGGGCGCTGGTGCGCCGCATCCGACGGCACATGCCTGGCCGTCAGCAACCCCGCCGATGACACCGTGTTCGCCCATGTCCCGGACGGGACCGCGCACGATGCGCGTGCCGCGGTCGATGCGGCCCAGGCCGCCTTCACGGTCTGGCGTTCGGTGCCGGCGCGCGAGCGCGCGGCCGTGCTCAAGCGCTGGAACGACCTGATCCTTGCGCACCAGGACGACCTGGGGCGTCTGATCTCGCGTGAACAGGGCAAGCCGCTGGCCGAAGGCCGGGGCGAGGTGCTGTATGCCGCCAGCTATGTCGAGTGGTTTGCCGAACAGGCCACGCGCGCCAACGGCGAGGTGATTCCGAGCCCGGCGCGCCACAAGCGCATGCTGGCGGTGCGAGAGCCGGTGGGGGTGGTGGCCGTGATCACGCCGTGGAACTTCCCGGCCGCGATGATCGCCCGCAAGATCGCACCGGCACTTGCGGCCGGCTGCACCGTGGTGGCCAAGCCGGCCGAAGACACGCCGCTCACCGCGCTGGCGCTGGTGCATCTTGCCCAGCAGGCCGGCGTGCCGGACGGCGTGCTGAACGTCGTGACGGCATCGCGTGCGCGCACGCCGGAGGTGGTCGACGCGTGGCTGGCCGACGAGCGCGTGCGCAAGGTCAGCTTCACCGGCAGCACGCCGGTGGGCCGGCACCTGGCCCGGGCTTCGGCCGACACGCTCAAGAAGCTGTCGCTCGAGCTGGGCGGCAATGCCCCGTTCATCGTGTTCGACGATGCCGACCTCGACGAAGCCGTCGAAGGCCTGATGGTCAGCAAGTTCCGCAACGGCGGGCAGACCTGCGTGTGCCCGAACCGGGTCTATGTGCAGCAGGGCGTCCATGATCGGTTCGTTGAGCGCCTGGCGGCGCGGGTGGGTGCGCTGACGGTGGGCCCGGCCACGCAGCCCGATGCGCAGATCGGCCCGATGATCAATGCCCGCGCCGTCGAGAAGATCGACCGCCATGTGCGCGATGCGCTCGCGCGAGGCGCCCGTGCCGTGGCCGGCGGTCAGCGGCTGGCGAAATTGGGGCCGAATTACTACGCACCGACGGTGCTCGTCGACGCCACGCCCGAGATGGACTGCCACGGTGAGGAAACCTTCGGCCCTGTGGTGCCGGTGATGCGCTTTCGCGACGAGGCCGAGGTGCTGGCGCTGGCCAATGGCACACCATACGGTCTGGCGGCCTACTTCTACAGCCAGGACGCAGCGCGGATCTGGCGGCTGGCCGAAGCGCTGGAATGCGGCATCGTGGGCATCAACGAAGGTGCCCTGGCGGCCGAGGCCGCACCCTTTGGTGGCGTGAAGGCCTCGGGTTACGGGCGGGAAGGGTCGGTCCACGGGCTGGACGACTACCAGCACATCAAGTACCTGTGCCAGGGAGGCCTGGCATGACCATGACCGGCGGCAATCCGTTCAAGACCGCGCTGCAGCGCGGCCAGTCGCAGATCGGCCTGTGGCTGTCGATGGGCCAGCCCTACAGCGCCGAGCTGTGTGCCACGGCTGGCTTCCAGTGGCTGCTGATCGACGGTGAGCATGCACCCAACGACCTGCACAGCACGCTGGCGCAGCTGCAGGCGGTCGCGCCGTATGGCGCTCACCCGGTGGTCAGGGTGGTGCAAGGGGATCCGGCCTTGATCAAGCAGATGCTCGACATCGGCGTGCAGACGCTGCTTGTGCCCATGGTGGACACCGCGCAGCAGGCTGCCGCGATGGTGGCGGCCACGCGGTATCCGCCGCAGGGCATGCGCGGTGTGGGCGCCGCCGTGGCGCGGGCCTCGCGCTGGGCGCAGCGAGCCGACTACCTGGAGGTGGCCAACGACGAGGTCTGCCTGCTCGTGCAGGCCGAGTCGGTCAAGGCGCTGGAGCAGCTCGAGGCCATCTGTGCCGTCGACGGCGTGGACGGTGTGTTCATCGGGCCGGCCGACCTGGCGGCGTCGATGGGGTACCGGGGCCGACCCGACCATCCGCAGGTGCAGGCGGCCATCGAGCAGGCGATCCGGACCATCACGGCCAGCGGCAAGGCGGCCGGCACCCTGACCGGTGATGCGGGCCTGGCGCGCCGCTACCTCGAGCTGGGCGCGCAGTTCGTGGCGGTCGGGATCGACGTCACGCTGCTGGCCCGCGCCACACGTCAACTGGCACGGGACTTCGGGCTGGGCGTTGCACCCGCCCCGGTCGGGGCGTCGAGCGGGCCCTACGGCTGACAAGGCGCCGGCGCCGGCTGCTCAGGGCCGCGGCGCCGCGGAGGTGGCACCGGCGCTCGTCGAGGGCAGGGCGGTCAGGCGCGGTTGCCAGTGCCAGCCCGAGCGCAGCACGGCAGCCGCCAGCACCGCCACCGCCCACTCGCCGCGTTTGTCCGCATCGCGGGTCGACCAGTCGGGTGGCAGCACCGCCTGCTTCGCTTGACCCTGAGCGTCCCAGTCCAGCGCGATGGCCGAGACGTCATCGACCGACAGCATCGTGGCCTGGCGCACGCGCGAATGCACACGCTGCACCGGCGGGCGACTGGCGTCCGCCAGCGGATCGCCCGGGCGATGGAAGCTGGCCTCGTGCGCCAGCGGCGGGGCACCCGACGCCCCCAGATGTTCGGTGACGTGCACCGTCTGCCGAGATTCGTCTGCGAGCAGCCGCACGCGGTGGCCGCGATGGCCGGTGTCGTCGACGCGCAGGTGGAACTCCCAGACGTCACCCGGCGCCGCGTCGAGCGAAACCGGCAGGGCCGGCCAGCCGGCGCCGGGCAGGCCCGCCAGGCGCTGACGCAGACGCTCGCGCCCGATGCTGGCCGCGTGGCCAGCAGGCCGCAACCGCGTGGCAACACGCGCCGCCCCGACCAGCAGGCCCAGCCAGGCCACGACCTGCACCAGCAGGGTGCCCCCTCCCAGCATCCACTCGGCCTGGGTCCCGATCGACGCCTCGGCCGGCACCGGCTCGTCGGGCGGGGTGCCGGCCCACATCGCCAGCAGGATCGGCAGCATCAAGGCGGCGGCGAGCCCGCGTGCCATGTACTGCCGGCGGTCGGCGGTCGAGGTGAAGACCAGCACGATGCCGAGCACGGCCGGTGATGCACACACCAGGCCCCAGGCCACCGGTCCGAAGGCCAGCGCCCGCCCGGTGAGCGCGCCGAAACTCCAGGCCAGCACGCCCGCCAGGATCAGCACCGCCGTCCAGGCGAGCCCGAGCGGACGCAGCGAGTCGGCCACGGCAACGGGTGGGGGTGTCATGCGTGCGGCTCGAACACTGGCGTCACGCGGCAGGCAGCGGCTCGCCGGCCAGGATGGACACCAGGCTGGGCAGCAGGGTCTGGGCATCGCCGGCCTGCAGGCCGGTGTGCAGCGTGTTCAGCACGGCGTCGGCAATCGCATGGTGCGCTTCGGTCTCGTGCGCCATCGTGGTGTAGTAGCCAAGGTCCTTGTGGGCATTGGCAAGCGAAAAGCGGATGCCCGACGGGTCGCGCGAGAGCAGATACGGCCGCAGGCGCTCCAGCGCCGCACCGCCCCCGCCGCCCTTGGCCAGCACGTCGACAAACACCTCGGGTGCCACACCGGCGCGCTGGGCACAGGCGGCGGCTTCGGCCAGCAGCGAGATGAAACCGAGCGACACATAGTTGTGCAGCAGCTTCATGCGGTGGCCGGCACCCACCGGGCCGGCATGGGTGATGTTCTCGGCAAAACAGGCCAGCAGCGGGCGCACCTCCTCGAACAGCGCCGCATCGCCACCCACCAGCAGGTTCAGGCGGCCTTCATGGGCTTCCTTCGGCGTGCGGGTCATCGGGGTGTCGAGGAAGCGGCCGCCCGCGGCCTGCACGGCCTGCGCAACACGCTCGGTCGACGACGGAACGGCCGTTGAACAGTCGATGACCACGGTGCCGGGCCGCAGGCCTTCGAGCACACCGTCCGGGCCCAGCAGGACGGCCTCGACCTGCGGCGTGCCGGTCACGCACAGGATGACGATCTCGGAGGCCGCGGCCAGCGCCGCAGCACGCGTGTGTGTGGTCACCCCGGCGGCTTTGAGTTCGTCCAGCGGCTGATTGCCGGCGTGTTCGAGCACGGTCAGCGGGTAGCCGTGGCGGGCGATGTTGCGCGCAATGCCGTGGCCCATCAGGCCGATGCCGATCATGCCGATCTTCTGCTTCATGCGTGTACTCCTCAGGGCAAAAACGTCTGGCCCGCAGTATTCCACCAAGACGCCTGGCATGTGCGTGCAGCGGTCGATCACCGTGCCACGTGGTGGTCGGCAGGCGAAGGCATGCAACTTGCATTTCATGGGTGACGCAGGCCTTCTGCCCTGCGATGGAGCACCACATGAACGCCGCAGCCACGAGCCTTGCACCTCCCCGGCATGCCCCCGCGACCAAGGCCGCAGGCGCGCAGGCTGCTGCGCCATCGGCCGTGCCGGCGCAGACCCTGGGTGCACTCATCAACCTGGCTGGACGCCAGCGCATGCTGTCTCAGCGCATCGTGCTGCATGCCGTGCTGGCTGCACAGGGGCGGCCGCAGGCGGCCGAGGTCGCGCGCGAGGCACTGGCGCTGTTCACACGCAGCCACCAGCAACTGGTCGACGGCGGTGACGGGCTGCCGGGCATCTTCAGTGCCGAGTTGCGTCAGGCCTACTTCGGTACCACACAGGCCGATGCAAGGATTCGCGACTTCATGCGGCTGGCCGCCCGGGTGCTGGACGGGGCGCCGGCCGGTCGCGCGGCCATGGCACTGGACGAACTGGTGGCGGCCACCAGCCCGGTCCTGGCGCTGCTGCAGGCGATCACGCTGACCTATGAAGACGAGGCGCGGCGCCAGGCCGTGGCCCAGTCGCAGCAGCAGGGCCATGTGATGGGACGGCTGCAGGACATTGCCCGCCAGGCGCATGTGGTGTCGTTCAACGCACAGATCATCGCGGCCCGTGCGGGTGTGGCGGGGCGGGAGTTTTCCGTGGTGGCCGGGGTGCTGGCCGACATCACGCGCGAGATGGAGCACCTGGTCCAGGCCGCGATGGTGCCGGGCGCAGGCGCCGTGGCGCAGCGATGAGCGGCGGCGCACCCGAGGCCTGCCGCGCGGGGGCGAACCGGCAGCGAGCTTGACGTCGGCGGCACGCGGCCCCTACACTGCGACTCGCTCCGGGGTGCACA
>CBFGPV010000082.1:0-17598 GCA_965650765.1 uncultured Burkholderiales bacterium
GGGTCCTCATGGTCCAACGCGACACCCCCCCGAGCCGCAACGTCACCATCCTGCATGTCGCAGAACGTGCCGGCGTCTCCAAGTCGACCGTCTCGCTCGTGCTGCAGGGCAGCGAGCTCATCCGCGAGGAAACCGCCGAGCGCGTGCGCCAGGCCGCGCGTGAGCTCGGCTATGTCTACAACCGCCGCGCCGCCGAGCTGCGCCGCCAGTCGTCCAACACCATCGGCGTGGTCATCAACGACCTGATGAACCCGTTTTTTGCCGAGGTGCTCGTGGGCATCGAGCGCAAGCTCGTCGACGCCGGGCACATCGTGCTCATCGCCCACACTCACGAAAGCCTGGAGCGCCAGCGCCAGGTGCTGGCCTCCATGCGCGAGCAGAACGCCGCGGGCATCATCATCTGCCCCGCGCTGGGCACACCGCGCTCCCTGCCGCGCGAGCTCAAGGCCTGGGGCATCCCGCTGGTGGTCATGGTGCGCTCGCTGGGCCCGGGCAGCTACGACTACGCCGGCTCGGACAACGAGCGTGGTGTGCTGATGGCCACCCAGCATCTGATCGACGCCGGCCACCGGCGCATCGGCTTTCTCGGCGGGCGCAGCGGTGTGGTGCTCGAGCAGCGCCTGAGCGGCTACCGCAAGGCGCTGGCCGCCGCCGCACTGCCGCTCGACCCCGCGCTCATCGTCCACTCCGAGCCCAGCCGTGCCGGCGGCCATGAGGCCATGACCACCTTCCTGGCCATGCGCCATCGCCCCACCGCCGCCGTCTGCTACAACGACATCACCGCCTTCGGGGCGATGGCGGCCCTTGGCGAGCGCGGGCTGCGCCCCGGCGCCGACTTCGCGCTGGTCGGGTTCGACAACGTGCTCGCGGCGGCCCACTCCAACCCACCGCTGAGCACGATCGACATCCGGCCCAGCGAACTGGGTGAACATGTGGCCGACGTGCTGCTGGCGCGCATGGCCCAGCCGGAGCGGGCGAAGCAGACCTATCTTGCCGAGCCGCGGCTGGTGGTGCGGCAGTCGGGCTGAGCCTGGCCACTGCACTGGGCTGAGCCGTCATGCGGCATGGGGGTGCGACAGCGATGCAATCGCACGCACGGTGTGTTCCGCGCCGGCCTCACCGATCAGGAAGTCCCGGGTTGCCCGTGCAATGCCGTCGCGCATGGCGCGGGGGGAGCCCTGCAGCATGCTCATCGACGGCAGCATCACCTCCGGGCACAATGAGGCCAGGTGAAAGAGCTTCCAGGCCTCGGGGTCGATGGTCGGCTCGACCGCGTCGCGCACCGCGGGCAGTGCGCCCTTGACGCGCCCGAACTCGCATTGCACATGCGGGTCCAGCAATGCACGGGTCAGCTGCCCCAGGATGCGCGGGTCGGTGCGTGCGCATCGGCGCTCGACCGGCACGATGTAGTCGACGTGGTACAGGTGCGAGCCTTCGGTACCGGGCATGGCCCACTTCACCACGTTGGGATACCCGGCCTTGCCACCGAACGACGGGTGGACGAACTCGTTGTGCACCCAGTCGCCCATGAAGATCGCAGCACATCGCCCTGACTCCACCTGAGCGGCGATCTGCGACCAGGTGAGCGTCACGCAGTCCGGTGCGATGTACGGGCGCAGGCAGCCCAGCATGTTCACCGCCTCGGCCATGCGCTGCGAGCCGAGAGCCGAGGGCGAGCCCATGCCGAAGGCCCTGCGATGGAAGTCCGGGCCATGCAGCGCCAGCACGATCAACTCGAACAGCAGGCTCCATTGCCAGGGCTCGCACCCCAGCGCCAGCGGATGAGGGGCCACCGTGCATGCGCGCTCCAGCCAGTCCAGCAGGGCGGCCAGGTCATGCGGGCGCCCACCGGCCCGATCCACCGCCGATCGGCTGGCCCACATGCAGTTGCTGCGGAAGGCGCCGACCGGCACACCGTGCAACGACAGCCGCGCCGGGTTGTCGACGGCGCGGAACGCCGGAAAGATGCGCGACTCCAGGTCGTAGGGCGTGATGTGCTGCGCGAGGTCGATCGGGCGCGGGCCCGAACCGCACACCCCGGACCATACGGACTGCGCCGTCATCAGGATGGCCTGCACCTCGGCGCGAGGTTCCTCGTCGACAAAGGTGAAACCGGCCCGTTCCAGCGATGCACACAGCACGCTCAAGGCCATGCGCTCGGACGGCGTCACCCACCAGTGCTCGAGGTGGATGGTGGCGGCGCGGGCCGGTGGTGTGGTCACCGCGGCGACCCGTTCGACTGCGCCGCCACGCTGGCCGGCCCCCGCCCCGCGCCGGGGCCGAGCGTGAACTCGAAGCGGGCCCCATGCCCGGGACGCCCCTGCGCCAGGATGTGGCCGCCGTGCCGTTCGACGGCCCGCCGCACCAGCGTCAGACCCAGCCCGGTGCCGTCGAAGCCGGCGGCGGTGGGCAGCCGCACGAAGGGCTCGAACAGGTGCCGTGCGCTGGCGGGGTCGAACCCGGCGCCGTTGTCCTCCACGCGGATCCACAGGGCATCGTCGCGCCGCTCGGCGCTCACGGTGATGCGAGGGTGGTCGCTGTCCCGTGTGTACTTGACGGCGTTCGACAGCAGATTGCGCATCAGCACGGCCACATGCGCCCGACCACCACACAGCCACATCCCCGGCTGGATGTGCCAGTCGACGGGAACACGGTGCGACCGTCCGTCCAGCTCGTCGCGCAGCCGCTCGCACAAGGCACTCAGATCGATGTCTTCCTGCGCCAGCGGCGCATGGTTGCAGCGGGCCATCTCCAGCAGGTCGCCGACTGTCGTATCCATGCGCCGCGCCGCCACCAACTGGATCTCCAGCAGATCGCGGCGGTCGGCCTCGGGTCGTTCGTGGCTGCGGTCGAGCAGCAGCTCGGCGATGGCGGCCACCTGGTTGATGGACGTTCGCATCTCATGGGCCAGCTCGCGCGCAAACTCATCGACTTCCCGACTGCCGTGTTCACTCATGGCATACCTCCGACTGCTGACGCCAAGCGAAACCCAAGGTCGAGCGCGGGTGCCGCATCGGACCCGAGAGGTCTTCTTGCGCGCATCACGCTCTGGCGGGATAATTATTGGATCGTTCCAAGCTTGAATGCAAGCCTTCGCCGGCTTTCACGGGTAAACACCAAGACGGCGGTTCAAAGTCGCTCCCTCACCGTCATCACTGCCGTCAACACTGCAGCCAGCTGCAGCCCGCCACCACTCGACTGGGTCCTCATGGTCCAACGCGACACCCCCCCGAGCCGCAACGTCACCATCCTGCATGTCGCAGAACGTGCCGGCGTCTCCAAGTCGACCGTCTCGCTCGTGCTGCAGGGCAGCGAGCTCATCCGCGAGGAAACCGCCGAGCGCGTGCGCCAGGCCGCGCGTGAGCTCGGCTATGTCTACAACCGCCGCGCCGCCGAGCTGCGCCGCCAGTCGTCCAACACCATCGGCGTGGTCATCAACGACCTGATGAACCCGTTTTTTGCCGAGGTGCTCGTGGGCATCGAGCGCAAGCTCGTCGACGCCGGGCACATCGTGCTCATCGCCCACACTCACGAAAGCCTGGAGCGCCAGCGCCAGGTGCTGGCCTCCATGCGCGAGCAGAACGCCGCGGGCATCATCATCTGCCCCGCGCTGGGCACACCGCGCTCCCTGCCGCGCGAGCTCAAGGCCTGGGGCATCCCGCTGGTGGTCATGGTGCGCTCGCTGGGCCCGGGCAGCTACGACTACGCCGGCTCGGACAACGAGCGTGGTGTGCTGATGGCCACCCAGCATCTGATCGACGCCGGCCACCGGCGCATCGGCTTTCTCGGCGGGCGCAGCGGTGTGGTGCTCGAGCAGCGCCTGAGCGGCTACCGCAAGGCGCTGGCCGCCGCCGCACTGCCGCTCGACCCCGCGCTCATCGTCCACTCCGAGCCCAGCCGTGCCGGCGGCCATGAGGCCATGACCACCTTCCTGGCCATGCGCCATCGCCCCACCGCCGCCGTCTGCTACAACGACATCGCGGCCCTGGGCGCGCTGGCCGCGCTCGGTGAAAACGGCCTGCAGGCCGGAAACGACTTTTCACTCGTGGGGTTCGACAACGTGCTCGACGCGGCCCACTCCAACCCACCGCTGAGCACGGTCGACATCCGGCCCAGCGAGCTGGGCGAGCAGGCGGCCAACACGCTCATTGCACGCATCGCTGATCCGGCACTGCCCCGGCAGATCAATCTGGCCCGGCCCAGCCTGGTACTGCGGCAGTCGGGCTGAGCGCCTGGGCCGGCGGGCGCCTCAGCCCGGCGCGGCCACGTCGCGGCGGCGGAACATGCCCCAGCCTTCCATCACCAGCACAACGGCTTCGCTGCCGTCGGGGCGGCGGGCCAGGGTCTCCCATTGGCTGCGCACCAGGCCCACATGGGGCTTGCTGTTCATCGGCCGGGCCTCGAGGATGGTCATGCGCACACGCAGCACGTCGTCGGGGTAGACCGGCTTGAGCCACTGCAGCTTGTCCAGCCCGGGGGAGCCGAGGCTGGCCGCGTCGAGCAGGTAGGCGTCGCACATCATGCGCATCACCATCGCACAGGTGTGCCAGCCGCTGGCGGCCAGGCCACCGAACAGCGAGTGGCGCGCCGCTTCCTCGTCCAGGTGGAAGGGCTGCGGATCGAACTCAGAGGCAAAGCGCACCACGTCGTCGCGCGTGACGAGCTTGTGGCCGAACTCGCGGACCGAGCCGGCCTGGAAGTCTTCCCAGAACAAGGTGGGGGTGCGTGCGGCAACCGTCATGGCGGGTCATTCACAGAGGAGGGGTCCCCGATGGTAAGGGCTGGGTCGCCGTCGTGCTGCGGGTCGTCGCCCGGGTCGCCGAGCCAGGCCTGTGCGGGCTCGGGCGGCGCCAGCGGCGTGGCGCGGGCCAGCGCCATCCACACGCCGAACGGCAGCCGGCCCGGCTCGTCCAGCGGGCGATGCAGCGCGGCGCGCACCGGCTCCAGGCGGATGCCGTGGACCGGCTCGTCGGGGGCCAGGCCGTGGGCGAACATCACGCCGCATTCGGGCGGCACCTCGTCAGGCTCGGCAATGCCGGCGGCCAGCACATACCAGGTCTCGCAGCTCAGCCACTGGTAGCCCGCACGCTTGGCCTCGCGCCGCAGGTCGCCCAGCAGGTCGGCGCGCCGCACCTTGATCTCATGCACGAGCGGGCTGAGGTAGGCCTCGACGCTGGTGTGCCGGATCGAATAGACGTCGGGCCGCACCATGGCCCAGGCCTCGCCGCCTTCGCGTGGCACGCGCGCGCGCAGGCTCAGGCCGCACCACACCAGCCGGCCGGCACGCTGCATCTCCAGCGACACCCGCTCGACCAGCGCCTCGTGGGCGTCATAGGCCTGACGGTTGCGCGCACGGGCCTGTGCCAGTGCGGTGATGCCGGTGTCGGTGAGGCGCAGGGTCTCGCGGCCCAGCGGGTCGGCCTGGCGCGCGATCCAGCCGCCGCTCAACAGGTCGAGCTCGATGTTGTCGTGGCAGGGCCAGCCGGCCGAGCGGTGGATCTCGCGCAGCCGGCGCTGGTGCAGCCGGGTCAACGCGACGCCGCTCATTCAGGGCTCGATCGTCACGCCCTTCCAGAAGGCCACCCGCCCGCGGATCTCGTCGGCAGCTTCCTTCGGGTCGGGGTAGTACCAGACGGCGTCGGGGTTGAGGTCGCCATCGACCAGCAGTGAGTAGTAGCTGGCCTGTCCCTTCCAGGAGCACATGGTGTGGTGGTTGCTGTGCACCACGTACTCGCGCTTGAGCGCACTCTCGGGGAAGTAGTGGTTGCCTTCGACCACCACGGTGTCGTCGCTTTCGGCAATCAGCTTGCCTTTCCACAGGGCTTTCATCGGGTCTCCTTCAGGCGGGCAGGCTCAGCCAGTGCAGGCTGAACAGGCCTTGAGGATCACACCATACCCCAGCCGGCACATAACCCGCACGCGCAGCCAGCGCCTGGAAACCGGCGACCGTGTACTTGCACGAGTTTTCGGTGTGCAGTGCGTCGCCCTCGTCGAACTCGTAGACCTGGCCTTCAAGCACGACCTGCTGCCGGCAGGTGCTGACCAGGTGCATCTCGATGCGCTGCAGGCGGGGTTCGTAAAAGGCGTAGTGGGCGAAACGATCGACCTCGAAGTTGGTGCCCAGTTCGCGATTGGCGCGCACGAGCAGGTTGCGGTTGAACGCGGCGGTCACGCCCTGGCGGTCGTTGTAGGCCGCATGCAGCACGGCCGGGTCCTTGACCAGGTCGACACCGATCAACAGACCGCCACCGCGCAGTTGCGAGGCCGTCATCTGCAGGAAGTCCAGCGCCTGCGCCGGCGTGAAGTTGCCGATCGACGAGCCGGGGAAAAAGCCGGCGCGCCCGGCACGCGGCGCGGCCGGCAGGTCGAAGGGCTGGGTGAAGTCGGCCGCCAGTGGCGCGACGTTCAGCCCCGGGTAGTCGTGGCGCAGTCGGGCGGCCGCGGCATGCAGGTGCTCGCCCGAGATGTCGATCGGCACGAAACGATGCAGCTGCGGCAGCGCATCGAGCAGCAGCCTGACCTTGCGGGTCGAGCCGGCGCCGTATTCGATCAGGTCCAGGCCCGGGCCGATGCAGCGAGCGATGTCTGCAGCGTGCCGGCTCAGCAGCGCCAGTTCGGTGCGGGTGGGGTAGTACTCGGGCAATTCGCAGATGCGATCGAACAGCACCGAACCGGCGGTGTCGTAGAAGTACTTCGGCGAGATGCTGCGCGGACGCTCGCGCAGGGCCTGGTGCAGGTCCTGCGCAAAACCGCCGGCGGCGCCGGGTGCGGCCGGGGTGTGAGCCCCTTGCGGCGACCACAGCAGGTGGGCGCGCAGGTCGGGCGGGGTGCGCAGGGTGGAACGGTGGGCCAGGCTCATGTCAGGTCTCCCGTGCCAGCCGCAGGCCGGCGAATTGCCAGCGGGTGGCCGCCGGAAAGAAGTTGCGATAGCTCGCGCGCAGATGGCCCGCGGGCGAGGCCCAGCTGCCGCCGCGCAGCACTGACTGGCCCACCATGAACTTGCCGTTGTACTCGGCCACGGCACCGCTCATCGGACGAAAACCGGGATAGGGCTCATACGACGAACGCGTCCACTGCCACACGGCACCGGTCATCTGCTGCAACTGAGGGCCGTCGGCCAGGGCGGGCGGATGCGGCTGCCGAAGGTCCGGCCCCGCATGGTGCGCCAGCGTGCCCGCGGCATGCTCCCACTCGAACTCGGTGGGCAGCCGGGCGCCGGCCCATTCGGCATAGGCACAGGCCTCGTACAGGCTCAGGTGGCACACCGGTTCGGCCAGCGCCAGCGGCTGCAGGCCCTGCAGCGTGAACGCCTGAGGGTGATCGGCCTGCACGTCGAGCCAGTACAGCGGGGCCTCCCAGCCCGAGGCCTGTACCGCAGCCCAGCCGTCGCTCAGCCACAGCTCGGGGCGACGGTAGCCGCCATCGCGGATGAATTCCAGGTACTCCGCATTGCTGACCGGGCGGCTGGCCAGCAGGAAGGGTGTCAGCCAGCGCTGGTGCCGTGGGGTTTCGTTGTCGAACGCAAAGCCGGCGCCGTGGTGGCCGACCTCGACCAGTCCGCCCTCGAAGCTCAGCCACGCTGCCTCCTCAGGCGGGGCCACGGCTTGCGCAGCCGCCGCGGGCATGTAGGCCGGTGCCAGCGGGTTCAGCGACAGCAGGTGCTTGATGTCGGTGAGCATCAGCTCCTGGTGTTGCTGCTCGTGATGCAGCCCCAGTTCGAGCAGCGGCAGGGCCTGTGCCAGGCGCGCGTCGTCAGCGCATTCGATGAAGGTTGCCACCGCCAGGTCCACGTGCTGGCGGTAGGCCATCACCTCGGGCAGCGAGGGGCGTGTCAGCAGCCCGCGGTGCGGGCGCGGGTGGCGTGCCCCCAGGGCCTCGTAGTAGGAATTGAAGAGATACGCGAAGCGGCTGTCGTAGGGGGTGGTGCTGCCCAGCACCACCACCTCGAAGAACCAGGTGGTGTGGCCCAGGTGCCACTTGGTCGGGCTGGCGTCGGGCATCGACTGCACGCATTGATCTTCAGCCGACAGCGGTGCGGCGATGCTGCACGAGGCCTGGCGTACCGCCTCGAAGCGGCGTCGCAACGGGCCGCGATCAGGCACAGGGCCGGCGCCGGCAGCGACACGGGAAAGGTCATCGGGGGCGGTCTGCAATCCGTCGTCCTTCGTGTTGGGTGAACCCACCCCGGACGACCAGCGCCAGCGGGGACCTGCTGCAGTGAAGTCGAGGTTAGCACCGCACTCCTTACGCGGCCAGCCCGCGTGGCTGCTGCTGCTGACAACGCCCTGTCAGCAGCCCGGCCCCCATGCGCACGACGCAGGCTGCCCCTACACTCGCGCCAAACTCACTGCGGAGCTGTCCATGACCTTGCTGGTGATCGGCCTGATCGTTTTCCTGGGCATTCATTCGGTGTCCATCGTGGCGAAACCCTGGCGCGACGGCTTCGTGGCCCGGCGCGGCGAAGGAGCATGGAAAGGCCTCTACAGCCTGGTCGCGCTGGTGGGCTTCGTGCTGCTGATCTACGGCTACGGCCTGGCACGGCAGGCGCCGGTGGTGCTCTACACGCCGCCCACCGGTCTGCGCCATCTGGCGCTGGTGCTGCTGCTGCCGGTGTTCCCGCTGCTGCTGGCGGCTTATCTGCCGGGGCGGCTGCAGCGTGCGGCGCGCCACCCGATGCTGGTGGCCACCAAGCTGTGGGCGCTGGCCCACCTGCTGGCCAACGGTACGCTGGCCGACGTGCTGCTGTTCGGCGGCTTCCTGGCCTGGGCCGTGGCTGACCGCATCTCGGTGAAGCGCCGGCCCGCCAGGCCGGCTGCGGCCGGGTCGACCACCAACGACGTGCTCGCGGTTGTCGGTGGGCTGGTGATCTACGGCGTGTTCGTGATGTGGGCTCACGCCTGGCTGTTCGGGGTGTCGCCGCGGCCCTGAGGCCTGAGAAGGTGTCCGAGGCGGCTGCGTAGTTTCACGCAGTGGCGTGCGTCGACGCACGGATGGTGCGCGTGGCAGGCGCGACCTACGCTTGAGGCTGCCGATGTCGCCCCAAGGAGCCTCCATGCACCGCCGCCCCTTCCTGCTGTTCATTCCCCTGGCCCTGGCCGGCGCCTGGCCCGCGCAGGCCCAGGTGCCGCCGTCGGCCGCCGACATTGAGCGCTACAGCGGGCTGCATGCCGCCGCACACCGCGGGGACGCAGCCGCAGCCCAGGCGCTGATCCAGTCAGGCGCGGCCGTTGATGCACGCGACTCACACGGGCGCACGCCCTTGCATGTGGCGACCCATGCGCGCCAGCACGAAGTGATCCGCGTGCTGGCCCGCGCCGGCGCTGACCTGAACGCGCTGGACCGCGACCGCTACGACACCGTCACGATCGCCGCCGTGGCCGACGACGAGCCCACGCTGGACCTGCTGCTGTCGCTCGGCACCCGGGCCGGCAACATCACCAGCCGCTGGGACGGCACCGCGCTGATCGCAGCCGCTCACCTGGGGCACGACGGGGTGGTGCGACGGCTGATCCGGGCCGGCGCGCCGCTCGACCATGTCAACAACCTGCACTGGACCGCCGCGATCGAGGCGGTTGTGCTGGGCGATGGCGGGCCGCGCCACCAGGCCTGTCTGCAAGCCCTGGTCGATGCCGGGGCCAACCTGCAGCTGGCCGATCGCGACGGTCGCACCCCGCTGCAGCTCGCGCGCCAGCGCGGCTACACCGCGATGGTCGCCCTGCTGGAGCGTGCCGCGCGCTGAACAGCCGCGTCAAAGACCCGCGATCCGGGCTGATGCGCCCGCTGAACGACAATAGAGGGTTGCGCCATCGGCTTCGGTGGCCTGGAGCGGGTCGTGGCCTACAGCGTCAAGGAAATCTTCTACACATTGCAAGGCGAGGGAGCCAATGCCGGCCGCCCGGCCGTGTTCTGCCGTTTTGCCGGCTGCAACCTCTGGAGCGGCCGGGAGGCCGATCGTGCCACGGCCCAGTGCCGTTTCTGTGACACCGACTTCGTCGGCACCGACGGCACCCTGGGCGGCAAGTTTGCCGATGGCCCGGCGCTGGCGCAGACCATCGCGGCCCAATGGCCGGCCGACGCCCGCGGGCGTCGCCTGGTGGTGTTGACCGGAGGTGAGCCCTTGCTTCAGGTCGATGCGGCACTCGTCGAGGCGCTGCACGCCCAGGGCTTCGAGATCGCGGTCGAGACCAACGGCACGATTGCCGCGCCGGCCGGCATCGACTGGCTGTGCGTGAGCCCCAAGGCCGACGCGGCGCTCGTGCAGCGCAGCGGCCAGGAGCTGAAGGTGGTGGTGCCCCAGGCCGGACAGGACCTCGACGCGCTCGCCGAACTGCCCTTCGAGCACCATTTCCTGCAGGCGATGGACGGCCCCGACGTCCGTGCCCACACCGAGTGGGCGATCGCTCACTGCCTGCGCGACCCGCGCTGGCGCCTGAGCGTTCAGACGCACAAGGTGCTGAACATCCGCTGAGCCCTTTTCCGGCCCGCCCCGCCCTGCCATGCTGTTGTACGAACTGACCCAGAACTTCTATTTCGAGGCCGCCCACACGCTGGCGCGCACGATCGACGCCGAGCCGAGCCGCCGCATCCATGGCCACACCTACCATGCCGAGGTGGCCGTGCGGGGCACGCCCGGAGCCGACAGCGGCATGGTGATCGATCTGGCCTACCTGCGCCGGGCCATTGCCCCCGTGCGCGACGCGCTCGACCACCATCTGCTCGACGAAGTGCCCGACCTCGGCCGCCCGACGCTGGAAGGCCTGTGCGCCTACATTGCGCGGCGCCTGCAGCCCGAGGTGCCGGGCCTGGCCTGGGTGCGGGTGTGGCGCGAGGCCTCCGGCGATGCGTGCAAATTGTGGCTTTCTGACACCGACCGACACAACTGACCTCCGCGCTTGACCGAGGTCAAGCGCGTATCGCCCCCCGTCCCGCAGGATCGCGGCCATCATGCTGCCCGATCCTTCCCGCCGACGACACGCCCTGCGCATGGCAAGCGCCTATGTCGCCCTGGCGGTGCTGTGGATCCTGTCGTCCGATACCTTGCTCGGGCTGATCACCGACGCCGGCACCGTGTCCCAGCTGGGCACCATCAAGGGCCTGGTGTTCGTGGCGCTGACCGGTGCCCTGCTGTATGCCGCGCTGCTGCTGGCACCCGGCGCGGGCCGCGCCGAGGCACGCACCGCGGCGGTGTCGTCCGCGATGCCCGACGCCTTGCCGGATGCCCCCGCCCGAACGCTCAACCCCCTGCCCTGGGCCGTGCTGGTCGCCTCGCTGGGGCTGATCGGCACCGTCACCTGGGGCGGCCTGCAGGCTTATGGCGACCAGGTCATGCTGCGACTGGGTCACGACATGCGCACCGTGTCGGCCCTGCAGGTCGAGGCCCTGAACCGCTGGGCCAGCAGCCAGGGCCAGGTGCCGGGCGCAGCGCTGAACCCGCAGGCGCTGCCGGCCACGCTGGTGGCCGCACTGCAGGCTCAGGGCAGCGGTACCGCATTGGGCCTGCGCACCCTGCTGATCGAGCCCGACGGGCCGGGCCAGGTCGTGAGACTGGACACCGCGGGGCAGGTCACGCATCTGCCCGCTGCCGGCTTTGCCCCGGAGCGTGGCCAGCGCGATGGCGCGGTGCTGGCTCGTGCGGGATTGAGGCTGTGGACGGACCCTGCCGGCCACACGCTGATCTACATCCGCCAGGCTGTGGCGGGCACGCCGTGGTCGCTGGTCACCGCGATCGATCGCGAGCGGGCCGAACGGCCCATCCAGCAGGCCCGGCTTGCCGCGGCCGCGCTGGCCTTGATCTGCCTCGTGGCCGCCGGTGTGTTCTTCCACGCCTTGCGCCAGCGAGACCGCCTCACCAGCGCGCTGGACGCACTGCAGCACCAGCGTGAGGTGGACGACGCCCGTCAGCGGGCCGCGCAGGCCGAGGCCGCGGTGTCGGCCAGTGAAAGCAAGTTCAGGTCCTACATGGAGCATGCCCCGGTGGGGGTGGCGGTGCTCGACGGCCAGGGCCGCATCATCGAGATGAATGCCTGTGCCCAGGGTTTGCTGGGCTGCACCGCGTCACCGGTGGGCTTGCGGCTGATGAAGGTGGCCAGCTTTGCGCAGCCGGCCGGCCTGCTGTCCACCTGGGCCCAGCTCAAGGTGCAGGGCCATGCCCGCACCGAAGTGGTGGTGAACGACGCAGACCTGGGCACCCGATGGCTGTGGCTCACCGCCACCCGGCTCGATGCCGACTGCTATCTCGGCTACTTTGTCGACATCACCCGCATGAAGCAGGAGGAACTGCGCCTGCGCCGTGCCGAGGCCGTGTTCAACAACACCCTCGAAGGCCTGGTGATCACCGACCCGAAGGCCCAGGTGGTGGCCGTGAACCCGGCCTTCAGCCAGGTCACGGGTTACTCCGAACAGGAGCTGGTCGGCCAGAACATGCGCATCGTCAGCTCCGGCCGCCAGGACCGCGAGTTCTATGCCGCGATGTGGCGCAAGCTGATCACCACCGGCACCTGGCAGGGCGAGGTCTGGAATCGCCGCAAGACCGGCGAGGTCTACCCACTGCGCCTGTCGATCAATGCAGTGCGCGACACCCAGGGCCGCGTGATCAACTACGTCGGCGCCTGCACCGACATCACCAAGGCGAAGGAGTCGGAACGGGCGCTTGACCACCTGGTCCATCACGACGCCCTGACCGGCCTGCCCAACCGGCTGATGTTCACCTCGCTGCTCGACCATGCGATCCAGCGCGCGCGCCGCAGCGGCAGCCTCGGCGCGGTGCTGATCCTCGACCTGGACCGCTTCAAGACGGTCAACGACAGCCTGGGCCACCCGGCAGGCGACCAGCTGCTGCAGGTGATGGCCACCCGGCTGCGCCACCGCCTGCGTGAGGCCGACACCCTGGTGCGCCTGGGCGGGGACGAGTTTGCGGTGCTGATCGAAGACATGCACGAGCCGCAGGACGCCGCCGTCGTGGCCAGCCACCTGATCGACGGCTGCAACCTGCCGGTGGCGCTGAACGGCGGGCACGAGGTCTATGTGGGCGTGAGTATCGGCATCAGCCTGTTCCCCGCCGACAGCACCGACGGGCATGAGCTGCTCAAGCACGCCGACGCGGCCCTGTACGGCGCCAAGGACAGCGGGCGCGGCACCTACCACTTCTACACCGACAGCCTGACCCGCCAGGCCCAGCAGCGGCTGGACACCGAATCCCGGCTGCGGCGCGCGCTCGAGCGCAACGAGCTTGAACTGCACTATCAGGCGCTGGTGGGGGTGCATGACGAAGTCATCCACGGGGTGGAGGCCCTGGTGCGCTGGCGCGATCCGCAACGCGGCCTGGTGCCGCCGGGCGACTTCATTCCGCTGGCCGAGGAAACCGGCCTCATCGTGCCCATGGGCCACTGGGTGCTGCGCGAGGCCTGCCGCCAGATGAGTGCCTGGGTCGCGCAGGGGTTCACGCTTCGGACGATGGCAGTCAACCTGTCGGCGCAGCACTTCGCTCAGGCCGGGCTGGACGCCGAGATCGCGGCCATCCTGCGCGACACCGGCCTGCCCGCCGCGATGCTGGAGCTGGAAATCACCGAAACCGCGCTGATGGACGCCGGGCGCGCCAGCGAACAGCTGCACCGTCTGAAGACGCTGGGCGTGAAGCTGGCGATCGACGACTTCGGCACCGGCTATTCGTCGCTGGCCTATCTCAGCAGCTTCCCGCTGGACAAGCTCAAGGTCGACCGCAGTTTCGTGAAGGATCTGCCACACGACAGCACCGAAGCCGAGATCGCCTCGGCCATCATCCAGCTCGCGCGCGCGCTGAACCTCAAGGTGCTGGCCGAAGGGGTGGAAACCGCCGCGCAGCTCGACTTCCTGCGCGAACGCGGCTGCGACCTGGCCCAGGGTTTCCTGTTTGCCAGGCCGCAGCCGGCCGATCAGGTGGCGAAACTGCTGGTCACGCAGACCGAAGCCGTTGCCGCCTGAGCCGGCCCCGGGGGGTGCTCAGGTTCAGTGGCGGCGCCGGATCGGCGTCTCGTCGAACCATGCATCGGTGGCGGTGTCCTCGAAGCGCTTGACCTGACGCTCGGCTTCGTCGCGCGCCACACCGTAGCGCTCCTGGATCTTGCCGGCCAGCTGGTCGCGGCGGCCCGCGACCACGTCGAAGTCATCGTCAGTGAGCTTGCCCCACTGCTCCTTGACCTTGCCCTTGAGTTGCTTCCAGTTGCCTTCGATTCGGTCCCAGTTCATGTCCTTCTCCTTGATGTGAAGTCGTCGGGATGGGATGGAGCGCGCCCCGGTCGGGCGGGCCCCGCGGAGGGCGAGCGTGTCGCCCGGCTCAGCCTTCGAGCAGGTCCTTCAGCTCGTCGGCGTGCTCTTCCTCGTCACGCAGGATGTCTTCCAGCAGCCGGCGTGTGGTCGGGTCCTTGTCGCCGATCAGCGCGATCATCTGGCGGTAGCTCTCCACGGCCACACGTTCGGCAATCAGGTTGGCCCGCACCATCGCCTTCAGGCTGGACGAGGTGTCGTAGTCGGCGTGGCTGCGCTGCAGCAGGCCATCCGGGTTGAAGTCGGGTTCACCGCCGAGCTGCACGATGCGTTCGGCCAGCCGGTCAGCATGCGCGGCCTCTTCGTTGGCATGCACCATGAACTCGGCGGCGATCTGCGGTGAGGCCAGGCCATGGGCCGTGAAGTGGTGGCGCTTGTAGCGCATCACGCACACCAGCTCGGTGGCCAGGGCCTCGTTCAGCAGGTTCACGACGGCCTGGCGCCACGGGCCGTAGCCGGGCGTCACGGCACCGTCGTCCAGGCTGTGACGCGCGGCGTCGAGTGCCTGCGTGTCCAGGCGCAGTTCGGTCTCGTGACCCGACTCGCGTGCCTGCGGCTGGCGCGTCAGGCTGCGAACCTTGGCAGTGGTGCTGGCAGAGGTGTTTGCGGTCATGAGGGTCTCCTTCGGGGGCCGTGCGACGCTGTCGGCTCGGCCCGGGTTGACGATGGATCCAGTGTGCGCACCGCGGGCCGCAGGGCCCATCGGTCAGGCAGCCCGATGCACGTAGGACTCGGCCGAGGCGCCTGTCGGACGGGCGCGGCGTTCGTGCCGGCGGATCAAGGCATCCGCCTGGGCGCACAGCACACGCGCCTCGCCGGCCACCCGTCGGGTCGTGCCGGCACAGCGCCAGTGAGCGCGGTGCAGCAGCGTGCCGGCCCATGCGAGGGCGGTGCCTGAAAGCTGTTGATAGCGGCCTTGAACCACGGCAAAGATGAACATGCGGCAACTCCTGGGTGGGTGGATGCGCTGGGCATCCAGCGGTGGGCCTTCCCGTCAGCGCGGGCACACCGGAGGGTGTGTGGCGCCGGATGCCGTGCGAGGCACTGCGCATGAACCGTGCTGGCTTCGGCGTGGTCATCCGGCAGGGCTCATGCTCGCTGCGTTGCCGCGGCCTGACTGTCGGCGCGTGCCGGGCCCGGCGTGTCGGTCTTGTCCGATACCGCTGTAGGACAGGGCTGCCGCCCGAACCTGTCGTCCTTGTCCTACGCGCCCGTGTGGCAATGTCCGGCTGGAGCGAAAGGAGCAAGGTCGAACACTGGTCGGGCACAAACGCCGGGAGCCCCTCATGGAAACCTTCAGTGCCCTGATCCTGATGCTGGTCCTCGCCCCCATCCTGGTGCTGGCCCTGTGGGCGTGGCTGACGGCCACCGCCGCCATCGAAGAACTCGATCCCGAGGATTGGGGCCAGCCGGGCGGCGACCCGCACCTGCCGTGATGCGCCGCGTCTGGCGGCGGCTCGTGGCATAGCGTGCTTGCTGCCCGCACGCAAGCACATCGCACGCATCTGCATGGCCTTGTGCGGACGGTTTGGCGCAGCCGGCAGGGTCCGTTAGGCTCGGCCGCCTGCCCTGAACTTCCTGCAATGACATCGTGCTGACGTCCTGGATGGCTCATTCCCCCTGGCTCCAGCCTGCGCTGGTGGCCTGCCTGGCCGCGGTGGCGGGCTGGCTCGTGCATCGCCTCGGGCGGGTCGTGGTGCTGCGGCTGGCGCGCCTGTCCGTGGTGCTGCTGGCAGTGGCTCGTCACATCGACCGTCCCGTGCAATGGTTGCTGCCGCTGCTGGCCCTGCAGGCCGTGTGGCACGGCAGCCCGGATGACCTGGCCGGCATTGCCGGCGTGCGCCACCTCAACGGTCTGCTGCTGATTGCCGCCATCACCTGGGCCCTGATCGAGGCGGTGCGCGGCGTGGCCGACGGCATCATCGAACGGCACCCGTCCGACGTGGCCGACAACCTCGAGGCACGCCGCATCCAGACCCAGACCCGCGTGCTCTCACGCACCGTGATGGGTGTGATCTTCGTGGCGGGTGTGGCCTTCATGCTGATGACCTTCCCCGGGGCGCGCCAGCTCGGCGCGAGCCTGCTCGCGTCGGCCGGTGTGGTCGGCCTGGTCGCGGGCATCGCGGCCCGCTCGGTCTTCAGCAACCTGATCGCCGGCCTGCAGATCGCGCTGGCCCAGCCCATCCGCATCGACGACGTGCTCATCGTGCAGGGCGAATGGGGTCGGGTCGAAGAAATCACCGGCACCTACGTGGTGCTGCGCATCTGGGACCAGCGCCGGCTCATCATCCCGCTGCAGTGGTTCATCGAGAACCCGTTCCAGAACTGGACGCGCACCAGCGCCGAGATCCTCGGCACCGTCTTCCTGTGGGTCGACTACACCCTGCCCCTGGAGTCGCTGCGCCATGAGGCCCGGCGCATCTGCGAGTCCTCGCCCGACTGGGACGGCCGCCTGTGTCTGGTCCAGGTCACGGACGCCAACGAACGCGGCATGCAGTTGCGCGTGCTCGTGAGCTCGGCCTCGTCCGGACAGAACTGGGACCTGCGCTGCCTGGTCCGAGAAGGGCTGATCGAGTTCATCCAGCGCGAGCACCCGCAGGCCCTGCCGCGCCTGCGGGCCGAGGTGGACGCGCAGCCTGTGCACGACGGGACAACCGACAAGACCTGAGCGACCGCGCTTGTGGCCGGCCGCACGTCAGGCGGCCTGCACCCGGATCGTCGCGTCAAGAAAACCTCAAGGCAGCGCTGAGAACTTCGCGATTCCGCTCAGGTGGCTGTGCGCACTAGAGTGGGTGGCATACACCGCCGGGTTGCAGCGGCATCCCGGTGAACCACAACGTCGTTGCGCGGATGGCGCCCCGACCAGTCAAGCACACGCGGCGGCCTTGGCCTGTCCGTGCTGGTGACGGCGGCCATTCCGCGGGGATTCCATCCGCACGCCATGACCTTCTCCAGGCCGTCCTTGCCGTCATCTCCGTCCTTGCGGCCTGCAAGGCGGTCGATGTGCTCATCCTGGGCACACCCGTCAACCCCTGCAGGCGCTGACATCGTGGTCGACCGAACTGAGTGCCGAAGGACGTCGCCGGGCACGACCGCGGCGCTGTGCACGCAGCGCGGATCGATGAGCACCCCGACCCGGATCGGCGACGCGGCCCCGGTCGGGCCGGGTGACTGTGGTGAAGATTGCGTTGGCGGATTCGAACAGGAATCTGTCGAATTTGACACTGCATTGCACCAGCCGCTTGCGGCCCAATGGTCCGGTCTTCTTCACACCGCCAGGTGATGCGTCTGGCTGTG
>CBFGPV010000083.1:0-17490 GCA_965650765.1 uncultured Burkholderiales bacterium
GTGCGTGCCCGCGTCACCTCGGGCAACCCGCCCACCGCCGTGCAGATGCTGGGCTACGACATCCTCGACTGGGGCAAGCAGGGCGTGCTGGCCGACCTCAACGCGCTGGCCGCCAAGGAGGGCTGGGACAAGACCGTGCCGCAGGCCCTGCAGCAGTTCTCCAAGTACAACGGCAAGTGGATCTCCGCCCCGGTGAACGTGCACTCGACCAACTGGGTGTGGGCCAACAAGGAGGTCCTGGCGAAGGCGGGCGTGACGTCCGAACCCAAGACCTGGGACGAGTTCATCGCCGCGGCCGAGAAGGTGCAGAAGGCCGGTTTCGTGGGGCTCGCGCACGGCGGTCAGCCCTGGCAGGAGGCCACGGTGTTCGACGGTGTGGTGCTGGCCACCGGCGGTGTCGACTACTACCGCAAGGCCTTCATCGAGCTGGACGCCAAGACGCTGAACTCACCCACGACGGAGAAGGTGTTCCAGCGCATGTCCCAGCTGCGCAAACTCGTCGACAAGGACTTCTCCGGGCGGGACTGGAACGTGGCCTCGGGCATGGTGATCAGCGGCAAGGCCGGCTTCCAGATCATGGGCGACTGGGCCAAGGGTGAGTTCGTCAGCGCCAAGAAGGTGCCGGGCACCGACTTCCTGTGCTTCCGGTTGCCCGGCACGCAGGGCATGGTGTCCTTCAACGCCGACCAGTTCGCGATGTTCAAGGTCGGTGCCGACAAGACCGCCGCACAGACCAAGCTGGCCAGCGCCATCATGGACCCGGGCTTCCAGTCGGCCTTCAACGTCGTGAAGGGCTCGGCCCCGGCACGCACCGACGTGCCCGACACCGCATTCGACGCCTGTGGCAAGAAGGCCATCAAGGACCTGGCCGAAGCCAACACCAAAAAGACGCTTGTCGGTTCGATCGCCCACGGCCATGCCGTCCCGGCGTCGATCAAGAGCGCGTTCTATGACGTGATCACGCGCCACTTCAACGGCCAGATCGACGACAAGAAGGCGGTGGCCGAACTGGTGGCCGCTGCCCGCAACTGAGTCCTGCCTCCCCGCGGTGAGCGCACACGGCGCGGCACCGCGAGACATCCCGACCCACCCACAGGCCGCTTCCTTGCGAAGCGGTCACAGGAGACCTTTGCATGAAAAAAACCCACCTCCTCGCCGCCTGCCTGCTGAGCACGGCCTTCACCGCATCGGCACAGCAGAGTGTCGAAGTGCTGCACTTCTGGACCTCCGGCGGCGAGGCCGCCGCGCTGGGTGTGCTCAAGGGCGCACTGGACAAGCAGGGCATCCGCTGGAACGACATGCCGGTGGCCGGCGGTGGCGGCGAGCAGGCGATGACGGCGCTGCGCTCGCGGGTGACCTCGGGCAACCCGCCGGCCGCCGTGCTGCTGATGGGCTTTGACCTGACCGACTGGGCCAAGCAAGGTGTGCTGGCCGACCTGAACCCGCTGGCTGAAAAGGAGGGCTGGGACAAGGTCGTGCCGCCCGCCGTGCAGCGCTTCACCAAGCACAACGGCAAGTGGATCGCCGCACCGCTGGCGATCCACTCGATCAACTGGGTCTGGGCCAACAAGGACGTGCTGACCAAGGCCGGCGTGACCACCGAGCCCAAGACCTGGGACGAGTTCATCGCCGCGGCCGAGAAGGTCCAGAAGGCAGGGTTCATCGCCATTGCACACGGTGGCCAGCCATGGCAAGAAGCAACCGTGTTCGACAGCGTGGTGCTGGCCACCGGCGGCGCCGACTTCTATCGCAAGGCCTTCGTCGACCTGGACCCGTCCGCCCTGGGCTCGCCCACGATGACGAAGATCTTCGAGCGCATGGGCCAGCTGCGCCGGCTGGTCGACAAGGACTTCTCGGGACGTGACTGGAACGTGGCTTCAGGCATGGTGATCAGCGGCAAGGCCGGCTTCCAGATCATGGGCGACTGGGCCAAGGGTGAGTTCTCGAATGCCAAGAAGGAACCCGGCCGCGACTACCTGTGCTTCCCGGTGCCCGGCACCCAGGGCAGCGTGTCGTTCCTGTCGAACCAGTTCGCGATGTTCAAGGTCGGCGCCGACAAGTCCCGCCCGCAGGCCGCGATGGCCACGGCCAGCCTGGACCCGGCCGTGCAGTCGGCCTTCAATGTGCTCAAGGGCGCCGTGCCGGCACGCAGCGATGTGCCCGATACCGCCTTCGATTCGTGCGGCAAGCGCGCGATGAAGGAACTCGCCGCGGCCAGCAAGTCGAACAAGCTCGTCGGCTCGATCGCCCATGGCCACGCCTCCCCCACCCCCGTCAAGAACGCCTTCTACGACGTGATCACCCGCCACTTCAACGGGCAGATCGACGACAGGAAGGCCGTCTCCGAGATGGTTGCTGCAGCGAAGCAATGACATGCGTGCCGGTCTGATTCCCAAGCTGCTTCTGTCGCCCAGCGCGCTCCTGGTGCTGGTGTGCGTGTACGGCTACATCATGTTCACGTTCTACCTGTCGTTCACGCCGTCGACGATGCTGCCGCAGTACGAGTGGGTCGGACCGGCCAGCTATGAGCGGCTCGCAGGGCTGGAGAACTGGAAGGTGTCGGTCTCCAACCTGGGCATCTTCGCGGGCCTGTACATCGTGGTGGCCATGGCCATGGGCCTGGGCCTGGCCATCCTGATCGATCAGAAGATCCGCGCCGAAAGCGCCTTCCGCTCGATCTTCCTCTACCCGATGGCCCTGTCCTTCATCGTGACCGGCACGGCCTGGAAATGGCTGCTCGACCCCGGCGTGGGGCTGGAGCGCACGATGCACCTGCTGGGCTGGGACAGCTTCGCGTTCGGCTGGATCAAGGACGGGGAGCTGGCGATCTACTGCGTCGTGATCGCCGCGGTGTGGCAGACCACCGGCTTCGTGATGGCGATGTTCCTGGCCGGCCTGCGCGGCGTCGATTCCGAACAGATCAACGCCGCCCGCGTGGACGGTGCCAAGACCTGGCAGATCTACCTGCGCATCATCATCCCGCAGCTCGGCGCGGTGTTCGTCTCCGCCTTCGTCATCCTGGCCCACATGGCCGTGAAGTCCTATGACCTGGTGATCGCACTGACCAACGGCGGCCCCGGCCGCTCGACCTGGCTGCCGTCGGTGTTCATGTACCAGTACACGTTCACGCGCAACGAGATGGCCATCGGTGCGGCCAGCTCGGTGCTGATGCTGATCGCCATCGGCATCGTGGTGCTGCCGTACCTCTACAGCGAAATGAAGAAGGTGAGAAATGGCTAGTGCACAACAACACGGCGGTGTCGTGTCCCGCACGGTGCTCTACACGCTGCTGCTCGTCCTGGCGGTGTTGTTCCTGCTGCCGGTCTACGTGATGGTGGTCAATTCGTTGAAGCCGCTGGACGAGATCCGCAGCGGCAACCTGATGGCCCTGCCGATCGCCTGGACGCTCGAACCCTGGTGGACCGCCTGGAGCACGGCCCAGATCGGCGTGCAGCCCACCGGACTGAAGCCCTACTTCATCAACTCGTTCCTGCTGGTGGTGCCTGCGGTAGCGATCTCCACCCTGATCGGTGCGCTGAACGGCTACATCTTCACGCAGTTCAACTTCCGCGGTGCCCACCTGCTGTTCGCGCTGATGCTGTTCTCGGTGTTCATCCCCTACCAGATCGTGCTGATCCCGATGGCCAAGACCCTGGGCCTGCTGGGGATCGCCGGCACGGTCAAGGGCCTGGTGTTCGTCAACGTCGTCTACGGCATCGGCTTCACGACACTGTTCTTCCGCAACTACTACGCGGCCTTCCCCGGCGAGCTGATCCGCTCGGCCCGCATGGACGGCGCGGGCTTCTTCGGGGTGCTGTGGCGCATCTTGCTGCCCAACAGCGCGCCCATCATCGTGGTGACGGTGATCTGGCAGTTCACCAACATCTGGAACGAGTTCCTGTTCGGCGCCTCGTTCAGCGACTTCAGCTCCTACCCGCTGACGGTGGCGCTGAACAACCTGGTGAACAGCAGCACCGGGGTCAAGGAATACAACGTGCACTTCGCCGGCGCCTTCATTGCCGCGCTGCCCACCCTCGTGGTGTACGTGCTGTCCGGCAAGTACTTCGTGCGCGGCCTGATGGCCGGCTCCGTCAAAGGTTAGATCGCAGTAACAAGGTTTCGCATGGCTTCCCTAGATTTGATCAGTGTCCAGAAGAGCTTCGGGCCCATCAAGATCCTGCACGACATCTCGATCGCGCTGCAGGACGGCGAGTTCCTGGTGCTCGTCGGCCCTTCGGGCTGCGGCAAGAGCACCTTGATGAACATCATCGCCGGGCTGGAAGAACCCACCGGCGGGCTGCTGCGGCTGGACGGCCGCGACATCACCCATGTCGCGCCGGCCGAACGCAACATCTCGATGGTGTTCCAGTCGTATGCGCTCTATCCGAACATGACGGTGGCCAAGAACATCGAGTTTCCGCTCGAGATGCGCAAGGTCGACAAGTCGGTGCGCAAGGAGCGTGTGCAGTCGGTGGCTCGGCTGCTGCAGATCGAGCACCTGCTGGAGCGCAAGCCCCGCCAGCTGTCCGGCGGCCAGCGCCAGCGCGTGGCGATCGGGCGGGCGCTGGCCCGCGAGCCTCAGCTCTACCTGTTCGACGAGCCGCTGTCCAACCTCGATGCCCAGCTCCGGGTGGACATGCGCACCGAGATCAAGAAGCTGCACCAGCGCCTGCACGCCACCATCGTGTACGTGACGCACGACCAGATCGAGGCCATGACGCTGGCCACCCGCATTGCCGTGATGAAAGGCGGCGTGCTGCAACAGCTCGGTACCCCCTACGAGGTCTACAACCGCCCCGCCAACACCTTCGTGGCCGGCTTCATGGGGTCCCCGCGCATGAACCTGCTGAAGTCGCGCGTCGAGGGTGGCGACAGCGGCCAGCGCCTGGTGATGCCCGCCGGCAAGGCACCCGGCATCCGTCTCGAGCTGCCCGCCGAGGTCGTCCCGGCCGCACTCGCGAGGCGGGTGGGCCAGGACGTCATCGCCGGCATCCGTGCCGAGGCGGTCTCGCTGGCCACCGAGGGCGGCGCGCCCGGGCGAACGCAGCAGCACTTCGAGGCGCTGGTCGAGGTGATCGAACCCACCGGCGCCGACACGCTGGCCGTGCTGGCGGTGGGAGACCAGGAATTCACCGTGCGCCTGGCGCCCGACGTTGCACTGCAGCCCGGGCAGACCGCGCGCTTCCTCGTCGACCTGAGCAAGCTCGTGTGTTTCGATCCCGCCACCGAAGCCCTGATCGCCTGACGACCATGGCGCACGAGTCCTACGACGTGGTCATTGTCGGCTCCGGTGTCGGAGGCGGCGCCGTGGCCCTGCAGCTGGCCGGCAGCAGCGCGCGGGTGCTGGTGCTGGAGCGCGGCCCCGAGCTGCCGCGCGAGCCGCAGAACTGGAGCCCCGAGGCGGTGTTCTGCGACCAGCGCTACCGCTGTGACGAGACCTGGTATGCCGACGACCGGCCCTTCCGCCCCGGCATGTACTACTTCGTCGGTGGCCACACCAAGTTCTACGGCACGGCGATGTTCCGCTTTCGCGAGCGCGACTTCCAGGCGGTCGAGCACGACGAGGGCGTGTCGCCGGCCTGGCCGATCGACTACGCCACGCTCGAACCCTGGTACACCCTGGCCGAGAAGCTGTTCGGTGTGCGAGGCCAGGCCGGGATCGACCCGACCGAACCCCCGCGCAGCAGCGGCTATGAGCACGCGCCGGTGCCGCACGAGCCGCTGATCGCCCGCATCGAGCAGCGCCTGTCGGCGCTGGGCCTGCGGCCTTTTCCGATGCCCAGCGCCATCGACCACGGACCGGGTGGCCGCTGCCAGCGCTGCGAGAACTGCGACGCCTTCCCGTGCCGGATCGACGCCAAGGGCGATGCCGAGGTCCGCCTCGTGCGCCCGGCGCTGCGTGCAGGCAATGTCGAGCTGCGCTCGGGCGCCTATGTGCGCCGGCTGCTGACCGACGGCACCGGTGTGCGTGTGGTGGCCGCTGAGGTCGTGCAAGGCGGCATCACCACCACCGTTCATGCCGACATGTTTGTCGTGAGTGCCGGGGCGATCAATTCGGCTGCGCTGCTGCTGCGATCGGCCAACGCACGCAACCCGCGCGGCCTGGCCAACCGCAGCGATGTGGTGGGGCGGCACTACATGACCCACAACACCACCGCGCTCCTGGCCGTGCATCCGCTGCAGCGCAACACCACCCGTTTCCCCAAGACCCTGGCGGTGCATGACTACTACTTCGGTGACCGCGACGGCAGCAAGCCGATGGGCAGCCTGCAACTGCTGGGCAAGGTCCGCGAGCCCATGCTGCGCGCGCCGCTGGGCCGTGTGCCGCGTTTCGTGCGCAGCGCCCTGGCCGAGCGCAGCGTCGACTGGTATGCGCAGAGCGAAGACCTGCCGCTGCCCGACAGTCGCGTCACGCTGCGGCCCGACGGCGCCATCAACCTGCACTGGCGCCGCAGCAATCTGAGCGCGCATGCGCGCTGGGTGCGCAAGTGCAAGCAGATCCTGCGCGGGGTGGGCTACCCGGTGGTGCTGGCCAGCACGTTCGGCACCGAAGTCGTGTCGCACCAGTGCGGCACGGTGCGCTTCGGCACGGACCCGGCCACCTCGGCGCTGGACTCGTTGTGCATGGCCTGGGATCACGACAACCTGTATGTGGTCGACGCGAGCTTCTTCCCGTCGTCGGCCGCGGTCAATCCGGCGCTGACGGTGGCCGCCCAGGCGCTGCGCGTCGGTCACCACCTGCGCACGGAGGTGCTGCGATGACTGCCTCGAGTTCCGGCTCGCGCGGGCTGGTGATCGTCACCGGCGCCGGCCGCGGCATCGGCGCGGGCATTGCGCTCGAGCTGGCCCGACTGGGCTTCGATCTGGCACTGACCGACCTGGGGCCGCCGGCCACGCCCGGCCTGGTCGAGCAGCTTTGCAGCCTGGGCGTGCGGGCCCGGCTGTTCGTCTCGGACCTGAAGGCCATCCACACCCATGACCAGCTCGTGCACGATGTGGTCGACTGGGGTGGCCCGGTCACCGGCCTGGTCAACAACGCCGGCATCGGCGCACCGGCACGCGGCGACCTGCTGGACGTCAGCCCGCAGGCCTTCGATCAGGTGCTGGGCGTCAACCTGCGCGGCACGTTTTTCCTGACCCAGAGCGTGGCGCGCCACATGGTGTCGGTGTCCAGCGAGGCGGAGCGCTTCATCGTCACCGTGTCGTCGGTCAGTGCCGAGATGGCCTCGATCGAACGCGGCGAGTACTGCATCTCCAAGGCCGGCCTGGGCATGCTGACCAAGCTGTATGCGCTGCGTCTGGCCACGCTGGGCATCGGCGTGTTCGAGGTGCGCCCCGGGGTGATCCGCACCCCCATGACCGATGCGGTGGCCGCGCGCTACGACCAGCGCATCGCCGAAGGGCTGGTGCCGATGGGCCGCTGGGGTGAACCGGCCGACGTGGCCCAGGCCGTTGCAGCCGTGGCGAGCGGCCGCCTGAGTTTTGCCACCGGCACCGTGTTCCAGGTGGACGGTGCCCTTTCCATCTCGCGTCTATGAAGTACGACACTTACGACTACATCATCGTGGGCGGTGGCTCGGCCGGCTGCGTGCTGGCCAACCGGCTCAGCGCCGATCCCTCGGTGCGGGTGCTGCTGATCGAAGCCGGTGGCGCCGACCGCCATCCGTTCTTTCACTGGCCGGCCGGGTTTGCCAAGATGACCCGCGGCATCGGCTCCTGGGGCTGGCACACGGTGCCGCAGCGGCACCTGAAGGACCGGGTCATCCGCTTCACGCAGGCGAAGGTGGTCGGCGGGGGGTCGTCGATCAACGCGCAGATCTACACGCGCGGCGCCGCCGCCGACTATGACGACTGGGCCACCCGGGCCGGTGCCATCGGATGGAGCTACCGCGAGGTGCTGCCCTACTTCAAGCGCTCCGAGAACAACCAGCGTTTTGCCAACGAGTACCACGCCTATGGCGGGCCACTGGGCGTGTCCAACCCCATCAGCCCGTTGCCGATCTGCGAGGCCTTCTTCCAGGCCGGCCAGGAGCTGGGCATTCCGTTCAATGCCGACTTCAACGGCGCGCAGCAGGACGGCCTGGGCTACTACCAGCTCACACAACTGCATGCCCGCCGCTCTTCGGCCGCGACCGGCTTCCTGGCAGCGGCCCGCCAACGCCCCAACCTGCAGGTGAAGTTGAACGCGCAGGTGCTGCGGGTGGTTGTCGAGGGCGGGCGTGCCACCGGGGTGGAGCTCTCCAGCGGGCGGCACCAGGCCGGCCACATCGTGCGCGCCACGCGCGAGGTGATCCTGTCCGGCGGCGCGATCGGTTCGCCGCGCCTGCTGATGCTCTCGGGCATCGGGCCGGCCGATCATCTGCAGGCAGTGGGCATCAAGTGCCTGCACGGCCTGCCCGGTGTGGGCGCGAACCTGCAGGACCACCTCGACCTGTTCGTGATCTCCGAGTGCACCGGCGAACACACCTACGACCGCTTCAACAAGCCGCACCATGCCGCACTCGCCGGCCTGCAGTACCTGCTGCTGAAGAACGGGCCGGTGGCCTCCAGCCTGTTCGAGACCGGCGGCTTCTGGTACGCCGATGCGCAGCAGCGGGCCCGCTCGCCGGACATCCAGTTCCACCTGGGTCTGGGCTCGGGCATCGAGGCCGGGATGGCCCGGCTCGACCATGCCGGCGTGACGCTGAACACCGCCTACCTGCGGCCGGCCTCGCGCGGTTCGGTGCGGCTGGCCAGCGCCGACGCAGCCGCCGCACCGCTGATCGACCCGAACTACTGGAGCGACCCGCACGACCGCGAGATGGCGATCAAGGGGCTGAAGCTCGCTCGCGAGATCCTGAGCCAACCGGCGCTGAGCCGTTTCGTCAAGCGCGAGGTGCTGCCCGGCCCGGGCCTGCGCAGCGACGAGCAGTTGTTCGACTATGCCTGCGCCCATGCCAAGACCGATCACCACCCGGTCGGCACCTGCCGCATGGGCCGCGACAGCGACCCGGCCAGCGTGGTCACACCGGACCTGCGAGTCATCGGCCTGAGCGGCCTGCGTGTGGTGGACGCATCGGTGATGCCGCTGCTGCCGTCCAGCAACACCAATGCCCCGACCATCATGGTGGCCGAGAAGGCAGCCGACCACATCCTGGGCCGCATCCCGGCCTGAGACGATCGAAGGACCCCTCATGCACATCCGACTGCCCCAGGCCGACGGCACCCTCAAGACGCTGCGGCTCAAGGCCGAGCCCATCCATCCGCGCGGCCCGGTCACCCCGTTCAATCGCACCGCCTATGCCGCCGCCCATGTGGTGATCGACCCGATTGTCAGCACCGACCCGTTCGATGCACCGCCCCGTGTCGACTGGGACACCACACTGGCCTTTCGCGAGCACCTTTACCGCCTGGGCTTCAAGGTGGCCGAGGCCATGGACACCGCTCAGCGCGGCATGGGTGTGGACTGGCCCACTGCGCGCGAGCTCATCACCCGCAGCCTGCGGCATGCGCGCGCCGTTGGTGGCGACCTCGCCTGCGGTGCCGGCACGGACCAGCTTGCCCCCGGCGATGAGGTCACGCTCGATCAGGTCGAAGCCGCCTATCGCGAGCAGCTCGAGGTGATCGAAGGTGAAGGTGGCCGGGCCATCGTGATGGCCAGCCGTGCGCTCGTGCGGGCCGCCCGCGGGCCGGAGGACTACCTGCGCCTGTATGGCCGGCTGCTGCAGGACACCTCCCGTCCGGTCGTGCTGCACTGGCTGGGCGAGATGTTCGACCCCGCGTTGCGCGGCTACTGGGGCTCGACCGACGTGGCCGCGGCACTGGACACCGTGGCGCAACTGATCCACGACAACGCGTCGCGGGTCGAGGGCATCAAGGTCTCGCTGCTGGAGGCGCGCTGGGAGATCGAACTGCGTCGGCGCCTGCCACCGGGCGTCAAGATGTACACCGGCGACGACTTCAACTATGCCGAGCTGATGGCCGGCGACGCCGAGGGCTTTTCGCACGGCCTGCTGGGCATCTTCGACCCGATCGCGCCGGTGGCCTCGGTCGCGCTGAGCGCCCTGGCCGCCGGCAATGTCTTCCTGTACCGCGAGCTGCTCGACCCCACGGTGGCCCTGTCGCGCGAGCTGTTCTGCGCGCCGACCCGGCACTACAAGGCCGGTGTCGTGTTCCTGGCCTGGCTGAACGGGCATCAGGCGCACTTTTCGATGGCCGGCGGTCTGCAGGCGGCGCGCAGCGTGGCGCACTACGCGCGGGTGTTCGAGCTGGCCGATGCGGCGGGTGTGCTGAGCGATCCGGAGCTGGCCGTGGCCCGCATGAAGCACTTCCTGCAGGTCAGCGCCGGTCTCGGCCAGTGAGTGTGCACACGATGCGCATGAACCCCGCCCTGTCGCCCCGCCCGCCGCAGGTCGATCGACTGATCGGCCTGTACCGCGCGGCGCTGGCCGCGGCCGACCCGATGACGGTGGTGCCGCAGCACCTGCCCGAGCCGCCGCGCGGGCGCACCGTGGTGGTGGGTGTGGGCAAGGCCGCGGCCGCGATGGCGCGTGCCGTCGAGGCCCACTGGCGCGGCCCGCTCGACGGTGTGGTGGTGGTGCCAAAAGGCGCCGCCTTGCCCACCCAGCACATCCGCGTGCATGAGGCCAGCCACCCGGTGCCCGACGAACGCAGCGTGGCCGGCGCACGCCTGCTGTTGGATGCGCTCAGCGGTCTGACGGCCGACGACCTGGTGATCGCGCTGGTGTCGGGGGGGGGCTCGTCGCTGTGCGCGCTGCCTGCGCCGGGGCTTGTGCTGGCCGACAAGCAGCACATCACACGCGGGCTGCTCGAACGCGGTGCCACGATCGCCGAGATCAACACCGTGCGCCGTCACCTCTCGGCCATCAAGGGCGGTCGCCTGGCGGCCCGGGCGCACCCGGCCCGTGTGCTCACGCTGGTGATCTCGGACATCCCCGGCGACGATGCCTCGCTGGTGGCCTCGGGGCCCACGCTGCCCGATCCATCAAGCTGTGCCGACGCCCGGGCCGTGCTGCAACGTTACCGGCTCGATGGGCATCCCGTCGTGGATGCGGCCCTGAGCCAGGGCCTGTGGGAGTCGATCAAGCCGGACGATGCCCGTCTGGCCCGGCATGAACACCGGCTGATCGCCTGCGCCTGGGACGGCCTGCAGGCCGCGGCCCGGCAGGCCCGGTCCGAAGGGCTGGCCTGTCATGTGCTGTCCGATGCGATGGAAGGTGAAGCACGCGAGCTGGCCAAGGCCCATGCGGCGCTGGCGTTGAGCGTGGCGCATCGGGGGGTGCCGTTTGCGCGGCCCTGCGTGATCCTCAGTGGCGGCGAGGCCACGGTGACGGTGCGCGGCGACGGGCGCGGCGGGCGCAACACCGAGTTCATGCTGGCGCTGGCGATGGCGCTGGAAGGGCAGGCGGGCCAGCATCGCATCCATGCCCTCTCGGCCGGCACCGACGGGCTGGATGGCCGCGCCGGCGCCGCCGGGGCCTGGATCGCACCCTGGACGCTGGCCCAGGCCGTGCAGGCAGGGTGCGACCCGCGGCAGTGCCTGGACACCAACGACAGCGCCAGCCTGTTCGACGCCGTGGACGCGCTGGTGCACACCGGCCCGACACAGACCAACATCAACGACTTCCGGGCCATCCTGGTCGACGCTTCATGAGCCCGGTCCACGCCCCCGCCTTGACCTGCGCCACCACCGACGGCTGGGCGCTGAGCCACACCTGGCAGGCCGAGTCAGACCGCTCGGCCCTGGCCCTCACCCGCGAGGTGCTGGGCCGCGTCGGCATCGATCTGGTCGACGCTC
Source organism: uncultured Burkholderiales bacterium (assembly GCA_965650765.1). Lineage (GTDB taxonomy): Bacteria > Pseudomonadota > Gammaproteobacteria > Burkholderiales > Burkholderiaceae_C > Caldimonas. The sequence continues at coordinate 11,798 of CBFGPV010000083.1, forward strand.
GCGACGGCGCGCCGCCTTCGGCCGTGAAGATGCATGCGATGGAGATGGCCGACGCCCTGCACACCGGCTCACCGCGACTGCAGGACCTGAGCGCGGTGGCACAGGCCGCCGGCTGGGCCGGGACGCTGCCGCACTTCGTGCAGCGCACCATGCGCCGGGGGGCACACTGGCATGGCATTCCGGTGGGCATCCATCGCGCCAACCTGTGCTGGGTCCATGCGCCGGCCGCGGCCCGCTTCGGGTCCTGGGCGCAAGGCGGCGTGCGAGAGTTCTTCACCGGCCTGGAGCACGCTCGCCGCCTGGTGCGCCACCCACTGGCCGTGGGTGCCGAGGCCTGGCAGATCGGCGTGTTGTTCGAGACGGTGTTGCTGGCCGTGGCCGGGCGGGGCGCCTATCTGCGCACCTTCGTGCAGATGCGGCCGTCGGTGTGGCGCGAGCCGGACGTGCAGGCCGCCATCGCCTGTCTGATGCGCCTGCGCCGCCTGGTCGATGACCAGCGCCTGCACCTGGGCTGGCAGGACCAGCTCTCGCTGGTTCAGCGCGGTGAGGCCATCGTGCAGGTCATGGGGGACTGGGCACGCGCCGCCGCGGGTGCCGCGGTGGTCGAGCAGGCCTTCCCCGGCACACAGCAACACTTCGTGGCCATCGCGGACTTTTTCGTGCCGGTGGGCGATGACACGATCACAACGGCCGGACCGGTGGCCCAGCGTGTGGCCATGGCCTTGACCGAGCCAGGCTTCCAGCAGCGCTTTGCGCATCGCAAGGGCTGCATGCCGGCGCTGCGCACTGCCTGGGCCGCGGTGGATCCGCGGCGTGCCGCACTGCTGGAATGCGAAGCCGATGTGCTGCCATCCTGGACCTTTGACCAATGCTGCAGCGTCCGATGGAAGTCGGCGTTGATGCACGAGGTGGCGCAGCGCTTCGTGCAGCACTGCGAACCGCGTCAGTTCATCGACCATCTGTGCCAGTGGTCCGGCACGCATTCACTTCAGAAGGAGACACCATGACCCGGATGCCGCCGTGGACCCTGTGCCTGCCGGGCGCCCGCCCAGGGCGCAGGCGCCGCACAGACCGCCTGCAGGCCCACCCCGCCCAGCGGATGGACACACTGGTCGTGTCCTGACCCGCCGCTTTCCTTCAGGTCGCAGTTTTCCGAAGGTACGCCCCATGACTTCCTCCCGCCCCTTTCCTCTCGCACCGGTGGAGCACGCGTGTGCCCGCACGGGATGCGCTGCCCCGATCACCGGTTTTTTTTCGACGCCAGTTGGAACGTTCCACTCCCAGGCCCGCCATGTGCGCGGCCTGGTGCACGTGATCCTGCGCGGCCTGCTTGCCGCGTCGGCGGCACTGCCCTTCACAGGCACACGCGCCGGTGAGGTCGAGGTGCTGCACTTCTGGACGTCCCCCGGCGAAGCCGCGTCCATCGCCCAGCTCAAGTCGATGATTGCCGAGCGTGGCCACACCTGGAAGGACTTTGCGGTGGTCGGCGGTGGGGGCCAGAACGCCATGTCCGCGCTGCGCGAGCGCGTGCAGGCGGGCAACCCTCCCGCGGCCGCATCGATCAAGGGGCCGGCGATCAAGGAATGGGCGGCCCAGGGGGCACTGACCAGCATGGATGCGATGGCCGCATTCGACCACTGGGATCAGGTCCTGCCGAAGGTGGTGCAGGATCAGGTCAAGTACCGCGGCCGCTACGTGGCCGTGCCGGTGAACATCCACCGGGTCAACTGGCTGTGGACCAACACCGAGGTGCTGCGCAAGTCGGGGGTGGCCACGGTGCCGACCAGCTTCGACGAATTCCTGGCAGCGGCCGAGCGCATCCGCGCCGCGGGCTACATCCCGCTGGCCCAGGGCGGGCAGCCCTGGCAGGAGTTCGTGCTGTTCGAGACGGTGGTGCTGGGCGTGGCGGGTGTGGACCTGTATCGCAAGGCCTTTGTTGAACTCGACCCGGATGCCTTGTCGAGTCCGGCCATGAAACGCGCGCTGGAGGCCTTCCGCCGGCTCAAGGCGCACACCGACGAGCAGTCCCGCGGGCGCGACTGGAACGTCACCACCGACATGGTGATCAAGGGGCGGGCGGCCTTCCAGATCATGGGCGACTGGGCCAAGGGCGAGTTCCTGGTGGCGGGCCAGCGGCCGGGGCGCGAGTTCACCTGCTCGCCAGCCCCAGGGACCTCGGGCACCTACTCCTTCGTGGTCGATGCCTTCGCGATGTTCCAGCTCAAGAGCTGGGAGGCGCAGAAGGCACAGGGCTACCTGGCCTATGCGCTGATGCGCCCGGCCTTCCAGACCCAGTTCAATGTGCGCAAGGGGTCGATCCCGGTGCGCGCCGGCGTGCCGATGGACGGTTTCGACAGCTGCGGGCAGATGTCCGGCCGCGACTTCCTGGCCAGCGAGAAGAACGACCTGCTCGTGCCGTCGGTGTCGGTGGACATGGCCGTGCCCACGGCCATCCACGCGGCCCTGCGCACCGTGGTGAGCGAGTTCTGGAACACCGACACGATGTCGCCCGAACTGGCGATGAGCCGGCTCGTGGCCGCCAGCGCACCAAGGCAGAAATGACAACCCGTGGCGCGAACAAGCGACCCATTCATCCCCTTTTTTTGACTTTGATTTGGAACGTTCCCATTCAAAGTGATCAGCGTCAGGCAGTTGCTGCCGACGCGCAACCCACCGGGCCGGCATGGCCTGTTTCACCACCCTGAGGAGACTCCTGATGTACTCGAAGAAAACGCGCGTTGGCCTGCCCGCCACGGTGCTTGCAACCCTGATGACGATGTCCTTTTCCGCGTCAGCGGTCGAATGGGGCGGCTACTTCCGGGCCGGACCCGGCGCCTCGAAGAAGGATGCCTCGCGAGCCTGCTACGGCCTCAACGGCGCCGGCCTCAAGTACCGCCTGGGCAATGAATGCGACATCTATGGCGAATTCGCGCTGTCGCAGGGCATGAAGACGGACGGTGTGGACTACAAGGCCACGCTGATGACCAACCTGTACAACCCGCAGACGGACACGGGTGACGCCAAGGTCGGCATCAACCAGATGTACGTCGAGGGCAAGGGCTACGACATCGCGCCCGACACGACCTTCTGGATCGGCAAGCGCTTCTACGGTCGTGCCGACGTCCACATCGTCGACACCTTCTACACCAACCTCAGCGGTGTGGGTGCCGGGGCCGACATTCCGCTGGCCTCCGGCAAGCTGGGCATCGCCTACTTCAAGAACGACCAGACTTCGACCGTCTCGGGCAACCGCTTCAACGTCGACCTGTCGGGCCTGCGCGTGAACCCCGACGGTACCCTGCGCGTGCTGGGCACCTTCACCAAGGGCAACTTCTCGGGCGGCAAGAGCGGCTATGGCCTGACCCTGCAGCACACGCAGGACAAGTTCCTGGGCCTGGGCGGCAGCAACAACCTGTGGCTGCAGTACGCGCAGGGTTCGGCCGGGCTGGACGGCAACTTCGGCGGCCTGTCGGCCGGCTCGGGCGTCAAGAGCCTGCGCCTGGTGGAAAGCTTCACCTGGCAGGTCGGTGCACTGGGCGGCCAGGCACAGGCGCTGCTGCAGAACGACAAGGCCAACGGGTCCAAGTCGACCTCGATGTCGGTGGGTGGGCGGCTGTCCTATGCCTTCACGAAAAACTTCAAGCTCGTTGGTGAAGCAGGCTACTCGCAGATCAAGCCCGATGGCTCGCCCACCCAGAAGCTCACCAAGTTCACGCTGGCGCCGACCCTGGCCACCGGCCCGGGCTTCTGGAACCGTCCCGAACTGCGCCTGTACGTCACCACCGCGAAGTGGAACGACGCCGCCAACGCCGCGGCCGGCACCGGTGGCGTGACCGGGCTGGGGGATGGCAAGACCTCGGGCACGAGCTACGGCGCCCAGGTCGAAATCTGGTTCTGAGCGCCCCCAGGGCCGGGTTGCCGTCGGCGCGCCACGCCGACGGCAGCCCGAACATCGAAGGTGGCGCGGACTCGTGAGGTCACAGTGAAGTTGCGAAATCAGATTCTCTCGATCGGGCTGGCCGGTGCCAGCGTGGCCGCCCTGGTGGGAGGTGTCGGCCTGTACAGCGCCGAACGCCTGTCACGCGCCTTCGATGGTTCAGTCAGCATGGGCCAGGCCGTGCAGGCCAGCCAGCGCGCCTCGATGATGCACGGCGCCGTGCGCGGTGACGTGCAGCGCGCGATGCTCGGTGCCATCGGCCGCGACAAGGCGCAGATCGCCGAAGCCCGCAAGGCCCTGGACGACCACATCGCCAGCCTCGATGCGGCGCTGAAGCTGCTGGACGGCATGGCGCTGTCGCCGGATACCCACAACACCATCGCCGGCACCCTGCCCACGGTGAAGGCCTATACCGACGCTGCGGTGAACCTGCTGACGCTCACCGCGGGTGACTCCCCGGCCGCGGCGGCCACGGCGGTGGCCGGCTTCCAGAAACTCTATGCCGACGTCGAAGCCCAGATGGCCACACAGGTCGCTGCGATCGGACGCGAGGAAGAGGCCTTCCGGCAGCAATCAGCCGCCGTGGTGGCGCAGGCCCGGACCTTCATTGCCGCAGCACTCGGCCTGGCCACGGTGCTGTTGATCATTGCGGCGCTGGCCCTGGCGCGCCGCCTGGCCCGCCCGATGACACACGCGGTCGAAGTCGCGCGGCGGTTGTCGCAGGGTGACCTCTCGATGCCGGTCGTGCCGGCGGGCAACGACGAGATGGTGCAGCTGCTGCAGGCGATGGCCGACATGCAGGCCAGCCTTGCGCGCATCGTTCACAGCGTCAAGAGCAGCGCCGACAGCGTGGCCACCGCCAGCGGCGAGATCGCCCAGGGCAACCAGGACCTGTCGCACCGTACCGAGCTGCAGGCCAGCTCACTGGAGGTCACGGCATCATCGATGGAGCAGCTCAGCAGCACCGTGCGCCAGAACGCCGAAGGCGCCATGCAGGCCAACGAGATGGTGGCACGCGCCTCGCAGGTGGCCGCACGCGGCGGCGAGGTCGTGACACAGGTGGTCCAGACGATGCAGGCCATCCACACCAGCTCCAGCAAGATCTCGGAGATCGTCAGCATGGTCGCAGGCATCGCGGCTCAGACCAACATCCTCGCGCTCAACGCCGCGGTCGAGGCCGCCCGGGCCGGTGAGCAGGGTCGCGGTTTTGCGGTGGTCGCGATGGAGGTGCGCAACCTGGCCGGGCGCTGCACCGAGGCCGTCAAGGAAATCAGCGAACTCATCGAGGCCAGCGTGCAGCAGGTCCACCGCGGCGGCACGCTGGTCCATCAGGCACGCGACGCCATGACCGAGGTGGTGCACAGCGTCATGAACGTCACACAGATCATGGCCGAGATCAGCGCGGCCAGCGCCGAGCAGAGCTCCGGCGTGACCCAGGTGGGCAAGGCGGTGGCCGAGATGGACGTCGTCACCCAGCAGAATGCCGCGCTGGTCGAGCAGATGGCCGCAGCCGCCACCAGCCTGAAGGCCCAGGCCGACGAACTGGTCCAGGTGGTGGGCGTCTTCAAGCTCGCACCCGAGCCGGTGGCTCCCGAGACCCAGCCCCCCGCGTTTGCGCACCACAGCCCGGTGCTGGTGTGAGCCGGTGACGGCCTCATGGGGCGTGCTGCAAGGCTCGCACCGCCAGGGGCGACACACGGCGCCACACACCACCGCTGCAGCGACTCGAAGCACCCTCTCCCCAACCCTCTCCCGC
>CBFGPV010000084.1:0-17402 GCA_965650765.1 uncultured Burkholderiales bacterium
CCGCCGCCTGCGCTGGAGCCGACCGACCCGCGCTGCGAGCGCAGCGACCCGCGTTATGCCCGCCTCAAGCCCGAGGACGTGCCGCTGACCGAATGCCTGAAGGACACCGTCGCGCGCGTGCTGCCGTTCTGGAACGACTCGATCGCCCCGGCCATCAAGTCGGGCAAGCGCATCGTCGTGGCGGCGCACGGCAACAGCATCCGTGCCCTCGTGAAGTACCTGGACAACATCTCCGACAGCGACATCGTCGGCCTGAACATCCCCAACGGCATTCCGCTGGTGTATGAACTCGATGCCGACCTGAAGCCGATTCGCAGCTATTACCTCGGCGATGCCGAAGCCGCGGCGCGCGCCGCGGCTGCGGTGGCCAGCCAGGGCAAGGCCTGAGCAGGCGTGCGGGACGGGCGCGCCGTCCCGCAGCCCTGATTCAGACCTGCGCCAGGTGCTCGTCGATCTGCCCGCGCACCCGCTCGGCCAGCGCGCGGCGATCGAGGTGGCGGGTGCCTTCGGCGCTCAGCATGGACACCCTCACCGTCAGGCCCCGTGCGCAGGCGACCCACCACAGTGACTGCACCAGGGTCGTGTCGCCCACATAGGCCACGGCCGGGCTGATCGCATGGGTGGCATCGGCATAGCGCAGTGCAATCGGCTGCACCGGCGTTTCGGTGGCAATCGCGGCCTGCAGGATGTTGGCGTGGAAAGGCAGCAGCGCATGCCCGTCGCCGGTGGTGCCTTCGGGAAAGACCGCCACGGTGTCACCCGCCTGCAGCGCCTCGGCCACCTGGTGCACCACACGCAACGCATCGCGCCGACGTTCACGCTCGATGTAGAGCGTGTCGGCCGCATCCACCAGACGGCGCAGCAGCGGCCAGTGCCGCACCTCCGCCTTGGACACGAAGCGGGCTGGCGCCACCGCGTTGATGGCCACGATGTCCAGCCACGAGATGTGATTGGCGACAAACAGCTTCGCGCCCGGACGCGGGCTGCCTTCGGCGATCAGGCCGACGTCGAGCACGGCCAGCATGCGCTGTGACCACCACCGCACCCGCTCGCGGCGTTGCGTGGCATCGAGCCGGCCAAAGCGCAGCAGCACGATCGCCAGGCCATGCAGCACGTGCAGCAGCACGCGCGTGAGCCGCCAGGCCCCACGCAGCGCCTGCACTCAGATCACCGTGGCCAGCAGATCGGCGCCGGTGGTCTCGTAGGCCACGCCACCGGCCACGATGGTGCAGCGCACCTGGCCGGGCAGTTCCAGGCCGCTGAACGGGCTGTGCTTGCCCTGGCTGCGCAGTGCAGCGGGCGCCACCTGCCAGCGCGCGGCCGGGTCGAACAGGCACAGGTCGGCCACACCGCCTTCGACCAGGCGGCCGGTGCTCGACGCCAGTGAACCCAGCGCATCGCCCAGCACCCGCACCGGCTCGCTGGTGACGACCGCCAGGGCCCGCATCAGGCCGGCACCGCTCTCCTCGCCCCACTTCAAGGCCAGGCTGAGCAGCAGCTCCAGGCCGGTGGCACCCGGCTCGGCTTCGCCGAACGGCAGCGCCTTCTGGTCTTCGTCGACCGGGGTGTGGTCGCTCACGAGGGCGTCGATGGTGCCGTCGGCCAGCCCGGCACGGATGGCATCGCGGTCGCGCTGCTGGCGCAGCGGCGGGGTCAGACGCATGTCGGCATTGAAGTAGCCGATATCGATGTCGGTCAGGTGCAGGTGGTTGACGCTCACGTCGCAGGTGACCGGCAGCCCCTCGCGCTTGGCCGCGCGCACGAGTTCGATGCCGGCAGCGCTGCTCAGGCGGCACAGATGCACCCGCGCGCCGGTGGCCCGCATCAGCTCGAAGATGGTGTGCAGCGCGATGGTCTCGGCAATCACCGGCACCCCCGACAGGCCCATGCGGGTGGCCACCGACCCGCTGGCCGCCACGCCCCGGCCCAGGTGCGGGTCCTGCGGGCGCAGCCACACGGTGTAGCCGAAGGTCGAGGCGTACTGCAGCGCACGCTGCAGCACCAGGGTGTCGCGGATCGCGACCTCGGCCTGCGAGAAGCCCACGCAGCCCGCCTCGGTGAGCTCGGCCATTTCGGTCAGCGTTTCGCCGCCCAGGCCGCGCGTCAGCGCCCCCAGCGCGTACAGGCGCGACTGGTTGAGGTTGCGGGCGCGGAACTTGAGCATCTCCACCAGGCCCGGCTCGTCCAGCGGCGGGTCGGTGTCGGGCGGGCAGACCAGGCTGGTCACGCCGCCGGCCACGGCCGCGGCCATCTCGCTCTCGAGCATGCCTTCGTGTTCGTGGCCGGGCTCGCGCAGCCGTGCGGCCAGGTCGACCAGGCCGGGGGCGACCACCATGCCGCGGGCTTCGATCACCCGATTGGGCTGGAAGTCGGGGCTCACCGCACCAAGGGAGACGATGCGCCCGGCGGCAATGGCCACGTCGCCGAGGCGGTCGGTCTGGGTGGCCGGATCGATCAGTCGGCCGTTGCGGATCAGGATCTTCATGCTTCGTTCCCGGCGATGATGGACATCACCGCCATGCGCACGGCGATGCCGAAGGTGACCTGCGGCAGGATGACGCTCTGCTTTCCATCGGCCACGGCGGAGTCGATCTCGACACCGCGGTTGATGGGCCCGGGGTGCATCACGATGGCGTCGGGTCTGGCCAGCGCCAGCTTCTCTTCGGTCAGGCCGAAGTTCTTGAAGAACTCGCCGGCGCTGGGCAGCATCGCGCCGCTCATGCGTTCATTCTGCAGGCGCAACATGATGACGACGTCGGCATCGCGGATGCCTTCCTTCATGTCGTGGCACACCCGCACCCCCATCTCGCGCAGGTCACCCGGCACCAGCGTCTTGGGGCCGACCGCCCGGATGTCCGGCACGCCCAGGATGGACAGGGCATGGATGTCCGAGCGGGCCACGCGCGAGTGCACGATGTCGCCCACGATGGCCACGCTCAGGTTGGTGAAGTCGCGCTTGTAGTGGCGGATCGTGTACATGTCCAGCAGCCCCTGGGTGGGGTGGGCATGGCGGCCGTCGCCGGCATTGACCACATGCACATGGGGCGCGCAGTGCTGGGCGATCAGGTAGGGAGCGCCGCTTTCGCTGTGCCGCACGACAAACATGTCGGCATGCATCGCACTCAGGTTGGCAATGGTGTCGAGCAGGCTTTCACCCTTGGCGGTCGACGAGCGGGCGATGTCCAGGTTGATGACGTCGGCCGACAGCCGCTTGGCCGCGATCTCGAAGGTGGTGCGCGTGCGCGTGCTGTTCTCGAAGAACAGGTTGAACAGGCTCTTGCCGCGCAGCAGCGGCACCTTCTTGACCTCGCGGTCATTGACCGACAGGAAGGTCTCGGCCGTGTCGAGGATCTGGTGGATCACCGGGCGCGGCAGGCCCTCGATGGAAAGCAGGTGGATGAGTTCACCGTGCTTGTTGAGTTGCGGGTTGCGCTTGTAGAGCATCGCGGTCTCTTTGGCTGGCCTGTGGGGTCCGTCGAGCGAGCAGGCTCAGAAGGTGTGAATGAATCCGGCGTGGCCGAGCAGGCCACCCGGGCGTGCCGGGTCAAGGCGCAAAGCACAGCCGTAGCTCGGGCTACGGCGCGCATTTGCAACGCCGAGCTGGTGCGTCCGGGGGGATTGAGCGGGCATGGCGGGTTCGTTCACACCTTCTCAGAGCTGGACGGTTTTGATGTCGAAACTGAAGTGGCCGTCGGCGCTGCGCGCAAGCGACAGGCGCTGGGTGGGCGGCAGCGACATGCGCGCCGCGGACAGCGCCGGCTCGATCGGCAGCTCGCGTCCGCCGCGGTCGACCAGCACGGCCAGCGTGACGCTCGCCGGCCGGCCGAAATCGAACAGTTCGTTGAGCACGGCGCGCGTGGTGCGGCCGGTGTAGAGTACGTCGTCGATCAGCACGATGTGCCGGTCCTTGATGTCAATAGGCAGGCGCGTGTGATCGGCCGCGCCAGAGAGGCCGCGCGATCCGAAGTCGTCCCGGTGCAGGGCGCTGGAGATCACGCCGTGTTCGCCGGGCAGGGCCAGGTCGCGCTGCAGGCGCTCGGCCAGCCAGGCCCCGCCGGACCAGATCCCCACCAGCACGCTGTCGGGCCGCAGCAGGGCCGGCATGCCGCGCTTGAGATCGAGGTAGAGGGCTTCCGCGTCGAGGTGCAGGGTGGTCATGTCGGGCTTTCGGAACGTGTGCTGCTCAGGAACTGCTCGAGGATGATGCAGGCGGCACCGGCATCGGCGTCGACTGCCCCGCGGGCCTGGGCCTCGGTGGTCGTGTAGCGCTCGTCCACCTCATGCACCGGGAGTCCGAAACGGCCATGCAGTTGCCGCCCGAATCGACGGGCCCGTGCGGTGTTGTCATGCGCCGCACCATCGGGGTGAAAGGGTACGCCGATCACCAGCGCATCGGGTTGCCATTCGGCAATCAAGCGGCCGATGGCCTCGAAGCGCGCCTCGCCTTCGGCCGCGATGGTACGCAGCGGCTGTGGCGTGGCCGTGACGGTGTTGGCCGTGGCCACACCCACACGACGCTGCCCGTAGTCGAACGCCAGGTAGGAGCGTGCGGGTGTCATCGTGCACCACCGTGCAGGTCGTGCACTGCCCTGCCCCGCCCGCGGTGGCGAGGTGGCCGGCCCTGCGTCATGCGTGCCCCGCGTCCTGCATCAGCATGCCGGGATCGATGCCCAGCAGCGACAAGGCACGGTCATAGCGATGTTCAATCGGGGTGTCGAAAATGATAGAAGGCTCTGCCGCGACCGTCAGCCAGCCGTTGCGGGCGATCTCGTCTTCGAGCTGACCTGCGCTCCAGCCGCTGTAGCCCAGGGTGACCAGCACCTTGCGCGGACCCGCGCCGTGGGACAGGGCCTCGAGCACGTCCTTGCTGGTGGTCATCTCCAGTCCGCCAGGGATGCGCAGCGACGAGGTGTAGTGACCGCCCTCACCATCGAGCTGCTCGTGCAGCACGAAACCCCGTTCGGTCTGCACCGGACCGCCGAAAAACACCGGCTCCTCGGCCAGGTCTTCGCGGTCGAGCGTGAGTTCGACCTTCTCGAACAGGTTGCGCAGCTTGATGTCGATCGGCTTGTTGATCACCAGCCCCAGCGCGCCCTTTTCGGTGTGCTCGCACAGGTAGATCACCGAGCCGGCGAAGTTGTCGTCGGCCATGCCCGGCATGGCGATCAGGAACTGGTTGGTGAGATTGATGCTTTCGTGCGCGGACATGCATGAATTCTATTCCTCTGCCACCATCGCACCCATGGAGAAAATCCTCGATTCGGCCCTGGTCTGGTTCCGCCGCGACCTGCGCAGCCATGACCACGCGGCGCTCTATCACGCGCTCAAGGCCGCGCGCCGGGTGTGGTGCGTGTTCGTGTTCGACACCGCCATCCTCGATGAGCTGCCCCGTGTGGACCGGCGGGTGGAATTCATCCGCGAGTCGCTGGTGGAACTGGACGCGGCCTTGCAGGCGCTGGGCGAGTCGCATGGCCACCACGGCACCGGCCTGATCGTGTGCCATGGCGAGGCCGTGGCCGAGGTCACCGCGCTGGCACGTGAACTGCACGTGCAGGCCGTCTACACCAACCACGACTACGAACCCGCGGCCCGCGCCCGGGATGCCCGTGCACGGGGCACGCTGGCCGAGGCCGGCATTGCCCTGCACACGGCCAAGGACCAGGTCATCTTCGAGACCGACGAGGTGCTCACCGGCGCGGGCACGGCCTACGGGGTGTTCACGCCCTACCGCAATGCGTGGCAGAAGAAGCTCGCGCCCTACTACGTCAAGGCCTACCCGGTGGCCCGCTACGCTGCGGCACTCGCACCACGGCCGGCGCAACGGATGCGGCCGGTGCCGACGCTGGAGGACATCGGTTTCAGCCCGAGCAACCTGCGCGAGCTGAAGATCCCCACCGGCATGAGCGGCGCCCAGGGGCTGCTGGAGGACTTCATCGAACGCATCGACCGCTATGCCGACACGCGCGACTTTCCTGCGGTGAAGGGGCCGAGCTACCTGTCGGTCCACCTGCGCTTCGGCACGGTGTCGATCCGCCATCTGGTGCGCGAGGCCTGGGACCGTGCCCGCGCGGGCTCACGCGGTGCCGAGGTCTGGCTGTCCGAGCTGGTGTGGCGCGACTTCTATCACCAGATCCTGCATCACCATCCGCATGTGGTGGAGCGCAGCTACAAGCCCGAGTACGACCAGATCCGCTGGGAGCACGGCAAGCCCGCGCAGGCGCTGTTCGAGGCCTGGTGCGAGGGGCGCACCGGCTACCCGCTGGTGGACGCGGCGATGCTGCAGATCAACCAGACCGGCTACATGCACAACCGGCTGCGCATGGTGGTGGCCAGCTTCCTGGTGAAGGACCTGGGCATCGACTGGCGCTGGGGCGAGCGCTACTTTGCCCGGCACCTGAACGACTTTGATCTCGCCGCCAACAACGGCGGCTGGCAATGGGCATCGTCCAGCGGCTGCGACGCGCAGCCCTACTTCCGCATCTTCAACCCGGTCAGCCAGAGCGAGAAGTTCGACGCCTCGGGCAAGTTCATCCGGCGCTACCTGCCCCAGCTGGCCGCATTGAGCGACCGCTCGATCCATGCCCCGTGGCTGGCCGGGCCGGCCGAACTGCAGGCCGCCGGGGTGGAGCTCGGCCGCAACTATCCGGCGCCGATCGTGCAGCACGACCAGGCGCGCCAGCGCACGCTGGAGCGTTATGCGGTGGTCAAGTCGCCTGGCAAGACACCGGCGAAGGACGCCCCGGGGTCATCACGCAAGACGGCCGACAACCCCTGACGATCAAGCCTCAACCGCCCGCGGCCTCGAAGCGGGCAACGATGTCGCGCCAGCGGGTGCTCCAGTGGGTGAGCCCGCTGGCGTCGCCTTCGAACACATTGCGGAAGAACGCGAGCGCCAGCTCCCGTGTGGCGGACTTCACCCGCGGGTTCAGCCCGGCGCCGCCGGTGCCGGCCCGGTCAGTGAAGATGCTGTGTGACCCACCCTCGAACATCGCCAGCAGCTTGCGCGGCCCGCCGATGTGCTCGTACACGGCCACCCGGTCGCTGGCGGCCGAGTAGTAGCCCGGAATGCGGATCACGTCTTCGGTGGCGGTAATGTGCAGGGTAGGCACCTCGACATGGCGCAGGATGGCCGCGGTGTCGCTTTCACCATAAAACGGTGGCGCCGAGATGAGCACGGCCGCCGCGATGCGCGGGTCACGCAGGTCCAGCGCCTGGCCGTCACGCTCGACACGCGCCCCGATGGCCAGCAGCGTGGTGTTGGCGCCATAGGAATGGCCGGCCGCCACGATGCGCCGGGCGTCGATGCGTTCGCCCAGCGGGCTGGCCAACAGGTGGTCGAGCGCAAAGCGCAGGTCGTGCACGCGGTCCAGGGCCTCGGCCTCGCGGGCGGCATTCTGCAGGCGGCCGACCAGGCTGAAGACATTGCCGCTCCACAGGCTGCGGTCGCTGCCGACGTGCTGCAGGTGCAGGCTGGCATAGCCATGCGACGCCCAGTGGCTGCCCAGGTAGCTGTAGCCGCGCCGCGAGCCCCCAATGCCGTGCGAGAACACCACCAGCGGCACCCTCGCGTCGGCCGCCAGCCCGGCCGGCCAGTACAGGCGCACCGGCACAGGCCGCTGGCGACGCGGGTCGAGCCAGTCGAAGTCATTGACCTCGAAGGGCTCGGTGTCGCCCTGGGCCCAGACCGACCAGGGGGTGGCTGCGGCCAGCGCGGCCAGGGCCAACGTGGAACAGGCGCGGCGGCGTGACAGTGAAACCGTCATCGGGCATCTCCTTGGGCGGGTGAACCGGGGGCCAGCGTGGGCAGCGCTGCGGCTGATGCGGCTGATGCGGCTGATGCGGCCGGTGCTGACGGGCGGTTGCGGCGCATCCTGCGCCACAACCACTGGACCAGGTCATCGACAAACGTGAACACCACCGGAATGACCAGCAGGCTCAGGAAGGTCGAGGTGATCAGGCCACCGATCACGACGATCGCCATCGGGGCACGGAAGCTCGGGTCCACGCCGATGCCCAGTGCAATGGGCATCATGCCGGCGCCCATCGCGATGGTGGTCATCACGATGGGGCGGGCACGCTTGCGGCAGGCGTCCATCAAGGCCTCCCAGCGGTCGAGCCCGTGGTCGCGGCGGGCCAGGATCACGTAGTCGATCAGCAGGATGGAGTTCTTGGTGGCAATGCCCATCAGCATGATCAGCCCGATCATCGAGGGCATGGACAAGGCGCTGTTGGTGATGAACAGTGCCAGGAACGCCCCGGGGATCGACAGCACCAGCGCCACCAGGATGGTCGCGGGCTGGACGAAGTCCTTGAACAGCAGGACCAGCACGATGTAGATGCAGGCCACGCCGGTCAGCATCGCCAGGCCGAAACTCTCGAACAGCTCCCCCATGGCCTCGGCGTCGCCCACCGAGGTCTGGATCACGCCCGGCGGCAGGTTGCTCAGGCTGGGCAGCGCCAGCGCCCGGGCCTCGACCTCGCCCAGCGGCTGCTGGTTGAGCTCGATCTCGAAGTTGACGTTGCGCAGGCGGTCGTAGCGGGCGATCTCGGCCGGGCCGCTTTCGATGGCCAGGCTGGCCACGTTGGACAGCGGCACCGGACCGCGCGCGCCCGGCACCGGCAGGCGTGCCAGCAGGTCGAGGTCCTGGCGCGCGTCGTCCTTGAGCTTCACGACCACCGGCACCTGACGCTGGCTCAGGTTGAGCTTGGCCAGACCCTGGTCATAGTCGCCGGCCGTGGCGATGCGCAGCGTGTCGGCAATGGCCGAGGAGGTCACGCCCAGGTCGGCCGCACGGGCGAAGTCGGGCCGCACGATCAGCTCGGGTCGCACCAGGCTCGCCGTGGAGGTGACCGCACCGATGCCCGGCAGCGTGCGCAGTTCGCGTTCGACCTTGGCGGCATGTTCGGCCAGCACGCGGCCGTCCTCACCCGCCAGCACGAGCACGTACTTCTCGCTCGACGCCCCCAGGCCGACCTTCACGCGCGCGCCCGGCAGCACGGTCAGCGCCTGGCGGAACTGGTCTTCGATGTCCTGTTTGCTCAACCCCGGACGGTCCGAACGGTGCGTCATGTTGATGGTCAGCACCGCCTTGCGCACATCGGCCGCGCCGGCCGGCGCAAACGGGTCGGAGCCGGCGCTGCCGCCGCCGATCGCGGTGTAGACCATCTTGACGTGCGGGTTCTTCTGGACGATCTCGCGGGCCTGCTCGGCCAGCGTGTAGGTCTCCTTGAAGGTGCTGCCCGGTGGCAGGGTCACGGTGACCTGGGTCTGCGACAGGTCGTCGGGCGGGATGAAGCCGGTGGGCAGCAGCGGCACCAGCGCAAACGAGCCGAAGAAGAACACCGCCGTGGCCAGCAGCGTCCACCAGCGATGCTGCAGGCACCAGCGGGCCCAGCCCAGGTAGGTCACGATCCAGCGGGGTTCGCGTTCTTCATGCACCAGCGGCTTGAGGATGTAGGCCGCCATCATCGGCGTGAGCATGCGCGCCACGACCAGTGAAAAGAACACGGCGATCGCCGCCGTCCAGCCGAACTGCACGAAAAACTTGCCGGCCACGCCGCTCATGAAGGCGGTGGGCAGGAACACCGCGATCAGCGTGAAGGTCGTGGCGATCACCGCCAGGCCGATCTCGTCGGCCGCTTCCATCGCCGCCTCGTAGGGGGTCTTGCCCATGCGCAGGTGGCGCATGATGTTCTCGATCTCGACGATCGCATCGTCGACCAGGATACCCACCACCAGCGACAGGCTCAGCAGCGTCACGACGTTGATCGTGAAACCGAACCAGTGCATCAGCGCGAACGCCGGGATGGCCGACAGGGGCAGCGCCGTGGCCGACACGAAGGTGGCCCGCCAGTCGCGCAGGAACAGCCAGACCACGAGCACGGCCAGCGCCGCGCCTTCGTACAGCAGGTACAGCGAGCCGTCGTAGTTCTCCTGCACCGGATCGACAAAGTTGAAGGCCTCGGTGACGGTGATCTCGGGGTGTTCGGCCTTGAGCTTGTCGAGCGCGGCGCGCACCCCGTCGGTCACGTCGATCTCGCCGGCGCCACGCGAGCGCACGATCTCGAAACCCACGACCGGCTTGCCGTCGAGCAGCGCAGCCGAACGACGCTCGGCCACGGTGTCGCTGACACGGGCCACCTGATCGAGCCGCACGCGACGCCCGTCGCTCAGCGTGATTTCCAGGGCGGCCAGCTCCTCGGCCGAGGCCACGGTCGCGATGGTGCGCACCGACTGTTCGGCGCCGCCCACATCGGCCCGCCCACCCGAGGCTTCCTGCTGGATCTGCCGTAGCTGGCGCGAGATGTCGGCTGCGGTGGCATTGAGCGCCAGCAGGCGCGCCGGGTCGAGTTCGACCCGCACCTCCCGCGTCACGCCGCCCACGCGGGTGACCTGGCCCACGCCCGGCACGGCCAGCATGCGCTTGGTGACCTGGTTGTCGACAAACCAGCTCAGCGCCTCGTCGTCCATCCGCTCGGAGGCCACCGTGTAGGTCAGGATCGGTGTGCCGGCCAGGTCGACCTTCTGGATGATCGGGTCGCGCAGGTCGCCCGGCAGGTCGGAGCGCACGCGGGAGACCGCATCGCGCACGTCGTCGACCGCCTCCTGGGTGGGCTTTTCGAGCCGGAACTCCACCGTCAGCACGGCGGTGCCGTCCTGCAGGTTGGTGTAGATGTGCTTGACGCCCTGGATGGTCGCGACCGAGTTCTCGATCTTGCGCGCCACCTCGGTCTCGAGCTGCGACGGCGACGCGCCGGGCAGCGACGCCGTGATGGTGACCATGGGCAGGTCGATGTCCGGGAAGTTCTGGATCTTCATCGCCCGGAACCCCATCAGGCCCATCAGCGTGAGCATGATGAACAGCAGGATCGCGGGCGTGGGGTTGCGGATCGACCAGGACGAAACGTTGAAGTTCATGGGGGCGCTCCGGTCGATCAACGCTGCGCAGGGGTGGCCGCTGCGGCCGTCGCGGGCGCCGGGGCCTGCACGACACGCACCAGATCACCATCGGCGAGGAAACCGCCGCCGGCCGCCACCACCGGCGCATCGGGCGCCAGGCCACCGGTGATCTCGATGCGGTCGCCCTGGCGGCGTCCGGTGTTCAGCTTGATCTGGGCGATGCGGGAGTCGGCACCGACCCGGAAGGCATAGCTGAAGCCGTCGCGCAGCACCACGGCCGACTGCGGCAGCGTGAGCGCACGGGCGCGGCCGAGTTCGATCTCGCCGCGCGCGAACATGCCGGCACGCGCCGCACTGCCCGCGGCCAGGTCGACATAGACGATGCCGTTGCGCGTCTGCGGGTCGACCGTCGGCGCGACCGTGCGGACCCGCGCCTGCTCGCGGCTGCCGTCGGCATGCAGCAGCACGGCCGTCATGCCGGGCTGGATGCGGCCGATGTCGGCGGCCGGCACCTCGGCCCGCCATTCGAGCCGGCCGCCGCGGATCAGGCGAAACAGTTCGCTCCCGGGCTGGACGATGGAGCCCACCGTGGCGACACGGCCCGAGATGATGCCGTCGTCGGGCGCCACGATACGGGTCTGGCTCAGGCGCAGCTCATCGGCCTTCGTGCGGGCGGTCTGGGCCTCGACGCGGGCGCGAGCCGTCTGCTCGGCGGTCAGGTACTGGTTGATCTGCTGCGCGCTGATCGCGCCCGTGGTCTGCAGCTGGCGGGCCCGTTCGGCATTGGCCTGCGCCTCCGCCAGCGCGGCACGAGCCTCGGCCAGTGCGGCCCGGGTCTGGGCGAGTTCGGCCTGGACGGTGTCAGCCGACAGGCGCGCGAGCACCTGGCCGCGCCGCACGCGGTCACCCACATTGACGAGCACCTCGGTCAGGCGCAGGCCGCTCAGCTCGGCACCGACCACTGCCTCCTGCCAGGCTGCCACGCTGCCATTGGCACCCAGCATGATCGGCCATTCGTCCTGGCGCGCCTGGGTGGTGGTGACGGTGAGCGCCGGCTTGGCGGTGGTGGCAGCGGCGCCAGGCGCGCTGCCGGCCGCGGCCGGTGCGTCGGCCGCCTGGGCATCCGCCTGGCTGCTGTTCACCAGCACCCACAGGCCTGCGGCGCCGAGCACAGCGACAGCGGCCAATGCGACGAGCTTCATGGGCGTCGCGCGCCCGCTCAGGGTCTTGGACATCGGGTTCACCTTGCGGTTGGGGAGTGAGGGGGCGCGCTGCCGATCGGCGCGCGCATCGAGGCGGCGGCCACGGGCGTCGGATCGGTGGACTGCCACCCGCCTCCCATGGCCTTGTAAAGCGTGATCCAGGCCGCCACCCGTTCGCGCTGGACCTGGATCAGTCCGGCGCTCGCGCTGAGTGCGGTGCGGCGGGCCTGTTCCAGGTCGAGCAGGCTGCCGGTGCCGACCTGCCATTGCGTCTGGGCGGCCGCAAAAAACTCGGCAAAACCCTGGGCGGCACGCACGGCGTCCGCCTCGCGGCGCTCGGCGGCATCCAGCCGGACCAGCGCCTCCTCCACCTCGCGCACGGCAGACAAGGTGCGTTCGCGATAGGCGGCCACCGCCTCGTCGTAACGTGCCTGAGCGGCATCGACCGCCGCCTGCCGTCGACCGCCATCGAACAGCGGAATGACCAGGCCCGGTCCGAACGACCAGGTGCTCCCGTCCACGGTCTGGCCTGCGGCGCGCACGGCCCCCAGTCCGATCGTGCCGGACAGGCTCAGCCGCGGGTAGCGATCGGCCTGGGCCACGCCCACGTCGGCCGAGGCGGCGGCCACTGCGCGTGCGGCGGCACTGATGTCCGGTCGCTGCGCCAGCAGGGCGGCCGGCACCTGCGCCACGCGCAGGGCCTGCGGACGAGGCAGGGCCCCGCGGCGGGCGGCCATCTGCTCGCGCAGGCGGTCCTCGGGCTGCACCGTGAGCGCAACGAGCTGCTTGACGGCCACGTCGCATTCGGCACGCTGGGCCACGACACGGTTGGCTGCCTCGGCCGCGCTGGCCTCGGCCAGGGCCGCATTGGCCGGCGCATCGAAGCCTACCTTGACCTTCTGGCGGGTGAGCTCGGCCGTCTGCCCGAGCGAGGCGGCGTCCTGCTCGAACACCGCCAGCACGGCCTCGCAGGCGCGCAGGCCCACATAGGTGGATGCGACTTCGGCTGCCAGGCTGATGCGTGCGTCATGCCATTGATCGGCACTGGCCTGGGCGCGCGCCTGGGCAGCACGCGCCCCCTGGGCGATGCCGCCGAACAGGTCGATCTCCCAGCCCGCGTCGAGCGTGGCCGAGGCCGTCGTCTGCGCGCCGGCGGCCGGTGGCAGCTCCGATCGGCTGCGGGTCAGTCCGCCGCGAGCGTCCAGCGCCGGCCAGCGTGCACCGGAAGCCGCCTCGGCCTGGGCGCGCGCCTGGGCGATGCGGGCGGCCGCCTGGGCCAGCCCGGGATGGGCCGCCTGGGCCTGATCGATCAGGCGAGCCAGCAGCGGGTCATCGAAGTCCTGCCACCAGGCCGCGAGCCGGTCGGTCTGTCCGCCGTGAGGCAGAGGGGCAAACCAGACCGGCGCCTCGGTCCGGGTCGGTGGCTCAGCCTGGGGAGGACTCACGCAGGCGCCCAGCAGCAGGGCACCGGCAAGCAGGCTCAGGCGGCTCGCTCGTTGCGGCCAGGTCAGGGGCTGAAGGGAACGCAGGGCTTGAGACATGAGGAGGTGGGCTTGGGGCCAGGATGAGGGCGACAGGCAATGCAGTCCGCAGGTGAGCGCTCAGGCGGGTTCTGTGCGGTCACGCCCGCGCCGGGCGCGTTCGTGGTGAACCAGCGCACAGGCGTAACCCACCACGCTGTCGAGCGCGCGCTCCAGGGCATCGGGGCGGCTGAGCAGGCCGGGCGCCAGCGCCTCCATCCACTCGCGCGACATGCAGTAGTCATTGACCATGGCGGTGACCGCAAAGGCCAGGCGGTGCAGGTCGTCGTCCGGTTCGTCGACACCGCAATGTCGGGCCAGCAGTTGCACCAGTCCCTGGTAGTGCGGCACCACGTTGCGCTCGATGACGTCGCGCAGCATGGGCGTGGGTTCGATCATCTCGCGCAGGTGGATGCGCAGCAGCAACTGCATGTCGCCGCCGGCCACCATCGGGGTCAGAAAGGCGCCCAGCAGGTGCCGCATGGCAGTTTCCAGCGGCAGGCTCGGGTCATCCTCGGCCGGCCAGTCGCTGGTGATGCGGGCGATCGGCTCGAGCAGCACCGCGCGATAGAGGTTGGGCTTGTCGCCGAAGTAGTAGTGGATCGACGCGACGTTGGCGCCGGCGGCCTGGCAGATCTCGCGCGTGGACGCCCGGGCATAACCCTTGTCGGCAAAGATGCGGGTGGCCTCCTGGAGCAGCCGTGCACGCACGTCGGTGGCGGCCTCGCGCATGCCGGCCGCACTGGAGTCATCCGTGTCGATGTCCCCTGCGGGGCGGTGCTGCGGGTCGGTCGGCAGGGAGTTCACGATGGGTGGCGGGGTCAGGTCTGGGTGGTCCCGGCACCGTCGATCGCCGGACCCGGGGAAACCCGGAGTCTAACGAGTTCAAGCAAGCGCTTGATTAAGAAGTGATTAGGCAGAATGTAACAAATTGACGTCGGCGCACGGTTAGCGACGCACAGTTACCGGCGCATGCCGACACACCCAGTGCGGGCCGGCACGGGGGGCGGGCCGGTCGTCCGTGAGGGTTCAGAACAGTTCGATGTCGCCGACCTTGGTGCTGTCCTTGAGCAGGCCCTTGCGCACCAGGTCTTCGTGGCCGCAGACCTGGTTGCGGCCGTTCTGCTTGGCAAAGTAGACCGCCTGGTCAGCGCGCTCGAAGGCGGCACTGGGTGCGTCGCCGGCCAGCACTTCGGTGAAACCGACGCTGGCGGTGACACGCCCGACCTGGGGGAAAGCATACCCTTCCATGTTGGCGCGCAGGCGCTCGAACGCATGCGCCGCATCTTCTTCGCTGGAGCAGCGCAGCAGGACGACAAACTCCTCGCCGCCAAAGCGGTAGAGCCGATCCTGAAATCGGAAGGTGCTGCGCAGGATGCGTGCGACCAGCAGCAGCACCTCGTCGCCGATCAGGTGGCCGAAGCGATCGTTCACCGACTTGAAGTGGTCGATGTCGACCACCCCCAGCCAGTGCTTGACCTCGTTGACCTCATGGCGGCGCTCGTCATTGGCCGTGGACGGCGCCGGCACCGCCATCGGGTGAGCCGTCTTGAGGAAGGCCTCGTCGAAGGTCTTGCGATTGAGCAGGCCGGTCAGCGTGTCGCGCTCGCTGTAGTCGAGCAGCTCGTGGAAGTTGCGGTAGATGCGCAGGATGCTGTTGACGGTGCGCTGCATCGACGGCGCCATGGCCCCGTCCGAGCAGACCTCGATCACGCCGATGGCCTCGCCTTCGGCCATCAGCGGGAACAGCGTGCGGGCCAGGCGCGACTGCGGGGACACGGCATCGGTCACCACCGCCTGGCGGTCGATGCACTGGCTGTGCAACGCCATCGAGGCACGATCGGGCAGGCGGTCGAAGGCCACCCAGGGCGGGTCGGACACCGGGGTCACTTCACCACGCGACAGCTTCGCGCGCAGCAGCCAGCGCTGATGGTCGTTTTCGCCGACCAGCTTCAGCACCGACACGCTGCGCGGATGGAGCAGGTCCATCAGGGCATGCGCCAAGGTCACGTCCAGCAGGTCGCGGTCGCGATAACCGGTGAGCGCTGCAAGATGCTCGATGGCCTTGGGCATGGGGGCAGTCATGAGGTCGATGTGTCGATTGTGCCGTCCGGGCTGCGCATGTCACGGTCGAAAAGCGGGCGCATCCTGGGGTGTTTCCCTTGCTTCATGCCGCCACCTGCGCGACGGCTTCGCTGCGAGCATAGCGCCCGATCAGGCCCAGCAGCTCTTCTTCGCTGTAAGGCTTGCCCAGGTAGTGGTTGACCCCGAGCTCGGCCGCATAGTCACGGTGCTTCTGTGCGATGCGCGAGGTGATCATGATCACCGGCAGGTGGCTGAGCTGGGCATCACCGCGCAGGTTGCGCACCAGATCGAACCCATCCATGCGCGGCATCTCGATGTCGCTGAGCACGACGGCTGGCAATTCCTCGGCCAGACGCTCGAGCGCATCGAGACCGTCCTTCGCGAGCGCCACACGGTAGCCTTCGCGCACCAGCAGGCGCTGGGTGACACGCCGCACGGTGAGCGAATCGTCGACCACCAGCACCAGCGGCGTGGTGGGTGTCTGGGCGGCGGCCTGCGCCGCAGCACGCAGCTCGGCCTGGCGCGCGGCCTCGGCGGCGGGCTGCATGGCCTGGGCCGTCAGGGCCCGTGCCTGCTCACCGTACACCGTGGCCAGGGCCACCGGGTTGTAGATCAGGGCCACGGCACCCGAGGCCAACAGCGTCATGCCGGCCAGGCCGGGCAGGCGCGACAGTTGCGGCCCGAGGTTCTTCACGACCACTTCCTGGTTGCCCAGCACTTCGTCGACGTGCAGCGCGATGCGCTGTTGCGCGCTTCGGATCACGATCACCGGCAGTGTGCGGCCGGTCTCGAGCCCTCGCCCGCTGGACTGGAGCAGCGCACCGAGCCAGAAGAACGGCACGACCTGCTCACCCAGCGAGTAGCCGCCAGTCTCGTAGGCCCGAGCCAGTTCGTCAGGGCTGCCACGCCGCACGATCTCGATCAGGTTGGCCGGCACGCCCACGGTGACGGCGCCGCAGCGCAGCATCACGACCTGCGTCACCGCGGTGGTCAGCGGCAGCACCAGCTTGAAGCTCGTGCCCTGGCCGGACGTGGTGGCGGTTTCGATGCGGCCGCCCATGGCGTTCACATCGGACCGCACGACGTCCATGCCCACGCCGCGGCCCGCCAGCTCGGTCACGGTGTCGGCCGTCGAGAAGCCGGGGGTGAAGATCAGGTTGGCCAGATCCGCATCGGAGGGGGTGGCGTCCGGCGACAGCATGCCCATCGTGATGGCACGCTGGCGGATGCGAGGCAGGTCCAGACCGGCACCGTCGTCACGGAACTCGATGCCGACTTCATTGCCTTCCTGGTGCACCGCGACCACGATGGTGCCGGCGGCTTCCTTGCCGGCAGCCTGCCGGCGCTCGGGTGTCTCGATCCCATGGGACACGCAGTTGCGCAACAGGTGCTCGAACGAGGCCGTCATCCGGTCGAGCACACCGCGGTCGACTTCGATCGATCCGCCAACGATGTCCAGGCGCACCTGTTTGCCGGTTTCCTTGGCCGCCAGTCGCACCACACGGTACAGACGCTCGGACAGACCTTCGAACTCCACCATGCGCGTACGCAACAGGTCGTCCTGCAGATTGCGGGTCAGCCGGGCCTGGGCTGCCAGTTCGTCTTCGGTCGTTTCCAGCGTGCGCTGCAGCGTGCGCTGGACGGTGGCCACGTCGTTGACCGACTCGGCCATCATGCGGGTGATTTCCTGGAAAC
>CBFGPV010000085.1:0-17374 GCA_965650765.1 uncultured Burkholderiales bacterium
CCGGTGTCGGGCGCCAGGCGCAGCCGCCACCAGGACAGCCCGGCACCGGCGGCAGCGGCCAGACCGGCGGCGCCGGCCATCACCCAATGCCTGCGTTGCATCATCGCGCGCTCTCCTCGGCGGTCAGCAGACTGCGCACCGCGTGCAGCGGGCCGCGTTCGGTCCGACCCCGACTGTCCGGTTTCAGGGCACCCCGCAGGTCGTCGAGGTCGTGGATCACCAGATGCACCAGCACCTTCTGGCCGAGCGCCGGGCTGGGTTCAGCCAGGGTCAGCACATCGACCGGATCGCCACGCAGCCCGGTCACGCTGCCGGCGTCGTAGTCGACCCGTTTGTTGATCAGTTCGATCTCTGCGGACTTCGGATCGTCGCAGAACAGGCTCAGCCAGATGTCGTTCAGGCGCGTGGCCGTGCCGTTCCAGACCGCACCGCTCAGGTGGGGCTGGAAGTCGCCCAGGCGTTCCATCCAGCGCACGGCGATGCGGCGCAGTTCGGCCAGTTCACCGGGCTGGCTGTCGGCGCAGAAGATGTCGATGTAGGCGCGCACTTCATCTTCGATCAGGTCGTTGGAGGGCAAGGCGCCGTTCGATGCGCCGCGCTGCCCCAGCAGGCGGGCTGCCTTGCGCTTGGCCGGGCCGTATTCCATGCCTTCTTCGACGATCAGTCGCGCCGCGGTCGCGGCGATCTCCGCGGTCAAGGACGAGGGATTCACGTCAAGGTCCTCACGGTGCATCCACGGCGCCCATGCGCGCCATGATGGTGGCCGCCCGGCTGAGCACATAGCCTGAAGCGGGGCGCTTTTCGAATCGCTTGGGCGCCGGCAGCATCACGGCCAGGCGGGCGGCCTGGTGGGCGCTGAGCTGGTCGGCGCCGACACGGAAGTAGTGGCGTGCAGCGGCTTCGGCGCCAAACACGCCTTCGCCCCACTCCACACTGTTCAGATAGATCTCCAGGATGCGCTGCTTGTCGAGCATGGCTTCGAGCATCAGGGTGATGATGAACTCTTGACCCTTGCGCAGCAGGCTGCGTTCACTCGACAGGAAAAGATTCTTGGCCAGTTGCTGCGTGATGGTCGAGCCGCCCACCACACGCGGCTGACGCAGGGCCACCGGCCGGTCGGGCTGCCGGGCCGAGCGCTTCTGCAGGCGTTCGTTGGCCTGGTCGGCGCGGGCCTGGGCCCGCTGGTTGCGCTCCCAGGCCTTTTCGAGGGCCTCCCAGTCGACGCCGTCATGCTCCTGGAAGCTGGCGTCTTCCGAGGCGATCACGGCCCGCTTGAGGTGCATCGAGATCTCGCCATAGGGCTTCCATTCCTGGCGCCACGGCAGCGTGCCGGTCGAGGTGGCGATGCGCCAGGCCTCGCTGCGCTGGAAGGTGGTGGATTGCGGGTCGATTACCAGCATCATCGCGATGCGCGCCGCAAACGTGAGCTGCAGTGCAATGCCGGCCAGCACACACAACACCAGCAGCCGGATTGCCGTGGTCAGCAGCGGTTTCACGCTTCGGCCCCGGTTCAGGACTGACCGCTGCGCAGGGCCTGGAGCACCTCGGCCGTGCGCGGGTGCACACCGCGCCACACGAAAAACGCCTCGGCTGCCTGCTCGACCAGCATGCCCAGTCCGTCGTGCGGCACCGCGCCGTGAGCGCGCGCCCAGTCAAGAAAGGGCTGGGCGGCCGGGCCGTACATCATGTCGTAGGCCAGGGCGCCGGGCGCCAGGCAGTCGGCCGCGACCGGGCTGCCCGCACCTTGCAGGCTGGCGGCGGTGGCATTGATCACGGCATCGAAACCGCTGCCGCAGTTGTCCAGGCCGCTGGCAGCGAGCCTTACCCCGCGCTGTTCGGCCAGCGCCGCATGGCGTGCCACCAGCTCTTGCGCCCGCTCGGGCGAGCGATTGGCAACGACCAGCTCGCGTGGCCGGGTCTCGATCAGGGGGCCGAGCACACCGGCAGCGGCACCGCCCGCACCCAGCAGCAGCACACGGCGCCCGGCCGGGTCGAAGCCGGCGTTGTCGCGCAGGTCGCGCACCAGACCGGCGCCGTCGGTGTTGTC
Source organism: uncultured Burkholderiales bacterium (assembly GCA_965650765.1). Lineage (GTDB taxonomy): Bacteria > Pseudomonadota > Gammaproteobacteria > Burkholderiales > Burkholderiaceae_C > Caldimonas. The sequence continues at coordinate 2,048 of CBFGPV010000085.1, forward strand.
GGCATACCAGCCGTCGGGGTCGAAGCGCAGGATGTTCGCCGCCTGCGCCAGCCGAGCCCGTTCACTGCTGCGACGGGCCAGTCGGAAGGCGTCGAACTTGAACGGTACCGTGATGTTGCAGCCACGCGCCCCGCTGGCGGCAAACCCGCGCACGCCGGACTCGAAGCCGTCCAGCGGCAGCAGCAGGCGACCGTACTCGACCGGCTCGCCGGTCTGCTGCGCAAATTGCGCATGGATGAAGGGCGACTTGCTGTGTTCGACCGGATTGCCGGCCACCGCATAGCGATCCATGGGAGGGGTTCAGTTCGAGGTGAGGGTGGTTTCGAGCGCTTCGTCGCGTGTGAAGCGGAAGCGCGAGACCACCACGATCTGGTCGGCCTTGTTGCGCATGGCCGGGCTGAAGTTACCGAACGGGCCGGCGGCCTGCACGATGGCCACCGCACGGCGGTCCAGCACCGGCGAGCTCGAGCGCTGCACGATCTCGGTGTCGACCACCCGCCCCTGGGCGTCGATCGTCACGATCATGGTCAGCTCGCCATACAGCTTGCGGCCCTGGTGCTCGGGGAAGTTGCGGGTGCCCCGCTCCTCGATCTTGCGACGCAGCTGGTCGTAGTAGATCGCATAGACCTCCTCGCGCGTGCTCGGGCTGATGTAGCGCCGTTTCGGACGGGAATTCTCTTCGTTGATGCGTTTTTCGATCTCGGCCAGCATGCGCAGCAGCTGGCGGCGCTTGTCTTCCTGGGCCTGGGCCTGCGGATTGCCGGCGTCGGCCTGCGGATCGGGTGGCGGCAGCGCAGCCAGCTCGCGGCGGATCTGCGCGAGCAGCCGGTTCTGCTGTTCGATCAGCGCGTCGACCTGCTTCTGCGCATCTTCCATCGCATTGCCGACCTCGACGAGGGCCGAGGGCGGCAAGGGCGACGTGGCTCGTCCCTTGTCGACGTCGCCGCCGCCGGCCAGCGTGGCCTGGGCGATGGCCTGGGCCTTGGCGGGCGCTTCGGTGGAGCGGGCGTTGACCAGGATCACCTCGAGCGGGGTGTCCTCGAACACACGATTGAAGCCTTCGGGGTCGACAAAACGCACCGTCAGCAAGGCGGCATGCACGCCCAGCGAGATGGCCAGCGCCACCTGCAGGGTCGAGAACTTGCGCACCACACCCATCGCGGGCACCCTCAGTCCGTTGCGGCGGCCGCGGGGCCGCCATCGCTGCCGGCCGCGGCGGGCTCGCCGTCCTGCACATCGATCGCCAGGGCGAGCGGTCCGGCCGCGTCGTCCAGTTCCTCGGACTCGTCCTCGGTGGACACCGCGGCCTGATCGGCAGCATCCAGCCGTTCGAGCAAGCGCGCGTGCACGTCGAGCGTGAGTTCGTCCAGTCCGTCAATGCGCACCCGCACATGCGTGCCGCGCGGCAGGTTTTCGGTGCCGGGGGTGCGAAACACCAGCGGCAGCGTGTCGGCGCGCACCAGCCCGTCCTTCATGACGGCGGCAGTCAGTTCGGTCACGCCGTTCTGCACCAGATGCCGCAGGGTCCAGTAGCGCTCGACCCCGTGCTGGAAATCGTTGTAGGCCGTGTAGGCGGCGTCGAAGCCGGAGATCACCGAAAACAGCTCGGCGTCCTTGGGCTTGAACGGCGCAGCCAGCGCGGCCGTGCGTCCGTGCCGGGCGCAGGCGATGATCTGCCACTGGTTCACCAGATCGACGTAGCGACGCAACGGCGAGGTGGCCCAGGTGTACTGCTTCACGCCCATGCCCGCGTGCGGCTGGGCCTTGGTGCCCATGCGCACCTTGATGCCGGGGGCCAGGCTCGCCTGGCTGCGGTAGATGCCCGGCACACCCAGGTCGTTCAGCCAGCCGCCCCAGGTGCTGTTGGCCAGGATCATGGCCTCGGCCACGATCAGGTCCAGCGGTTCGCCGCGCTTGCGGGTGCTGATGAGCACGGTCTCGTTGCCGGTGGGCTCGGCGTCGCCGTTGCCCACGAGCTTGAAGTTGTAGTCGGGGCGGGTGAAGGTCTCAGGCTTGCCGCGCACCACCTCGCGCTGCGCCTTCAGGTGCTGGGCCAGCCGGAAGCACCAGGCCAGCTCGGTGGCAAACGGATAGCGGGCCTCGGCCTGGCCGGTGAGCGATTCGGCGGTGACCACGCCGTCGAGCTGGTCGTGCCGCAGGTTCGCCGCGATGGGCACCCGCTCCAGGCGCGTTTCGCTGGACTGCACGCTCAGCGTCGCCTCATCGAGCGTGAAATAGATCGACACCGCCGGGCAGTCACGCCCTTCCTGCAGGGTGTAACGCTGCACCACGTCGTCGGGGAGCATGGTCAGCTTGTAGCCGGGCATGTAGACCGTCGAGAAGCGGGAACGGGCGACCTGGTCGAGCGGTGAGCCGGGCCCGAAGGCAAGGCCCGGCGCGGCGATGTGCACGCCGAAGACCACGGTGCCCGTGCCCAGGCCCTGCACCGACAGCGCATCGTCGATCTCGGTCGTGCTGGAGTCGTCGATGCTGAAGGCCTGTGCGGCGGACAGCGGCAGCGCTTCGGTGATCTCGGGCGCATCCAGGGCCGGGAAGCCATAGCCCTTGGGGAAGTGTTCGAACAGGAAGCGGCGCCAGTGGAACTGGTAGGGGCTGTCGATCGCGCCGGCCTGCTTCAACAGGTCCAGCGGCGCCTTCTGGGCACGCCGCGCGGCCTCGACGACGGCCTTGTATTCCATGCCGTTCTTGTCGGGCCGGAACAGCAGCCGGTAGAGCTGCTCGCGGATGGGGCCCGGGCAGCGGCCCTCGACCAGTTCCTGGGCCCAGGTCTCGATCTGCTGCTGCTGCTGTTTCTTGCGCTCGATCGCCAGCAAGGCCGCCTTCACGATGTCTTCAGGCGCCTTGCGGAAGCGCCCCTTGCCCGAGCGGCGGAAGTAGTGCGGTGCCTCGAACAGGCGGAACAGGGCAGCGGCCTGCTGGGCTGCACCCGCCTTGGCGTCGAAGTAGTCGCGGGCGAAGTCGGCAAAGCCGAACTCCTCGTCGGGGGCGAATTCCCAGGCGAGGTCCAGGTCGATCTCGCTCGACAGGGCCTGGCCCTGCGCGAGCAGCTGGGCCGGCGCGGGCTGGTCGAAGCGCAGCAGCACATTGGCTGCCTTGACTTTCACACGCTTGCCGGAGTCGAGCTCGATCTGCATCGAGCTTTCGGCCTCGGACATCACGCGGCCGGCGAGGAACTTCCCGGCGTCTTCAAAGAGGGCAAACATGGCGCGATTGTCGCCTGAGTTGCCGGCCCGGGGGCGAACGACCCCCGACACCCGCGGGGCCTCACACCGTCATGCCGCCCGACACCTCCAGCACCGCACCATTCACGTACGAGGCTTCGTCGCTGGCCAGGAAGGCATAGACATTGGCGATCTCTTCCGGGCGACCCAGGCGGCGCAGCGGCACGTCGTCGCGCATGGCATCGAGCACCTTGTCGGGAATGGTCGCCAGGATCGGGGTCTCGATGAATCCGGGGGCCACCGCGTTGACTCGCACGCCCTTGGGGCCCAGTTCGCGCGACCAGGTCTTGGTGAACCCGATCACACCGAACTTGCTGGCTGCATAGTTGGTCTGGCCGAAGTTGCCGTACACACCGACCACCGACGAGGCGTTCAGGATGACGCCACTGCCCTGCGCCACCATGGGGTCGGCCACGGCCTGGGCGCAATGGAAGACACCGCGGAGGTTGACGTCGATCACGCTGTCGAACTGTTCGAGCGTCATCTTCTGCAGGCGGGCATCGCGGGTGATGCCGGCATTGTTGACCAGCACGTCGATGCGGCCGTGCGTTTCCCGCACCCGGGCCACCATGGCGTCGACCTGTTCGCGGTGCGCCACATTCACCACATGCCCTTCGGCCAACGCGCCCAGCTCGCGGCACCGGGCCACGGCGTCGTCCACCCCGGCCGGGTGCACGTCGCAGACGATCACGATGGCACCCTCACGGGCGAACTTCAGCGCGGTGGCCAGGCCGATGCCCTGGGCGGCGCCGGTGATGATGGCAACCTTGTCCTTCAACTTCATGGGAAATCCTTCTGTGCAGGCGGGGCAGGGGAATTCAGGTGTCGGCCGGGGCCGGGGTGTCCAGGCCGAGGAATCGATGGATGTGCGGCTCGTGGCGATCGAAGTCGCTCAAGGCATGGTCACCGCCCTCGAGCAGCAGCAGGTCGGCGCCGGCATGGCGCGCGACCATCTCGCGCCAGTCGAGCACCTCGTCGCCCTGGGCCACGACAGCGCAATAGCGTTCCATGCGAGTGAGCGGGCCGGGGTGCATCGCGCGCAGTTCGTCGATGTACTCGGCGCGGAAGTAAAAGCGCTCCTCGCTGTGCCAGGCCTGGATCTCGCCGATGTATCGGGCGAGGTCGCGTGCCGGGTCGACGGCAGGGTTCAGCACCACCGCGGCGCAACCCAGGCGCTCGGCCAGCACGCTGGCGTAGTAGCCGCCGAGCGAACTGCCGATCACCGCCATCTGCGCATGCGGCCAGTCGGCCACACCGGCCAGCAGCATGTCGATCGCCTCGCGGGGCGAGGGGGGCAGTTGCGGGCACCACCACTGCAGCCGTCGCCCGGCCGCCTGGGCCGCGGCCACGCGCGCGGCCATGCGCACGGCCTTGGCGGACTGCGGCGACGACCGGAAACCGTGGAGATACAGCAGGTGGGTGAACAGCATCGGGCCAGCCATGGACCCGGCAGTCTAGCCGGCGGTCACTGCGGCCCCGCGCCGCCGGCCCTGGGGTTTGCCCTGGTTTGTGCCACGCGCTCGCGCCGGGTGTGAACTCTGCTACGGCGTCCCGGTCAGTCCCTGTTCCTATACTGATCTGATCGACCCGGGCCGGCCCGGCGGTCGAATGATCGTTGTGCTCGTTGTGCTCGTTGTTCAAGGAAGTTCCGTGATCCTGGCCCGTCTGCTGCGCTCCCCCTGCCTGTCCATGGCATTCCACCGGCACGGCACATCGTGCAGCGCCGCCATGCCGGCAACGCTGGCGGTGTCGATGCTGCTCGCAGGGTGTGCGTCGCTCGCACCGCCCACGGCCTCGGCGCCGCCGGCGGCCGCACGGGTGCATCCGCCGTCGCCGACCGATGCAGCCGGGGCCGCGGCGGCGCCCGCGGCCCCGGCCGCCGCGGTGCGCCCCGAGCCGGGGGCGCCCAGGCCATTTGCCGACGTGATCCGCGGGGCCACCGTGTCGCAGGGGTTTCTGCCGGTGTGGCGCAAGGACGAGAAGGTCTGGGTCGAGATCCCGCAGGACCGCTGGAACCAGCCTTTCCTGCTGACGATCAACGTGGCCTCGTCGGTCGGCCAGCGCGGCCTGTACGCAAGCCAGATGGGGCGCAGCTGGATGGCGCAGTTCCGGCGCATCGGCAACCAGGTGCAGCTGGTGGCCCGCAACACGGCCTTCCGGGCCGATGGCGACACGGCACTGCAGATCGCGCTGAGCGAGGGGCTGTCGGACAGCCTGCTGGGCGCCACGCCCGTGGCCAGTGCGCCACATCCCGAGCGCCAGTCGGTGCTGATCGATGCGGCCTTCCTGCTCGGTGACATCGCAGGCTACAGCTCGGCAATCGAGTCGGCATTTCGCATGTCGTATGGGTTCGACCGCAACAACTCCTACTTCGAGGCCCCCACCGTCACGCCCGAGCTGACCAGCCTGCGGGTGCGCACGCATTTCGCAACGGGCCGCATCCCGGCGGTGCCGGCCTCGCCGAACGCAACGATGCCGTCACCGCCAACGGCCATCCCCGATGCGCGCAGCTTTTTTGTCGGGTTCGTCTACAACTTCCTGCAGTTGCCGGCACAACCCATGGTGCCGCGACGGGCGGACCCGCGCATCGGCCACTTCACCCAGTCGTTCACCGACTTCACCGCGCAGCCCCGGCTCAATCCGCGGGTGCACTACGTCAATCGCTGGCGACTCGAGAAGCGCGATCCGCTGGCGCCCTTGTCCGAGCCAGTCGCGCCGATCGTGTTCTGGCTCGACCGCAACATCCCGGCACGCTACCGCGAGGCGGTGCGTGCCGGTGTGCTCGAATGGAACAAGGCGTTCGAGCGCATCGGGTTCATCAATGCGATCGAAGCCCGCCAGCAGCCCGACGATGCCGAGTGGGACACGATGGATGCCCGCCATGCCTCGGTGCGCTGGTTCGTGGGCGCCGACAGCGGCTCGGCCCGTGGCCCGCACCACGCCGACCCGCGCACCGGCGAGATCCTGGACGCCGACATCGCGATGTCCGACGTGTTTGCCCGGGGTGCGCGGCGCTTCATCGTCGAGGACGTCGGCATGGACTCGACCCAGCGGCTGGCCCAGCTGACCGCCGCCTGGCGCGACCCTCAGGCGGCCTTCTGCGACTACGCCGTCGAAGCGGCCAACGAGATGCATGCCGCACTCGACCTGCTGGAGGCCCGCGGCGATTTCGAGCCCGACAGCCCCCGCACCGAGGCCTTCGTGCAGGCGGTCATCAAGGACACCGTGATGCATGAGGTCGGGCACACGCTCGGACTCAAGCACAACTTCAAGGGGTCGACCGCCGTGAGTCGCGCGCAGCTGGCCGACCGTGCCTATACCGAGGCCAACGGCATTTCTGGCTCGGTGATGGACTACAACGGCTACAACGTGGCCCTGCGCGGCGAACCCCAGGGGGCGTACAGCAACACCACCCTCGGCCCCTACGACTACTGGGCCATCGAGTACGCCTACAAGCCGATCGATCCGGCCGACGAGGCGCGCGAGCTCGAACGCATCGCATCGCGCAGCACCGATCCCCGGCTGGCCTATGGTGACGACTACGACGCGGGCGGTTTCGCCGGCTTCGAGGGGGTGGACCCGACGGCCAACCGCTTCGACCTGGGCGATGACCCGCTCGCTTACTTCGAGAAGCGGCTGAAGCTGTCGCAGGAGCTGTGGCAGCGGGTGCAGGCCCGCGACCCGCGCCCCGGTGACGAGCCGGTGCGCGCGCGCCGCGCCATGCTCAGCGGGTTTGCCGCGCTGCGCACCGCCACCGACCTGGCTGCCAAGCACGTCGGCGGCATGGTGCAGGTGCGTGACCTCCCCGGCACCAGCGAACGCCGCACCTACACCCCGGTCGATGCACAGCGGCAACGCCAGGCCGTGACCCTGCTCACCACCCACCTGTTCAGTGCCGACAACTTCCGCTTCCGTCCGGAATTCCTGCGCAATCTGCCGCCCGACTACCTCGACCGCAGCACGCTCGGCCCGGTGAGCCTGCCGGCTGCCGTGCTGGGCCTCCAGACCACCGCGCTGGACCGCCTGCTGAGTCCGGGCACGGCCAGCCGGGTGCTGGATCTGCCGAATTACGTGAGCACTGGCCAGCGCCAGGCCCTGCTGTCGCTCGACGAGATCTACGGCGGCGTGCAGGACGCGATCTGGAGCGAACTCCGACGCCCGGGCGGACCGGGCCGTGCGCTGGACGTGCCCACGTTGCGGCGCAACCTGCAGCGCGAACACCTGCGCCGTCTGGTGGCCGTGCTGACACGGCCCAGTGCCTTGCCTGCCGATGCACAGAGCCTGGTGCGCCTGCATGCCACCCGGTTGCGTGAGTCTTTGCAGCGCGCGCTGGCCACCCCCGGCGCCCGGGTCGAGACCCAGGCCCACCTGCGCGACAGCCTGGCCATGCTGACCGAAGCGCTGCGCGCCACCTACACGAGGGGCTGACGCCAGGCGGTCGACCGCGGTGTATACACCGTGGCGGCCGCTTTCCCTCTTGAAAACACAAAACTGTCTCACCCGAAAACCCGGGTGTCCGCGGGCATTGCCACGGGTATTTCCCGATCATGCTGTGCGCACGCGTGTATACATTCCTGCCATCGTCGCCGCGGAGCCCGGCAGCCTGGCCAAGCACGCATCAACCCTTACGCTGCCCGGTCGCGACGTCCGCTCCCTACAGAGCCCGCTGTGGTGGGGAGAATGCGTACCGGCATGCCGGTGCGCTTCTCATCCGTCAAGGAGGCACCATGACCTCAGGCAATGTCCATCCGGTGGACGAACGACTCCCCACAGGCAAGCTGGCCGCCCTGGGCCTGCAGCACGTGCTCGTGATGTATGCCGGCGCCGTGGCCGTGCCGCTGATCATCGGCCGCGCACTCAAGCTCACGCCCGAGCAGGTGGCCCTGCTCATCTCGGCGGACCTGTTCTGCTGCGGGGTGGTCACCCTGATCCAGAGCCTGGGTGTGACGCGCTGGTTCGGCATCCGCCTGCCGGTGATGATGGGCGTCACATTTGCAGCCGTCGGGCCGATGGTGGCCTTTGCCAATGCCGTGCCCGGCGTCGACGGAGCACGGGCGATCTTCGGCGCCATCATCGGCGCGGGGATCATCTCGATGGTCATTGCGCCGATGGTGAGCCGGCTGCTGCGGTTCTTCCCGCCGGTGGTCACCGGCACCATCATCGCGATCATCGGCATCAGCCTGATGCGGGTGGGCGTGGGCTGGGCCATGGGCGGGCCGGCCCCGCTGGCGCAGAGCGTGGACGTACCCAAGCTGGTAGCCATGGTCGATCAGGCCAAGGCGGCGGCCGGCGATGAGGCCGTCACCCGCCTGCCCGGGCCGGTGCCCATGGTCGACAACCCGAACTACGGCTCGCTCGAGAACATGGCGATTGCCGGTTTCGTGCTGGTGGTGGTGCTGCTGCTGGTGAAGTACACGCGGGGGTTCGTGTCGAACATCTCGGTGCTGCTGGGCATGGTGGCAGGCTGTGTGGTGGCCGTGGCAATGGACAAGATGCACTTCGACAAGGTGGCCAAGGCGCACTGGTTCGACGTCGTCACGCCGTTTGCCTTCGGCATGCCCACCTTCGACATCGTGATGATCCTGACCATGACGCTGGTGATGATCGTCGTGATGATCGAGTCGACCGGCATGTTCCTGGCACTGTCGGACATCACCGATCGCAAGATCTCCCAGCCTGAACTGGCGGCCGGCCTGCGCACCGACGGGCTGGGCACGCTGATCGGCGGCATCTTCAACACCTTCCCATACACCAGCTTTTCGCAGAACGTCGGCCTGGTCGGCGTGACCGGCGTGCGCAGCCGCTACGTGTGCGTGGCCGGCGGCGTGATCATGATCGTGCTGGGCATGCTGCCCAAGATGGCGGCCTTCGTCGAATCGATCCCCCAGTTCGTGCTGGGCGGGGCGGGCCTGGTGATGTTCGGCATGGTCGCGGCCACCGGCATCCGCATCCTGGCCACGGTGGACTACAAGGGCAACCGCAACAATCTCTACATCGTGGCGCTGTCCATCGGTTTCGGGCTGGTCCCGCTGGTGGCGCCGCGCTGGACACAGCAGATGTCGCATGCACTGCATCCGCTGCTGGAGTCCGGCATCCTGCTGACGGCGCTGTCTGCCGTGGCACTGAACCTCTTTTTCAACGGGGCACATGCCGACACCCGCGGTGCGATCGAGGCCGCCAAGACGGCCGAGGCGCACTGAGATGACGCGCCGGAGTATGGGCTGGCTGCGGCGGGCGGCGGCCGCAGCGTGGTGCTGGTGCGCCGCAGTGACCGCGTCGGCCCAGACCTCGGGCGAAATCCTGATCGGTGCCAGCCTGCCGCTGAGTGGCAGCAATGCAGAGGCGGGCCAGGAGACGCTGGCCGTGGCGCAGGCGGCATTCGACGCCGCCAATGCCGCCGGAGGCATCCAGGGGAAACGGCTGCGCCTGATCGCGCTTGACGATGGTTTTGAGCCCCAGCGGGCGGTGGACAACGTGCGCCAGCTGAATGAGCAGGGCATCACTGCCCTGTTCAACTGCTGGGGCACGGCCAGCTGCAATGCGGTGCAGCCGCTGACGCAAACCCTGCGCCTGCCACTGGTGACCGGGATCGCCGGCGCAGGGCCGATGCATGCGTCACCCGGGCGCTATGTCTTCAATCTGCGGCCGACAACCGATGAAGAGATCGCCCGCATGATCGAGCAGATGCTCACCATCGGCCAGAACCGCATTGCCGTGGTTCATCAGGACGACGCCTTCGGCGAGGCCGGGCTGGCCGCGGCGCGCCGGGTGCTGGACCACCAAGGCGTGCGGCCGGTGGTGACCGTGACGCTGGCGCGTGACGGCAGCAACGCGGCCGCCGTGCTGGACGCACTGCGCCAGGCCACGCCGCACAGCGCCGTGGTGGTGGCCGCATCGGCGCCGACCAGCCTGCTCATCCGCCAGGCCCGGCACGCCGGGCTGGCGATGCCGTTCTACAACCTCGCCGCCCAGGCGCACCGCAAGTTCGTGCGCGACCTGGGTGACCAGACCTCGGGCGTGATCTTCACGACGCTGGTGCCGCACCCGTGGAACGCCGGCGTCCCCATCGTGCGTGACTACCACCAGGCACTGAAGCAGGCCGGGCGCCAGCCCGAGCTGTCGTACCTGGGCCTGGAGGTCTACATCAACGCGCGGCTGCTGATCGAAGGCCTGCGCAAGGCCGGTGCGTCCGTCACGCGCGAGTCCCTGGTGCAGGCGCTCGAAGCGATGGGGGAGCGGCAGTTCGGGCCGCTGACCGTGCAGTACGGGCCGGGGGACCGGCGCGGCTCGTCCTACGTCGGGCTGAGCATGATCAGCCGCGCCGGCGGTTTCATCCAGTGAGGCGGGCAAGGCCGGCAAGCAGTCGGTCGTGCACGCCGCCGAAGCTGCCGTTGCTCATGCACAGCACATGATCGCCCGGCCGCGCGGCGGCCAGCACCTGATCCACCAGCGCGTCGATGCTGTCGGCCACGGCAGCACGCGCGCCCATGGGCGCCAGCGCTTCGACGGCGTCCCAGCCCAGCCCGCCGCTGTGGCAGAAGGCCAGGTCGGCCTGTTCGAGCGACCAGGGCAGCTGGGCCTTCATCGTGCCCAGCTTCATCGTGTTGGAACGCGGCTCGAACACGGCCAGGATGCGTGCGTCGCCGACCTTGCGGCGCAGCCCGTCGACCGTCGTGCGGATGGCCGTGGGGTGGTGGGCGAAGTCGTCATAGACCGACACGCCGCCCGCTTCGCCCCGCAGTTCGAGGCGGCGTCGCACGTTCATGAATTCACCCAGGGCCCTGGCACCCTCGGCCGGGGACACACCCACATGCTCGGCGGCGGCCAGGGCAGCCAGGGCATTGAGCTGGTTGTGTTCACCCAGCAGGGGCCAGTTCACACGGGCCAGCACCTGGCCGTCACGCAACACGTCGAAGGACTGCGGGTCGCCGTGCGCCACCAGCGAGCCGGTCATGTCGTCCGCCCCGAACCCCACGACCGGGCTCCAGCATCCCTTGGCCAGCACCCGCTTCAGGCTGGCTTCGCGGCCATTGACCACCACACGCCCCTGCGCGGGCACGGTGCGCACCAGATGGTGGAACTGGCGCTCGATCGCGGCGAGGTCATCAAAGATGTCGGCGTGATCGAATTCGAGGTTGTTCAGGATCGCGGTGCGGGGCCGGTAGTGCACGAACTTGCTGCGCTTGTCGAAAAACGCGGTGTCGTACTCGTCGGCCTCGATCACGAAGGGGCTGCTGTCGTGCAGGTCGGTGCCGATGCGGCCCACCCGCGCCGACACGCCGAAGTTCTGCGGCACGCCGCCCACCAGGAAGCCGGGCTGCCGCCCGGTGTGCTCCAGGATCCAGGCGAGCATCGAGGTGGTCGTCGTCTTGCCATGCGTGCCGGCCACGGCCATCACGTGGCGACCTTGCAGCACATGTGCAGCCAGCCACTGCGGGCCGCTGGTGTAGCGCAGCCCGGCGTCGAGGATGGCCTCCATCAGCGGGTTGCCCCGGCTCACGACATTGCCCACCACCCACATGTCGGGGCGCAGCGTGAGCTGGTCCGGTGAATAGCCTTCGATCAGCTCGATGCCCAGCGCACGCAGCTGGTCGCTCATCGGGGGGTAGACACCAGCGTCGCAGCCGGTGACCTGGTGGCCCGCCTCGCGGGCGAGCGCGGCAAGGCCTCCCATGAAGGTGCCGCAGATGCCAAGGATGTGGATGTGCATCGCGGGATTATCCCGCGATGCATGCATTCGCCGAATGCGAGCGAGCGGGCGCTTCAGCCGGCGGCCAGGGCCTCGCGCGCCGCGGCCACGGTCGCGGTGATGTCGTCGGCGCTGTGCGCCGAGCTGACGAAACCGGCTTCGTAGAGTGCCGGCGCCAGGTAGACGCCGCGATCGAGCATGCCGTGGAAGAAGCGGTTGAAGCGCTCCTTGTCGGTGGCCATGACCTGGGTGTACTGCTGGGGCAGGGTGTCGGCAAAAAAGAAGCCGAACATGCCACCTTCACAGTCGCCCACGAAGGGCACACCTGCGTCACGGGCGGCGGCTGTCAGTCCCTCGACCAGCGTGCGGGTGCGTGCGGCAAGCGCATCGAAGAAGCCGGGCTTCTGGATCTCGCGCAGCGTGGCCAGGCCACAGGCGGTGGCCACCGGGTTGCCCGACAGGGTGCCGGCCTGGTAGACCGGGCCCACCGGTGCGAGCTGCTGCATGATGTCGCGCGGGCCGCCGAACGCGGCCAGCGGCATGCCGCCGCCGATGACCTTGCCGAACACGCTCATGTCCGGGCGGAAGCCGGGGATCAGCCGTCCGTACACCCCCTGGGCGCTGTCCAGCGCCACCCGAAAACCGGTCATCACCTCGTCGAACACCAGCAGGGCCCCATGGGCGGTGCACAGCTCGCGCAGGCGGCGCATGAAGGGCACGCTGGCGCGCACGAAGTTCATGTTGCCGGCGATCGGCTCGATCATCACGCAGGCGAGGTCTGCACCATGCGCGGCAAACGCCTGTTCGAGCTGATCGAGGTTGTTGTACTCCAGCACCAGCGTGTGCTGCACGACCTCGGGTGGCACGCCGGCGCTGGTGGGGTTGCCGAAGGTCGCCAGGCCTGAACCGGCCTTCACGAGCAGCGCATCGGCATGACCGTGGTAGCAACCCTCGAACTTGATCAGGCGCGAGCGGCCGGTGGCGCCGCGCGCCAGCCGGATCGCGCTCATCGCGGCTTCGGTGCCCGAGCTCACCAGGCGCACCTGCTCCATCGACGGCACGAGCTTCAGGATTTCCTCGGCCAGTTCGATCTCGCGCTCGGTCGGCGCGCCGAACGAAAAGCCTTGTGTGGCGGCCTCCTGGACGGCCTGCAGCACGGCAGGGTGGCCGTGGCCGAGGATCATCGGCCCCCAGGAGCCGATGTAGTCGATGTAGCGCCGGCCTTCGGCATCGAACATCCAGGCGCCCTCGGCCCGCGCGATGAAGCGCGGTGTGCCGCCCACCGCCCGGAAGGCGCGCACCGGCGAATTGACACCGCCGGGGATCACGCGCTGTGCGCGCTCGAACAATGCTGCGTTAGTGGACATGGCGGGGGTCAGTGGGGGTGTCGGGGTCCAGGGGGTCGCCTTCTTCGCCCTCGGCCGGCGGCTGCGCCCAGAAGAAGCGGTCGGGCACGACCGAGCCCATGCCGGGCCGGAAGCCGGCATCCAGGGACTGGTCGAGGAAGGCCAGCGCCTCGGACGCGGCCATGTGCAGCTCGACGCCGTTGGCCAGCATGGCCGCCACGGCGGCCGCCAGGGTGTCGCCGGCGCCGATGAAGCTCACGTCGAAGCGTTCGAACTTCTCGCCGACGATCGGGCCTTCGGGCGAGGCCAGCACGTTGTCGACGAACTGGTCGGGCAGCTGGATGCCGGTCACGAGCACGAAGCGGGTGCCGTGTTCGGCCGCGGCCACCGCCAGCTCGCGCGGGGATGCCGGGCGATCGGCATCCCATTCGGGCAGCAGGAAGTCGGTCAGCGTCTTGTGATTGCCCACCAGCACCTCGGCCTGGGGCAGCACCAGCTCGCGGAAGGACTCATGGTAGGCATCGTGCTCGCCTTCTTCCATCCAGGGCAGGGCCGGCATGTAGGCCACCAGCGGCACGTCCGGGTAGTCGCTCAGCACCTCGGCCACGGCGCTCACCGCCTCGGCATTGCCCAGGAAGCCGACCTTCCAGGCGGAAATGGCGGCGTCTTCCAGAATGCTGCGGGCCTGCTCGACAATGGTGTCCTCCTCGATCACGGCCTGGTCGAAGACTTCGGCGGTGTCACGCAGCATCACGGCGGTGACGACGGGCAGGGCGTGGGCGCCCATCGCCGAGAGGGTGGCGATGTCGCCACCCAGGCCGCCGGCGCCGCTGGGGTCGTTCGCGTTGAAGGTCATGACGCAGGGCGGTCCGCTGGCGTCTTGGGTGGAGGGGTCGGTGTCAGGTGCTTGGACGTCGGTGGGCATGTGCGGTAGCCATGTTGGGGGCGGTGCTGTTACAACTGAACTTCACATGAACAATCGCGTGTAAGTTCGCACAAACCCTTGAGGTTTGGTGTCTTCGTAAGGCTACAATGACTCGCATCATTGTAGTGAAACTGATACAAAGTGAGTGAGTCTCGAACCTGGATGTGCCTGATTTGCGGATGGATCTACGACGAAGCCGCAGGGGACCCCGAGCATGGCATATCGCCCGGCACCGCGTGGGGGGATGTGCCGATGAACTGGACCTGTCCGGAATGTGGCGCACGCAAGGAAGACTTCGAGATGGTGCAGATTTAAGCCAAGCCACACACCCGTCGTTGAGGAGAGGGCTCAGTGAGCGACACAATGCCAACCGCGCCCGATGCCGCGGATGCCACCACCAAGGTGCTGGTCATCGATGACAGCAACACCATCCGCCGCAGTGCGGAAATCTTCCTCAAACAAGGCGGCTATGAAGTGGTGCTGGCCGAAGACGGTTTCGATGCCCTGGCCAAGGTCAACGACCATGAGCCGCACCTGATCTTCTGCGACATCCTCATGCCGCGTCTGGATGGTTACCAGACCTGCGCGATCATCAAGCGCAACCCGAAGTTCTCCGGGGTGCCGGTGATCATGCTGTCGTCGAAGGACGGCCTGTTCGACAAGGCACGAGGCCGCATGGTCGGCTCCCAGGACTATCTGACCAAGCCCTTCACGAAGGACCAGTTATTGCAAGCCGTCGAGCAGCACCGCAAGGCGGCGTGAAGCGCAGGGCGCCTGGTCAGGGCGCCTTGTCGCTTGAGCCCCGAGCCCATGCACAGGCGTCGCGACGGACTCCGCGCGCGACGCGATGAACGAGGAAAGAGCCATGCCAGTCAAGAAGATCCTGTTGGTCGATGACTCCAAGACGGAGTTGCATCACCTGTCCGAACTGCTCACCAAGCGCGGCTACGCAGTGCGCACCGCCGAGAACGGCGAAGAGGCACTCAAGCGCCTGGCCGAGGAAAAACCCGACCTGATCCTGATGGACGTGGTGATGCCCGGCCAGAACGGCTTCCAGCTCACCCGGGCCATCACGCGCGACCCGAATTTTGCTGACGTGCCGGTCATCATGTGCACCAGCAAGAA
>CBFGPV010000086.1:0-17296 GCA_965650765.1 uncultured Burkholderiales bacterium
GGCTGCTGGCCATCCTGATGGCCCAGGCGCCGGGCCAGCGCGACGAACTGCGCCAGCAGTTCCGCCAACTGGCCTACGCCGCGCTGGACGACTGAGTGCACGCGGCGCGCGGCGGCGGCTCCCTGCCGCCCGCGTGTCGCATGCCCCGCTGCACACGGATGGTGCAGGGCGTTACATTCGGGTTTCCGAGCATTCGCTCCTTGCCTTGTCCACTCCGAACTGCAACGTGCTGCTGCCATGCCCCTGCCTCCGCCGCTGACTGATCCGTCTCTCCTGGTGTCCACCGTGCGCGACCGCGGCTATGCGGTGATGAGCGCGCAGGGTCTGGCGCAATTCGTCGATGCATCACTGTCCGAACTGCGGGCGCTGGAGCCCAGCTGGAACGACCTGCCGCCCGACGGGTACCTGCGTGACGGAGGACGCTACCGCTCACGGCGCCACGCCTGTTTTGTCGTCAATGGCCAGCACATCGACCCGGTGGCGCACCGGGCCCACTGGCAGCCGGTGGAATACAACGCGCTGCACGGCGGCCTGGAGCGCTGGTTCGAACCGATGGCGGCCGAGGTGGTGGGCACGCCGGCCTGGGCGCATCTGCTCACCGGGCTGGCCGGTGCCTGTTCGGCCTGGAAGGGCGCGCAGCCCTGGTATGTCGAGGCGCATCAGTTCCGCATCGACACGACCGACGGCATCGGCCGTCCCACGCCCGAGGGGGCGCATCGCGACGGGGTGGACTTTGTCGTGGTCGTGCTGGTCGGGCGTGAGGGCATCAAGGGCGGCGAGACCCGGGTGTTCGAGGCTCAGGGGCCACATGGCATCCGCTTCACGCTGACCGAGCCCTGGTCGGTGCTGATCCTCGACGATGAGCGTGTGATCCACGAGAGCACCCCGATCCAGCCGCTCGGCGAGGGCGAGGGCGGGCACCGGGACACCCTGGTGCTGACCTTCCGGGCGCGCGGTTTCCAGGGGCCGCAGGTCGCCGGGGCTCAGGGCTGAGCCGCACGAGCGCGCCACGCGGTGGCGATCAGGCCGGCCACCCGTCGGCCCGCCTGCACCAGCTCGGCCTCCGGATACCCGGCATAGCCGAACATCCAGCCGCGGCGCACCGCCTCGATCGTGTAGGCCGACACAGGCGCGAGGAAGGTGCCGGTCTCGGCCACCCGCGCCGACACGGCCGTGTCGTGGCAGGCGGCATCGGTCTCGAGCACCAGATGCATGCCATGCGCACTGGGCGCCAGCCGCACCTCACCGCCGCTGTGACGCGCGATCGTCTCGATGAGCAGTTGCTGGCGCTGAAGGTAGAGCTCGCGCATGCGGCGCAGGTGCCGCAGCAGATGCCCGTCGCTGATGAAGCGTGCCAGCACGTCCTGCGCAGCGCCGGGTGAGTGCCGGTCGCTGAGGGCCTTGGCGCACGCGAAGGCATCGACCAGGTGCTGCGGCACCACGATGAACCCCAGACGGACGCCCGGATGCAGCGTCTTCGAGAAGGTGCCCACATGCAGCACGCGGCCATCGTGCGGCATGCTGCACAGCGCCGGCGTGCGATGCTCGGCGTACTGGAACTCGCCGTCGTAGTCGTCCTCGATCACCCAGGCGTCATGCCGGCGGGCCCAGTCGATCAGGCTCAGCCGGCGCGCCAGGCTCATGCGCACCCCCAGCGGGAACTGATGTGTCGGCGTGACCACCACCATGCGGGCGCCTTGCCCGTGCTGCTCGGCCCAGGCCACGTCCAGACCCTGGGCATCGACCGGGGTCGGACGCACCCGGATGCCCTGACCCACCAGATTGGCGCGGATGCCCGGGTAGCCCGGGTCCTCGACCAGCACCTCGTCGCCCACGTCCAGCAGCAGCCGCCCGATCAGGTCGATCGCCTGCTGTGAACCCGACGTGATCAGCACCTGTGCCGGCTCGCAGCGGATGCCGCGCGACACCAGCAGCCACTGCGCCACGGCTTCGCGCAGCGGTGGATGACCGGCCGGGTCCAGGTAGCAGCTCGTCTGTTGACGAGCCTGGGGTGAGGTCTGGCGCTGCAGGCGCTCCCACACGGCAAACGGAAAGGCATCGACCGCTGGATGCCCGACCCGGAAGGCCACCGGCGCTGCCGTGGGTGGGCGCCAGCGCAAGGCGGTGTCGGCAATCAGCCGACCGCGCTTCGACAGTTGCCCGGGCATCGGCAGGGCGGCACCACTGCCCGAGCGAGCCGCAGACGGCCGTGGCGCCACGTAGGTCCCGTCGCCGACCCGGCTGATGAGGTAGCCCTCGGCCTGCAGCCGCTCGATGGCCCACAGCACCGTGTTGCGCGCCACGCCCAGCACCTGCGCATGCTCGCGGGAGGGGGGCAGGCGGTCGCCCGGCGCAAACGTGCCGTGCTCGATGGCGTGGCGCAGTCGCAGGTAGACCTGCTGGCGTAACTCGGTGTGCCGGGGCGCCCGAGGGGCAGTGGTTCGGTCCGACATGCTGGATTGGTTCCTTCGTGCAGAGGATACCGGCCTATGCTGCGTGAGCCAATTGATGATTTCACCTTGCAGGACCCGACCGATGACCTTCCAGCCCGATGCCTCCACCGCCCTGGTCATTCACGCCATCACGCCCGCAAGCTGGCCGGAGGGTGCCGATCGCGAGGATGCAATCGCCCTGTTCGACGCCTACCGGGTGTTTTATGGCCGTGAGAGCGACCCGACGGGTGCCGCGGCCTTCCTGGACGCGCGCCAGGCCCGGCACGAGTCCACGATCCTGCTGGCCCGCGATGAGGGCGGTCGGGCTGTCGGCCTGTGCCAGCTGTATCCGTCATGGTCGTCGGTGTCGATGGCGCCGATCGTCATCCTGAACGACCTGTATGTCGAGCGCAGTGCACGTCGCGGCGGCGTGGGCGCCGGCCTGCTGCGCGCCGCCGCCCGGTGGGCGCGTGGGCAGGGGGCCATCCGGCTGAGCCTGTGCACGGCGGTCGACAACCTGCCGGCGCAGGCGCTGTACGAATCGCTCGGATGGCGGCGCGATCGCGAGTTCCTGACGTATCACCTTGTCTGAAACCTTGTCCGAAGGAGTGCCCATGGCCGAATACGGCGCCCATGTCCAGTGGTCGCGCGGCGACGCGACGTTCATCGACAACCGCTACAGCCGCGCCCATGCCTGGCAGTTCGACGGCGGGGCACGCGTGCCGGCGTCGTCCTCGCCCCATGTGGTGCCGTTGCCGTGGTCCGACCCGGCCGGGGTCGATCCGGAGGAGGCGTTTGTCGCTTCGCTGTCGAGCTGCCACATGCTGTGGTTCCTGTCGCTGGCCGCCCGCGAGCGATGGGTGGTGGACCGCTACGAGGATCAGGCCGTGGGCGTGATGGCCCGCAATGCGCAGGGGCGCATGGCGATGACGGTGGTCACATTGCGACCGCAGGTGAGCTTTGCGCCCGGCAGCGCCCCGGATGCGGACCGGCTGGTGGCCCTGCACCACGACGCACACGATGCCTGCTTCATCGCGAACTCGGTGCTCACCGAGGTGCGTTGCGAACCGGTGATCCCGGCCGGCTGAATCTGCTGCGAGACGACGACGATGTACCTGCCTTCCACCTTCGAGCCGGCCGATGCGGCCTGGATGACCGAGCTGATCGAACACGAGCCGCTGGGGCTGCTGGTCTCGGCCAGTGCCGCAGCGGGGGCCGATGGCGTCATGCCCGAGGCCAACCTGATTCCTTTCCTGCATGTGCCCTCGGGCGGGCCGCATGGCAGCCTGCAGGCCCACGTGGCGCGCGCCAACCCGCTGTGGAAGTCCCCGGGCCAGCCGGTGCTGGTCGTCTTCCAGGGGCCGCGCGCCTACGTGAGCCCCGGCTGGTATGCGAGCAAGGCGGCCACGGGCAAGGTCGTGCCGACCTACAACTACGTGATGGTGCAGGCCCGCGGCCGCCTGGTCGTCCATGACGATGCTGTCTGGGTGCGCGACCAGCTCGAACGCATGACTCGCCGCATGGAAGCCGGCCAGACGCACCCGTGGCAGCTCGACGACGCACCGGCCGACTTCACCGCGCAGCTCCTGCGCGTGATCGTCGGCATCGAGGTCGTGCTGGAGGCACCGCTGAGCGGCAAATGGAAGGTCAGCCAGAACCGCTCGCCAGCCGATCGGCAGGGCGTGGCCCAGGGGCTGGAGTCGCTGGCAGCAGACAACGAGGCGCGCGCCATGGCGCGCTGGGTGCGCACGGCCTGAGTCCGCGCACTCGCCGTGCGCTGCAGCCGAGGTCAGCCCGCCACGTCCAGCACCAGCTCCAGGGCGCTGGTGCGCGCCCAGGCGGCCTGTTCTTCCTGCAGCAGGAACAGCGTGCGCGGATGCGCCTCGGCCCAGTGCGACGGCGCGCTGAGCGTGGCCACCCGGCCGCGACGGCGCAGCGACAGCGCGTCGCGCGCCGGCAGGCTGCGGGCGTGGCACAGCAAGGTGGCCAGGCGCAGGCACAGCACCTGCCACGCAAAGCGCTCGTCCTTCAGGGACTCCTCGGACTTGCGCAGACCACCGCGCTGGGCCAGCACCAGCGCGGCCAGCCGGCGCTGCTGGGACTGCGAGAAACCGGGGGCATCGACATGCCCCAGCAGGTAGGCACTGTGCCGGTGGTGGTCATGGTGCGAGACCATCATGCCCATCTCGTGCAGGGCCGCGGCCCAGTCGAGCTCACGCTGGGCCTCGGGTGGCGCGTCGGCCGCCACGCTGGCGTGCAGTGCCCGTGCCACGACCTGCACCCGTTCGGCCTGTGCCATGTCCACCTCGAAGCGCTCCTGCAGGTGGCGCACCGATTCGTCGCGCATGTCCTGCGCATGGCCGGTGTCGGTCGCGGCGCCCAGGCGGTCGTCGAGATCGAAGATCACACCCTGGCGCAGCGCGCCGCGGGCCGGCTGCAGGGCGTCGATGCCGAAGTGCGCCGCGAGCGTGTACAGGATGGACAGGCCACCGCCCAGCACGGCCTTGCGGTCCTCCTTCAGGCCCGGCATCACCAGGCGGTCGGTGCGGCCCGCCTTCAGGCATTGCTCCATGCACCATTGCAGGCCCTGCGGGGTGATCACGCCATCGGTCTGGCCGCTGGCCGCCAACAATTGCGACACCGCACCGGCCGTGCCCGACGAGCCCAGCGCCTCGACCCACAGGCCGGGCGCAAAGGCTTCGAGCGCTTCTTCGAGTTCGGCACCGGCCGCGACCTGCGCCTGTCGGAAGGCGGCTTCGGTGAAGCGACCGTCCGCGAAGAACCGTTGCGACAGGCTGACGCTGCCGATCTGGAAGGATTCGGCGCGCAGCGGCGTGCGCCCGTCGCCGATGATCATCTCGGTCGAGCGCCCGCCGATGTCGATCACGAGGCGCCGGCCCGGCCCCGGCGGCAGCAAGCGAGCCACGCCGACATAGATCAGGCGGGCCTCCTCGCGCCCGGAGATCACCTCGATCGGATAGCCCAGCACCAGTTGGGCGCGGGCCAGGAAGGCGTCGCGGTTGCGGGCTTCGCGCAGGGTCTGCGTGGCCACGGCGCGCACCCGCTCGGGGCGAAAGCCGCGCAGGCGCTCGGCAAACCGGGCCAGGCAGGCCAGGCCGCGCAACTGCGCCTCTTCGGTCAGGCGGCCCTGTTCGTCCAGGCCGCCTCCGAGCCGGACGGTTTCCTTCAGGTAGTCGTGGCGCCGGTACTGGCCGCGCGTGAGCTGGCCGATCTCGAGCCGGAAGCTGTTCGAGCCGATGTCGATGGCCGCCAGCATGGTGTCGTGGGGGCGAGACGGCTGCGCGGCCGCAGCCCGGGAAGGTTTGGTCAGGCTCATGGTGCCGCATTGTCCCTGCAAATGGTGGGCCTTCAGCGGCCGGGCGCGATGCGGCAGCCTCCGGGCTCGTGTAGGCTGCGGAGCGCACCGGCGGTGCATGTGGCGCCGGCCGGGCATCGTCGCGTTTTCGTCGCCCTCACTGCATTCGGAGGAACCATGTTGAAGCAAGACCTCGACAGCCTGGCCCCGGGCCGGGACTTTTCTCGCCGCAGCTTTGTCAAGACGGCGGTGGGCAGCGGCTTTGCCGCCGCGGTGCTGCCGGTGTCCGCCCAGACCATCAAGACGGATGCACAGGGCCTGACGGCCGGCGAGGTGATGGTCCCGGTGGGAGACTTCAAGATGCCGGTCTATCGGGCCCAGCCTGCGGGACGGACCGGGCTGCCGGTGGTGCTGGTGATTTCCGAGATCTTCGGCGTCCATGAACACATCGCCGACGTGGCGCGCCGCTTTGCGAAGGCCGGCTACCTGGCGCTGGCCCCGGAGCTGTTCGTGCGCCAGGGGGACGCGCAGTCCTACGGCGAGATCGCCAAGCTGATGCAGGAGGTCATTGCCAAGGTGCCCGATGCGCAGGTGATGGGTGACCTCGATGCCTGCGTGGCGTGGGCCGGGGCCAATGGCGGCGACACGAGCCGCCTCGGCATCACCGGCTTCTGCTGGGGCGGGCGCATCACCTGGCTCTATTCGGCTCATGCGCCGGTGAAGGCCGGCGTGGCCTGGTATGGCCGGCTGGTGGGCAACAACACCGAGCTCACGCCGCGTCATCCGGTGGACGTGGCCGCCAGCCTCAAGGGCCCGGTGCTGGGACTGTACGGCGGACAGGACGCGGGCATTCCGCTTGACACGGTTGATAAGATGAAATCTGCGCTGGCGGCAGGCGGGCCAGCAGCGAAGCAGTCCGAGTTCGTCGTGTACCCCGACGCACCGCATGCCTTCCATGCCGACTACCGGCCGAGCTACCGCAAGGAGGCCGCCGACGACGGCTGGAAGCGCGCGCTGGACTGGTTCAAGAAGCACGGCGTGGCCTGAGGCCCGCCGTGACCCCGAAAGCCGTGGCTTGCCGCGGCTTTTTTTGTGCGTATCTGGTGGCGTGATGATGAGTTGGGCGTGGATTCTGGCGGGAACCTTCAGTGCCGGCGTGCTGAGCGTGTGGCTGGCGGCGGGGCTGGCGTTGCGGGTGCTGGGCACCTGGGTGCCTCATCTGCTGAGCCTGGCCGCGGGGGCACTGCTGGCCACGGCCTTCACCCACTTGCTGCCCGAGGCCTTCGAGAGCGAAGCCTCGGCCCATGCGCTGTTCGGCACCCTGCTGGCCAGCGTGGTGTTCTTTTTCCTGCTGGAAAAAGGCGAGCTGTACCACCACGGTCATGAACACGGTGACCATGACCCCAGCCACCACGGCGAAGGCCGTGCAACCGAATCACCGGAGCCGGCGGCGCACACGCCTCATGCGCATGCCGCATCCCATGCGCACGGTCATGCAGATGCACATGCACACGCCCATGGACACGGGCACGGGCACGGGCACGCGCATCACCATGGACCGCGCACCGGTGGCTGGGCCCTGCTGCTCGGCGACAGCGTGCACACCTTTGTCGACGGCGTGCTGATTGCCGCAGCCTTTGTTGCCGACGTCAAGCTCGGGCTGGCGGCCACGCTGGCGGTGCTGGCGCATGAGGTGCCGCACCACATCGGCGACTTCATCGTGCTGCGCCATACGGGCTTTTCGGCGCGCAAGGCGGTGCTGTGGACGTCGGCGGCCGGTGCGGTCACGATCGTCGGCGGCATCGTCGGCTACCTGGCCATCGGGCCGGACAGCTGGGCGCTGCCCTACCTGCTGGTCATCGCCGCCAGCAGCTTCGTCTACGTGGCGCTGGCCGATCTGATTCCGCAGTTGCAGCAGCGCCTGGGGGCCCGTCAGACGCTGGCGCAGATCCTGTGGCTGGGCGCCGGCATCGGCGGCATGATGCTGATCACCAGCGCCCTGCATTCCCACTGAGGCGGCACGGCGCATGCGGTGCGCGCCGCCCCGGCGTATGCGTCAGCGCACCACCAGCACCGGCACGGTCGAGTGCGTCAGCACCCGGTTGGTCTCGCTGCCCAGCAGCAGGGCCTGCACCCCGCGCCGGCCGTGCGAGGCCATCACGATCAGGTCGCACGACTGCTGCTTGGCGTGATCGACGACCGCCTCCCAGACGCTGACCGATTCGACGGTGTGTCCAGTGCACTGCACACCAGCGGCCTCGCAGGCGTTCTTCACACCCTGCACGTTGCGCGCCGCCATGCGCTCCTGGGCGTCGAGAAACTCCTGAGGCAGGGTGGGCTGCATCTCGGACATCGCGCTGTAGGGGTAGGGGTCCTTCACGCTGATCGTGAAGATCTCGGCGCCGAAGGTCTTGGCCAGCTGCACGGCCGTGCCGATGGCGCGCTGGGTGATGTCCGAGCCATCGGTCGGGACGAGGATGCGCTTGTACATGGTGAGCCTCCTTGGTCTGGGTGGACAGGTCCATCTTGCGCCGGTGGCGCCGGACCATGTTGACCCAAGTCAAGGGGCTCGTGCAAGCGCAAACAACCCGGCGTGCGGGTCTTCCCCAGGCGCTGAAACCGCTGGTGACTCAGCCGCGCGCCACCGGCCGGGCCGGATCGGCGCACCATTCGCTCCACGAGCCCGGATAGAGTCGGGTCCCGCCCAGTCCGGCGGCCTCCATCGCGAGCAGGTTGTGACATGCGGTGACACCTGACCCACACTGATGCACGACGCGGTTGCCCGAGGCGTCGCCGAGCAGTGCGGTGAACTCGGTGCGCAGGCGGGCGGCGTCCTTGAAGCGGCCGTCCGCGTCGAGGTTGTCCTTGAAGAAGCGGTTGAGCGCGCCCGGGATGTGCCCGGCCACCGGGTCAAGCGGCTCGACCTCGCCGCGGAATCGTTCGCCCGCGCGGGCGTCGACGACCTGGGCCGACCCCGCCGAGAGTTCGGCCAGCAGCGCATCGGCCCCGACGTGTGGCACGAGGCTGGGGCGTTCAGGGTAGGGCGCCTGTGGCTCGACGACTGGCGCCGCCACCGTCAGCTCGCCACCGACCGCCTGCCATGCCGCGATGCCACCGTCGAGCACGGCCACCGCATCGTGGCCCAGCCACTTCAGCATCCACCAGGCCCGGGCGGCATAGGGGCCGCCCTGCCCGTCCAGCGCCACGACCTGCACGCCCGGGGCGATGCCCAGACGGCCAGCCGTGCGGGCGAATGTCGCGCGATCGGGCAGCGGATGCCGCCCGGTGCGCCCGGTCTTGGGGCCGCTCAGGTCGCGGTCCAGGTGGACATACTGCGCCTGCGGCACATGGCCGGCAGCATGGGCACGTTCGCCGGCGCCGGGGTCGGCCAGATCGAAACTGGCGTCGAGCACCACGAGGTGGCGAGCCGCGTCGGGTGCCGCCAGCGCGTCACGCAGGGCCTCAGCAGAGATCAGGATCGTGTGGTTCATGTGTCGGTCGTCGAGGTTGCGGGCACGGCCGGTGCGGCCTTGCTGCGCAGGAAGGTCGCCGCCACTCCGGCGGCAACGATGAAGATCATGCCAAGGATGGCCATCCAGGTCACCGGGTCGTGGAACAGCACCACACCGTAGACAAAGGAAAAGACGATGCCCAGGTACTGCAGGCTGGCGTTGACCAGGGTCTTGCCGGTGCTGTAAGCGCGCGTCATCATCAACTGCGCCACGGTGGCCAGCAGGCCCACTGCCAGCAGCAGGCCCACGCCTTCAGGCGTGTGCGCGCTGGCGCCGGTGGTCAGCATGGTCAGGGCACCGGCCGCAATGCCACCCAGCGAGAAATAGAACACGATGCGGTACTCCGGCTCGCCGCTGCGGCCCAGTGCCGTGACCTGCAGGTAGGCCGTGGCCGACAGGATGCCCGACAGCAGGCCGATCAGGCCGTACCAGAGCTGGTCCTGTTCGATGGTCGGGCGCAGGATCAGCGCCACACCGGCAAAGCCGGTCAGCACCGCGGCGATCAGGCGCCCGTCCACGCGTGCGCCTCCCATCACGATCGCGCCACCGAGCAGGAACAGCGCCATCCAGACCGACGACATGTAGTTCAGCGTCATGGCCGTGGCCAGCGGCAGCCCGCCGATCGAATAGAACCACAGGCACAGCGCCATCACGCCGCTCAGGCTGCGCCAGAAGTGCATGCCCGGCACGCTGGTGCGCAGGGTTCCGCCGCGGCGCCATACCAGCACGGCCAGCATGCTCGCACCCACCAGGCCGCGGTAGAACACGATCTCGCCGGCGCTGTAGTAGGCCGATGCGTACTTCACGCACACGCCCATGGTGGCGAACAGCAGCGAGGCCAGGATCATCAGGATCGGAGCTTGCATGTCAGAGCACTTCTTCCTCGGTGCGCAGCAGGTGGTCGCCCGGTGGCGGCAGGTCGGCCAATGCGGGCAGGGCGTAGACCTCGACACTGCGGTCGCGCCCCTTCAGACGCTGGGCGCCCAGTGGCACCAGGGCGGCACGCAGGGCCGGGGGCAGCAGGTCGTAGGTCGTCTGGTTGACGAAGGCCGCCATGCTGGGCGCAAGCTTGCCCAGTCCTTCGAGCCGGGCGGCCACGTTCACCGTGTCGCCGATGACCGTGTAGATGCAACGCTCGGGCGAGCCGATCTGGCCCGCCAGGGCGGTGCCGCTGGCCAGACCGATGCCCATCACCAGGCGCGGTGCTCCGTAGGTCGCCCGCTCACGGTTGAACTCCTCGAGCGCGGCCTGCATCTCCACCGCGGCATACAGCGCGCGCTCCACCCGGTGCGGGTCCGGGCGCGGTGCGCCGAACACCACCACCATCGCATCGCCCATGAAGTTGTTGATGTAGCCGCCGTAACGTTGCACCGCTTCGGTCATGCGGGTGAAGTACTCGTTGAGCGTGAGCACGATGTCGCGCGGCTTCATCTGCTCGCACAGCGCGGTGAAGCCGCGGATGTCGCTGAGCAGCACCGTCACCTCGACCTCATGGCCGCCCAGCATCAGCTCGCCCTGGAGCAACTGGTCACGCACCTCGGGCGACACCAGCCGGCCGAACACGTCGCGCTCGCGCTCGCGCTTCTCGAGTTCATGGCTCATGTGGTTGAACGATTCGGCCAGCAGGCCGAGTTCGTCGTCACGCTGCAGCTCGACATGCGCATTGAGGTAGTGACCCCGCAGGATGGCACGGGCCGAACGCGCCACGTCGCGGATCGCCTGGGCCAGCCCGCGCGCAAACCGCCAGGCCAGCCAGGCGCTGAGCAGCGAGATGCCCAGCACCACGGCGCCGAAGCGCAGCAGTTCCTCGATCACCTGGCGGCGGTACTGGTCCAGGGACTCGACCACTTCGACGCGCCAGGCGGTGGCAGCCAGCGGCGCGCTGGCCGTCAGGTACTGGTTCGAGCGCTGCGCCGTCAAGGCAGGTGTCGAGACGGCCTGCACATTGCTGCTCACCACGGGCTGGCCGGCATCGGTCAGCAAGGCGGCGCGTACGTCGCCGGTCACATCCGCGGGCAGCGCCAGCACCTGGACCAGGGCCTCGGACGTCAGGCCCACCGCCACCCAGCCGGTGATGGCTCCGGGCGCCGCAGTGGACACGATGGGCTGGAACACCGCGATGCCCTGGGCGTCAGGTCGGGGTTTCCAGTGGGGTGTTAGTGGTGAGCCGCGCGCTGTTTCCGCGGGCGGTGGCGCGCCGATGTCCACGGATCGATCGGGGGCGATCTGTGCGAGCACCTTGCCATGAGCATCCAGCACGTCCACCCTGTCGATCTCGGGACGGCTGCGGAGCTGGGCGACCAGATCGCCTGCAATGAGTCCGGGGTCGCTGGCCACCAGCGCGGCCAGCCGCTCGGCTCCCTGGATGAGCTGGGCCGCGCGGGCGGCGATCAGCGTGGCCGTCTGGCGGGTGCGCCGCTCCTGCTCCTGTCGCAGCCGCTGGGTGCTTTCGGTCAGCGACAGCAGGCCCGCGATCACCAGCGGCACGATGGTGAACATCAGCACCGCCATCGGCAGGGTGCGGCTGAGCGATCGTTTCTGCGGTTGCGTGTCGAGGTGATTCACTGGGAGCACAAGGGGCCGGGTGGGCGCGAGTGTCGCGTGCCGGAACGACAGGGGCATGCCCGACGTTCCTGACCCACGACACCAGGCCGCTGCCCGGCATTGTGCTTCAGGTTGTTCGTGCTGCGTCCTGGCGGATCACGGGCCCGCCCGACGAAACTGCACGGTGTCGATCTGAATGGTGTCTCCGGAACCCTGCCAGGCGGGCTCCTGCGACACCAGCAGGCCCACTGGCGTGGCACGGCCGTCTTCATGCAGCTTCAGTTCGCCGCTGGATGCATCGTAGGTCCACCGGCCCTGCGCCAGTCGCGTGAGGGGGCGCGAGTGCGTCGTGGTGTCCGGTGCAGGCAGTGTGGTGGTGGTCTTCAATGTGATTGACGCGGTGTACCGTCCGTCGGACCCCAGAACCAGCGGCCCGGACCATGCGGTGGTCGCATTGACGTCAGACCGGCTGGAGAGGGCTTCCCAGGTGCCTGTCAGGAAGGGCGCGGTGACGGCAGCGGCGACACTCAGACCGCTCCAGCCGCGGTGCAGCGACAGGACCTGCGCGCCGGCGCTGTCGGTGTAGACGAGCTGCTCGCCCACCAGCTGCCAGCGTGCGCTGCGGCCTGTCCAGTCGTCATCGAGGTAGACGGTGGCCTGGCCATCGCCACCGAGCGTCACGAGGCGCGGCGTGCCCTGGACGTTCGTGATGCGCCACGGGCCCAGGTCCTCGGAGGCGGATTCGAACGCACAGCCCTGGCGGGCGCGCAGAGTCAGCGGCAGGTTGCCGCGCACCGGCCGGTTCGAACGGACAGTTGTTGCCGTGCTCAATTGCTGCGCCGATGCTGCGGCACTCAAGGTGGCGCCCGCGAGGCAGACGGTCAGCGCGTCGCCGACGGGTCGCATCGCCTCGACCGTCACCGTGAGCCGGCCTGCAGCGGTGTCTCGGAACACCAGCAGGCCATTGCCGTCCCGCTCCCATTGACCGGCACTCAATGACAGCAGCGGGTGGCCGGTACGCACGGTGGTCAGGCGGTATCCGGATGGGCCGTCGCACTCGTGCTCGACACGCAACGCAGCGGTGTAGGTGCCGTCGTTGAGCAGCCTGAGGGATCCCTGCCACCGGGCGATGTCCTGGATCGCATCTGCCGGGCACGACAGTGCGGCGCGCTTCACCACGGCGCGGGCTGCCCAGTCCGACGCGTCGGCTGCGGCACGCCAGTCGCGCGCCAGCAAGGCGGTGTTGACGTCGAAGGACTGCAGGTCAGAGACGCCGTCGCGGTGTGTCCATTTCGGGGAGAACTCCCTGCGGACATCGAATGCACCGGATGTCGTGCGCGTCACGAGGCGCTCGCCGTCGAGCTGCCAGTTCAGGGTCGATGCGAACGCCGTGGCGCCGTCCGGGGTCAGGTCCTGTTCGCCGTAGACCCCGCTGTCGTGCCCAGTCCCGCCGGGTCGCAGTGCGAACCAGAGTCGTGTGCTGGATTGCCCGAAGTTGGGGTGAAAAACCGCGTCCAGCGGCGTGTGCAGCAGCAGCGGTGCACTGCCTTGCGGCTGGAGGTTCGAGGCCAGCGCGGGCATCGCTTCGGGTGGCGTGAACGTGCCGGGCGTCGATCCGTCACCGCCACCGCCGCATGCCGCCAGTGCGACCGAGGCGACGAGCGCAGTCCAGGGAGCCAGGTGGTGACGGCACGGCAGAGTGAGACGTGATGGATTCATACAGGTGTACTCGTGGGTGAGGTGTCGGGACCGCAGGCGATTGCCAACCGTTGCGTCGAGGGTGGCATGCGCCGCGGCAGGGGTGCCGTCAGGCCTGACGGCGGCACTCAAGGGGGGACGCGCGAGAACTGCACACCGTCGATCTGCATGACCTCACGGCCGAGATTCGGCAGCGGTGGCTCCGGCGCCACGAAAAACCTCAACGCGGCGGCGCGTCCGTCTTCGATCAGCTCGATCTGGCGCAGGGCCGGCTCGTAGCGCCACCGACCTTGCACCAGTCGCGTCAGCGGGCGCGACAGCGGCTGCGGCACACCGGCCGCCTGCTGGACGACGAGCCGGACAGCCGACGTGTACCGGCCGTCCGCCTGCAGGTTCAGTCGGCCCGACCAGGCGCCAGAGTGACGGCCGGCCCATTCGAACGTTGATCGTGCATCCCATTCGCCCACGAGCGCCGATGGCGCGTCGTAAACCGGGCCGAGCTGCAGCGACTGCCAGCCTCGGTGCAGTCGGGTGACCTCCTGGTGCTGTGCGTCGCGCAGGCTGATGGCCTCACCATCGAGTTGCCACTGCAATGCACGCGGAGCGGTGTCGCGGTCCATGTAGACGACGGCCTGCCCGTCGGCTTGCAGGGTCACATGCCTGGGTTTGCCCGTCACGGGCGCCTGATCTGTCCCGACGTGGTCTTCGACCGACTGCGAAAAACCGCAACCCTCGGCAGAGCGCAGGGTGAGGGGCAGGTTGTCTCGCGTCGGCAAGGCTGAAGCCGCAGTGGCCGGCACCGGCGGGGACGTGCGCGGGCCGGTCGTCTGAAGCAGTGCCCCGCCCAGGCAGATCGAGATCTGGTCTGACGTCGCGTCGTCAACGGCAAGCTCGACGGGAATCACCACGCGGCCCGCCTGCCTGTCCGTGAAGATCACCTGTCCGTGCGTGTCCAGCGCCCATTGGCCGCTCGTGAGCGTCAGCATCGGGTGGCCGGTTCGCAGCGTGACCTGCCGATCTCCCTCGGTGCACGCGTGGTTGACGGCAAGGCTGGCCGAGTAGGTGTGGTCGGCCTTCATCGAGAGCGTGCCTGTCCAGGCGTTGTAGGTGGCTGCCGCGGGGCACGCCAGGCCCGCGTGTGCGGCCACGGCGTTGGCGCCCCAGGAGCCAGACGCCGGGGCACCCGTCCAGTTGCCAACGAGGCTGGCCGTGTCGGCGCGTACTGCAACAAGTCCGGTCATGTCGTCCCGGGGCGTCCACTGCAGCGCCATCTCCGAGCGAGAGGTGAACTGCCCGGTCTGGAGGTCCTTCAGTTCGATGATCAGCCGCTCGGATTCGACCCGCCAGCGCAGAGGCTGCCAGAACGCCCGCGTGCTGTCGTCGGGCCAGTTCTCGGGCTGGAACACCGTCGTCTCCCAAGGCGCATTCATGCCGGTCCCGTCGGCCAGCAAGGCGAACCAGGCGCGCTGAGTGGAGCTTCCGTACTTCGGGTTGCGGTAGGCCACGGCAGTGCGCAACAGCACCGGTGTGCTGCCTTGAGGTTGCATGTCGGTGGAAAGCACTGGCAGCGTGGCCGGGGCTGAGAACTGGGGCTGGGTGGACGAACCACCCCCGCCGCAGGCGCCAAGCAGTGCTGACGCTGCCAGCGCGATCGCCCGGAGTGATGCACGGGATGTGATGTTGCGTACCCGTCGGAACATGGTGCCCTCGCCTGGTGTGGTTTTTTTGTTGGCGCGAGCCTATCGCAGGCCCGGATGCCGGTCATCCCCTCGAAAGGAGTAAGACCAAAGTCCAGGGACGCACCTCTCACTGGCGATCGGGCCGGGACCGGACAAAAGGAAAGGGCGCCCGCAGGCGCCCTTGGGGTCGAGCCGCCCGGCGGCTCGCGCGGCACGGTCGTCAGACCGTCTTCATGATCCCGCGATACCACTCGTGGAAGTGCTGCATGCCGTCTTCCATCGGGCTCTGGTACGGGCCCACCTCGTTGTCGCCGCGGTCCATCAGGGCCTTGCGGCCCCAGTCCATGCGCAGGGCGATCTCGTCGTCCTCGACGCAGGTCTCCATGTAGGCGGCCTGCTGGGCTTCGACGAACTCGCGCTCGAAGGCGACGATTTCCTCGGGGTAGTAGAACTCCACCACGTTGAGTGTCTTCTGCGGGCCCTGCGGGTACAGCGTCGACACCACCAGCACATGCGGGTACCACTCGACCATGATGTTCGGGTAGTAGGTCAGCCAGATCGCGCCGTGGCGCGGGACGGGGTCGTCGTGACGGTCGCGGCGGAAGTTCAGCACCGCGTCCTGCCAGCGGCGATAGATGTCCGAGCCGGCCCGGCCCAGCGCGTTGGCCACGCCCACGGTCTGCACCGAGTAGTCGCGGCCGAACTCCCAGCGCAGGTCGTCGCAGGTCACGAAGTTGCCCAGACCGGGGTGGAAGGGGCCGACGTGGTAGTCCTCGAGGTAGACCTCGATGAAGGTCTTCCAGTTGTAGTCGCACTGGTGAAGTTCGACCTTGTCGAGGACGTAACCGCTGAAGTCCAGGTCAGCCACGGGGCCCAGGCGGGCGAGGTCAGCGGCCACGTCGCGGCCGTTGTCCTCGAACACCAGGCCGTTCCAGGTGCGCACCTTGTAGTTGTTGAGGTTCAGGCAGGGGTCATGGCTGAAATGCGGTGCACCCAGCAGCTGGCCGTCCAGACCGTAGGTCCAGCGGTGCAGCGGACACACGATGTGGCTGCGGGTGTTGCCGCGCCCGCGCAGCATCACCGCCTGCCGGTGGCGGCAGACGTTGGAGATGAGCTCCACACCGTTGGGGGTGCGCACCAGCGCACGGCCTTCGCCCTCCTGAGGCAGGGCGTAGTAGTCGCCAAGCTCGGGCACCGACAGCTCGTGCCCGAGATAGCGAGGCCCGGACTGGAAGATGAGCTCCATCTCGCGTCCGAAGAGTTCGTTCGCGAAATATGCCGTCACCGGCAGTTGCGTGTGGCTTTGCTCGAGCGCTTCTCGAGCGATGGAAAGGTCTGACATGATCCCCAGGATCTCCAAAAACCAATGTCAACCACCACCCACGGTGGGCTCATCCTCCTGGTTGCGACCCGCTCCGCATGAAATGTTCGTGTGACCTCCGTGCTCTGGATATGAACGATCGAGACGCGCGGGGGGTGTCCAGGGGAACCCGCGATTTTACCCGGGGGTGGTCAGCCGGGGTGGACCCCGGTCAAATCAGCGGGAATTCGAGTCGGCTCCCCAGGGCGGGGCGCCGCCTGGCAACGCCTGACTACAATGGTCGGTTTCTTCTCAAGATATGCCCAAGTCACCCAACGCCAGGCAGGCCGACCTGCCGCCGAGCTACGAGGAGGCCCTTGCCGAGCTGGAAAGGCTGGTGGCCGAGCTCGAGTCCGGGCAGCTGCCGCTGGATCGCCTGCTGCAGAGCTACCAGCGCGGTGCGGTGCTGCTGAACTTCTGCCGCGGCCGCCTGGAGGCGGTCGAGGAGCAGGTGAAGGTGCTGGAAGACGGGCAGTTGAAACCTTGGACTCAAACATGAACGGCCATCGCAGCGACACGTTCGACGCCTGGGCCCAGGCCAGCCTGGCCAGCGTCGAGCAGGCCCTGGAGGCCTGGGTGCCGGCCGATGCACCGGTCGGCCTGGGCGAGGCCATGCGCTATGGCGTGCTCGATGGCGGCAAGCGGCTGCGGCCGCTGCTGGTGCTGGCCAGCGCGCAGGCCGTCAACGGTCTGGCGCCTGCGGCCATGCGGGCGGCCTGCGCGGTCGAGCTGATCCACGCCTATTCGCTGGTGCA
>CBFGPV010000087.1:0-17266 GCA_965650765.1 uncultured Burkholderiales bacterium
CCTTCACGCCCACGGGGCTCTTGATGCCGGTGGCCAGCATGTCGATGCGGTTGCGAATGGGTGGCACCCAGATGTTCGACAGGCCAGGCACGCGCACGATGCGGTCGAGTTCCTCCACAAGCTTGTCCGGCGTCATGCCCGGCCGCCATTGATCGCGCGGCTTGAACTGGATCGTGGTCTCGAACATCTCCAACGGCGCCGGGTCGGTGGCGGTTTCGGCTCGGCCAGCCTTACCGTAGACGCTCTGCACTTCGGGCAGTGTCTCGATCAGGCGGTCAGTCTGCTGCAGCAGCTCGGCCGCCTTGCCCGCCGACAGACCTGGTAGCGCGGTGGGCATGTACAGCAGGTCACCCTCGTCCAGCGGCGGCATGAACTCGCTGCCCAGCTGCCGCAGCGGCCACAGGGTCGCCAGCACCAACAGCACGGCGGCGGCCAGTGTGAGCCAAGGCGCCGTCAGCACTGCGTTCAGCACCGGGCGGTACAAGGCGATGAGGACGCGATTAAGCGGGTTGGCCGCCTCGCTGGGAATGCGACCGCGGATCAGGTAGCCCATCAGCACCGGCACCAGCGTCACCGCCAGGCCCGCGGCGGCGGCCATCGCGTAGGTCTTGGTGTAGGCCAGCGGCGCGAAAAGCCGGCCCTCCTGCGCCTGCAGCGCAAACACCGGCACAAAGCTCAGCGTGATGATCAGCAGCGAGAAGAACAGCGCCGGCCCGACCTCCACGGCCGCGTCGCCGATCACGTGCCAGCGTGCCTCGCCCTGCAGCGCCTGGCCCGGATGGTCGTGCTCCCACTGTTCCAGGTGCTTGTGCGCGTTCTCGATCATCACGATGGCCGCGTCCACCATCGCGCCGATGGCGATGGCGATGCCGCCCAGCGACATCACATTGGCATTGATGCCCTGCTGCTGCATCACGATGAAGGCCGCCAACACGCCCAGCGGAAGCGATACCACGGCCACCACCGCGCTGCGCAGGTGAAACAGGAAGGCCAGGCACACCAGAGCGACGACAATGAACTCCTCGACCAGCTTGGTGGCGAGGTTGTCCACCGCGCGCTCGATCAGACCCGAGCGGTCGTACACCGGCACGATCTCCACTCCGGGCGGCAGGCTGCGCTGCAGTTCGGCCAGCCGCGCCTTGACGGCGGCGATGGTCTGCAGCGCGTTCTTGCCCGAGCGCATCACGATCACGCCGCCCACCGCCTCGCCCTCGCCATCGAGCTCGCCGATGCCACGCCGCATCTCCGGGCCCAACTGGATGCGTGCCACATCGCCCAGCCGCACCGACACGCCCGCATCGGTACTGCGCAGCGGAATGGCCCGGAAGTCTTCCAATGTCTTGAGGTAGCCACTGGCTCGCACGGCGTACTCGGCTTCGCCGATCTCCACCACCGAGCCCCCGGCCTCCTGGTTGGCACGTGCCACCGCACCGGCCACCATGCCCTGCGAGACGCCATAGGCGGCCAGCCTGTCGGGATCCAGCACGATCTGGTACTGGCGAACCATGCCGCCGATGCTGGCCACCTCGGCCACGTCGGGCACGGTCTTCAGTTCGAAGCGCAGGAACCAGTCCTGCAGCGCCCGCAGCTGCGCCAGGTCGTTGGCACCCGTCCGGTCGACGAGGGCGTACTGGTAGATCCAGCCCACACCGGTGGCGTCGGGCCCGATCGACGACCTCGCCCCGGCGGGTAGGCGTGACTGCACCTGGTTGAGGTACTCCAGCACACGCGAGCGCGCCCAGTACAGATCGACGCCGTCGTCGAAGATGACGTAGACGAAGCTGTCGCCGAACATCGAGAAGCCGCGCACGACCCGCGTGCCAGGCACCGACAGCATGGTGGTGGTCAGCGGGTAGGTGACCTGGTTCTCGACGATCTGCGGCGCCTGCCCCGGCCAGCTGGTGCGGACGATGACCTGGGTGTCCGACAGGTCCGGCAGCGCATCCAGCGGTGTGCGCGACAGCGCCACCACACCCCAGGCCGTGAGCAGCAGGCTGCCGAGCAGCACCAGGGATCGGTTAACCAGGCTCCAGCGGATGAGCGCGGCGATCATTTGCCGGCTCCTGGTGCCACGCGCTGCACGCGCGTGATCTGCGGCAGGTCGCCGTCCTGCATGCGGAACTCGACCTCAACCTGCTCGCCCGGTGCCAGATCACGCGGCCGCCGCTCGGTAGGGGGCAGGCGGAAGTCCATGACCATCTGCGGCCACTTCAGCGAAGGGATTGGCGGATGGTCCAGCGTGACGGTGTCGCCGTCGATGGCCTTGATGCGCGCGGGTGTGCGGTGCAAGGCGGCTTCGGGCGCCGTGGGCATCGCAATGAGTGCGCCGGGCGTTCGGTTTAGCCGAGCCTCGACGCCCCGCAGACTCGCTTCGGAGTCGATCAGGAACTGCCCGGCCAGCACCACGCGCTGCCCGGGCTCCAGTCCGGCCAGGATCTCGGTCTGCCCCTGCGCCTCCAGTCCCGTCTTCACCTCCACCGGGCGAAAGCGGCCTTCGGTTTCGGCCAACATCACCAAGCTGCGGCGGCCGGTGTGGATGACCGCGTCTGTCGGCACCAGCAGCGACTTCGCTCGCGCCGGCTCCACAAAACGCAGCCGCACGAACATGCCCGGCACGAGTCGCGCCGACGGGTTGGCCAGTTCCAGCCGCGCCTTCAAGGTGCGCGTGGCCGTGTCCACCTCGGGGAGCAGAGCTTGCACCCGGCCGATGAAGCGCTGTCCGGGCGCAGCCGGGCTGGTAGCCTCGACGGTCGCACCGGGCTTGAGCAGCGCAGCCTGACTCTCGGGCACCTGGCCCTCGGCCCAGACCGTGGCCGTGCCCTGCAGCCGCAGCAGCGGCATGCCGGGCAACACGGTGGCACCCTCGCGCGCCATCAGTTCGGTCAGCACGCCGCTCACGGGCGCCGTCAACGTCACACGGCCCCGCACGCGCTGCTGCTGCACCACCTGCTCGATCAGTGCCTCGTCCATGCCCACCTGGCGCATGCGTGCTCGGGCGGCGTCTCGCAGCGCGACAGTTCCCGGCCCAGCCATTCGCGCCACGGCGAGGTAGTCCTCCTGCGCCGCTACCCAATCGGGCACGTACAGGTCCAGCAGCGGCGCACCGACGGCCACACGGTCGAAGGTGGCGCGCACGTGCAGCTTCTCGACGAAGGCCATGGCGCGCGCTGCCACCACCTCCTGCAGCCGCTCGTTCCATGCCACGTTGCCGACAGCGACTACCTCCCTGGCCAGCGAGCCAGCCACCACCTCACCGGTGCGCAGCCCGAGATTCTGCTGTACGCGCGGGCTGACGCTCACCGTGCCCTCGTCGGCCGCACCCTGTACACCGCCGGCGTAGCGCGGCACCAGCATCATGTCCATGAACGGCGACTTGGCCGGGGCGTCGAAGTTTTTCCCCGGCACCATCGGGTCGTGGTAATTCTGGATGCGCAGGCCGGTGACGGGGTCGACGTCGCCAGCCTTGAGGCCGTCGCGGATGTGGCGGCGTGTGGCCTCCTCCCCTTGTGTGATCGTCCACTGGGACGGGTCGGCCAGGGCGGCGGGCACGGCCTCGGGTATGGCCATCTTGGCCATGCCCTGGCTCATGCCGAGCCACCAAGCACCGCCGCCCACTGCGGCCAGGGCCAGCACGGCGGCGAGCGTGATCTTCAGAGTCTTGGAGTTCATCGCGGGGTTCCCTCTGTCGAGGTTTGAACGGCGGTCACCGTGGGTTCTTGCGGAATGAGGAACGCCAGGCGGGCCCACAGGCGCGCGGCCTGCAGTTCCATGTCGATACGCTCCATCTGCAGTGCCAGCGCAGCGCGGCGGGCTTCGAGCACCACCGACAGCGGGGCCTGGCCGCTGCGGAAGGCCGCCAGCGAGGCGTCGATGCGTTGCGCGGCCAGCGGCATGCGGTCGCGGTCGATCAGCGCCAGTTGCGCCAAGCCTGCGCGCAAGGCTTCGACCCAGGACTCGACCTCCAGCCGGAGTTCACGTGCCAGCTCCTCCCGCTCGGCGCGCACGGCCTCCGCCTGCGCGAGGCGGGCGGCGAGTTCGCGGTCCTGCCGCTGCGGGCGGTCCCATGGCAACGGCAGCGATACTCCGATGGAGACCATGTTCGAGTAGCGTGACCCGCGCTGGCTGAACATCAGCTCCGCACTCCAGTCGGGCTCGCGCTCGGCGCGTGCCACCGCTGCGGCCGCGTCCGCCTCCGCGGCGCTCGCCGACAGGCGCTGCAACGCCGGATGCTGCGCCAGAAGTGCGGCCACGTCGTGCCTGCCTAAGGCCTGCGC
Source organism: uncultured Burkholderiales bacterium (assembly GCA_965650765.1). Taxonomy (GTDB): domain Bacteria; phylum Pseudomonadota; class Gammaproteobacteria; order Burkholderiales; family Burkholderiaceae_C; genus Caldimonas. The sequence continues at coordinate 4,275 of CBFGPV010000087.1, forward strand.
GGCCCAAGCGGGGGGCGCGGCCAGTGGACGGTCCGGTGCATCGCCGGTCCAGCGGGCCAGCGCGCGGCGCGTGTTGCTCACCCCAAAGTGGACTTCGGTGAGCGACTGGTCCAGTCGGACGAGGGCCTCGCGCGCTGCCAGCACGTCTAGCAGAGTGGTGCGCGCGCCGCGCAACGCGGCCTCAGTGGCCTCGACCTGCCGATGGGTTTCGTCGCGGAGGGCTTCCAGCACGCGCTGGCGCTGCTCGGTGGCGTGGCGCTGGAACCAAGCCAGCGCGGTTTCGCGCTGCACCGCTGCCAGCCGCGCCAGCCGCTCGGCCAGCACGACCTCGGCTTCCCGCTCAAAGCGCATGGCGCGCGCGCTGCTCTTATCGGCGCGCGTGAAAGTCTGCATCACGCCGACGGAACGCATTGTCATGAAGTCGCGCGTAGTGCTGAAACGCTCGGCGCCGTCGACCGGCAGATTGTCCAGCGACAGGCGCAGCACGGGGTCGGGGCGCTGCGCGGCGGCGACGGCGCGTTCCCGCGCGGCGTCGGCAGCTGCTGCTGCGGCCGTGGGTGAAAGCGCGCGCGCCGTGGCAGCCGCGACCGCGTCTTGCAGTGAGAGGGGCTCAGTTGCTGCTGCAGCGGTCGGCGCATAAGCCACGAATGTAGCCAGGGACAGGATCGTGAAGCCTGCCACCTGCAACGGTCGGTCGAGCAGGCGACAGCGGGTGCAGTCTCGCCGCAGCATGGGCATAGGGAACATGGTGGAAGAGACCCCGGAGGACCTCACCGCGCAGCGCGCGATCAAGGCCATGGACTGATCGGCCGCCTCCGGCGCGAAGTTCGCCGGCGAGCGGTCAGACGGGCGCGCCAAGGGCGCGCGGCTCGATCAGGTGCCGTTGGGTGGGCGCCAGGGCGCGCCGGGCGGCGCGCTCAGGGCCGACGGCCCCGGCAGAAAGGCTCGGTCGGAGTCCGACGCAGCTGCAACCATGCCCAGGAAAGGCAACGGCGCCCACACCAAAAGACTGGCGCAGTCCAGACCCTGCTTGCAGAGATGGCCAGTTTCGGCCCAGGTCTGCATGTCGTTGCAGCAGTCGGGCAGGTCTTCGAAGGCCAAGTCGCCAGCCACGACCATGGCCGTCAACTCGGCTTCCATGGGGCACGGTGCCTCCTGGGCCAGCACGGTGCCCACGCCCTGCAGGACCACGCAGGCGCACAACAGCAGGGTCAGGAAGCGACGCATCACGTGCGCAGGATACAACGATCTCGAATCCATGATTGTCGTCCCACGGGGCAGCTCTGCCGACGAGCTACTGCGTGACTGGCGTCGGGCAGGTGGCTCGTCTCCAAGCGCACCGATCGGGCGCGGCCCTCCTGGAGGTGTGAAGGCGAGTTCGCATGGCTTCGCGGGTGCAGCAGACACACCGGCCGAAGCTTGTCGAACGAATGGATCGCCGCGATCCGCCATGATCTGGTTGCCTCGGGTCGGTCTCTCTGCGGCCGTAGATACAGCAGCGATAGGCGGCTAGTTATGGCCCGTTCGAGCCAGCGCGATATGTGGGTAGCTCGCCAGGAAACCGTCGTTCGTCGAAGTCACGTAGTTCGGATTGAGACCGCGACCTGTATGACCGCTCCTGGCCGGAAGCGAGCGTTCGGCGAGTTGCCCCCGACAGACCGCAACCACTGCAAAGCAGCCCCCCACCCCGCTCCCCCCTCACCCCAACCCCTTCCCCAACGCCTCGAACACCACCTGAATCCTTCTCGACGTGCGCAACTCCCGATGCGTCACCAGCCAGATCGGGAAACGGATCGGGGGCACGTCGTCAAGCACTTGCACCATGTTCGGTGTGGCGGCGGCGATTTCTTTCATCATGGCGCCGATGCCCAGGCCTTGGGTCACCAGGGCCCAGTGGGTGGCGGTTTGGCTGGCATAGCAGCTGAAGTTGGCTTCGGTCACGGGCAGCCCGTGGTGGCGCAGCATCGACAGGTACGGCCCGCCACGGGTGTGGCCCACGAAGGGCAGGTGGACGGCGTCTTCGGCGGTGCGGGGGTGGCCGTGTTGTTGCACCCAGTCGGCCGTTGCGTAGAAGTGAGCCTCGGCTTCGCGGATGTGGCGGGCGATCAGGTCGGGTTGTTCGGGCTTGAGGTGGCGGATGGCGATGTCGGCTTCACGGCGCAGCAGGTCGCTCACCGCGTCGGACGACACCACCTCGACCTGGATGCCGGGGGCCTGTTCGCGCAGTTGCCGCAGCAGCGGTGGCAGCAGGTGGGTGGCCACGGTGTCGGTGGCCGACACCGTCACCACGCCGGCCACGGCCTGTGAATGGCCGCTGGCCGCCAGGCGCACGGTGTCGGCCGCGTTGCCCATGGCGCGGACGTGCTCGAGCAGGTCCAACCCGCTGGCGGTGGGCACCATGGCCTTGCCCACGCGTTCGAACAGCGTCACGCCCAGGCACCGCTCAATGGCGGCCACCTGCCGGCTCAGCGTGGGCTGCGACAGGCCCAGCTGGCGCGCGGCGGCCGACAGCGAGCCGGCCTCAGCGGTCTTCAGAAACGCCTTGAGATGGTTCCAGTCGAGCTTATCCATGCATCAATGAATAGGTTCGCTGCAATTTACCGCAGTTCCATTCACTTGGCTGCATGGATAGCATGCACTTCAGTTCAGTACCTTCCGCAGACCCGGTTCATCGGCCCATGCCCTCGCCCTCGCTGTCCCCCACCCTCACGGCCAACCTGGCCGCGGGCCCGGTCGCCGCCCGCAAGGCCCGCTTCTGGGACCGCGTGGCCCGCAAGTACGCCGCCGACCCGATCGCCGACCTGGCCGGCTACGAGGCCACGCTGCGCCGCGTGCAGGGCCTGCTGCGCCCGACGCACGACGTGCTCGAGATCGGCTGCGGCACCGGCACCACGGCGCTGCGGCTGGCCCCCTTCACGCGCTGCTTTCTGGCCACCGACGTGTCGGCCGGGATGATCGCCATCGCCGGCGAGAAGCTGGCCGCATGGCCCACCGGGCAGCCGGCCCCGCCGCTGACCTTTGCCGTGGCCGACGCCGAGGCGCCGGTGTCGCCGCCCGGGTCGCACGACGTGGTGCTGGCCTTCAACGTGCTGCACCTCATGCACGACCTTGACCACACACTGGCGCAGGCGGCGCTGGCGCTGCGCCCTGGCGGGCTGCTGATCTCCAAGACAGCCTGCGTCGCCGAACTGAACCCGCTGGTGACCCGCGTGGCCATTCCGTTGATGCGCGCCATCGGCAGGGCGCCGCACGTGCTCATCTTCACCCAGACCACGTTGGTCAACGCCATGGCCCGGCAGGGCCTGCAGGTCGAGGCGGTGGAACGCCATGGCACCCGGGGCAAGGACTTCCGGGTCTTCATCGTGGCGCGCAAGCCCGCCTGAACTTTCTTTTCTTCAACCCCATCGGGCGATGGCCCGGGCGCGGCAACGCGGTCATGGGGTGGCCGCAACGCTTCACCGCCGGCGACCAGATCGTGCCGCGCCACGACCCATCGGGGCGTTGAGCCGCCGTGCCATCCACCCAACATCCACCCCACATCCACCCACCCCGTTCCATCGAGGTCATCCATGAAACCAACTCTGACTCTTGCCGCGTGCTGCCTGGCCGCGCTCACCGCCGGATGCGCCGGCCTGGACACGGCGCTGCTCAGCAACGTGGCCACGCCCTACATCTACAGCCCCAGCGAAAAACTCCCGGGGCCGCTGTCGGCGTCGTACCAATGGGGCGCCACCGGCGAGGTGAGCTACTGCAATGCGGGCCTGTCATCGCTGATCGCGTCGCGCCGCAAGGCCGCGCTCGATGCGGTAGCCCGCGTGTGCCAGGGCGACTACGCCATCACCGGCGAAGGCGGGGGTGGCGCGCTCGGCCACCGGGTGGGCAATTTCAAGCTCACGCCCGACTGCTCCCAGGGCCGCACGGTGGTATTCAAGTGCAGCAAGGTACAGCCTCCCCCCACCGCGAGCGTGAGGAACTGACCATGGCCACCTTGCGATGGACAGCGCTGCATGTCTGCGCTTTGATGCTGGTGGGCTGCGCCACCTCCACCGACGACCTGCAACCCGGCCAGGGGCGCGGCAAGCAGTTCTACGTGTCCGGCAAGACCTACGACCAGGTCTGGCGCGCCGCGCTCGGCGCCATGGCCAACGACATGACCATCGTCGAACGGGACAAGCCGTCGGGTGTGATCAAGTCGCGCGTGGACACCGGCAAGGTGGTGGCGATCTTCATCGCCCCCACCACGCCGCGCGCCGAGCAGTACAGCATCATCCTCATGAGCAAGAAGCCGATGGAAAGCCGCTACATCGACCGCGATTTCGAACCCACCGTGGCAGAAGATTTCGTGCGCCGGCTCGGGCCGTAGCGGCGCACGTTCGGCCCGCGAACCGCCCGCAGTCGCACCCACGGTGGCTCACCCGCCCCACCCAGCTCACCCCGCCCCCGCCATCTCCCGCACGCCCTGCGCCTTGGCAATCTCCAGCTGATACTGCTCCCACCCCGACGCCGGCACCACCTCGCCCAGCCGGGACGCGACCGCCGGCAGCTGGCTGCACAGGGCCTCGCCCGCAATGGCCCGGTCTGCCAGATGCACGCCCTGCGTCATCGTGACGTGCGCACACTCGAAGCTGCCCGCGCCAGCCAGCAGGATCATGCGGGTGGGCGCGTCTTCGCTCACCAGGGGGATGAGGCCGGGGCTCACGTGCGCAGGCGTCAGGCGCGCCAGCACCTCGGGTGGCAGGATGCTTTCGGTCATCGCGGTGGCCGCGCTCGGGGCCAGGCAGTTGACGCGGATGTTGCGCTTGGCGCCTTCAAGCGCCAGGGTCTGCATCAGGCCCACCAGGGCCATCTTGGCGGCGCCGTAGTTGGACTGGCCGAAGTTGCCGTACAGGCCCGACGACGAGGTGGTCATCACGATGCGGCCGTATTGCTGGTCCTGCATGCGTGCCCACACGGCCTTGGTGCAATGCACGGCGCCCATCACGTGCACGTCGAGCACGAGGCGGAAGTCCTCCAGCGTCATCTTGGCGAAGGTGCGGTCGCGCAGGATGCCGGCGTTGTTCACCAGGATGTCGATGCGCCCCCAGGTCGCCACGGCATGGGCGGCCATGGCCTCCATCTCGTCGGCCCGGGTCACGTCGCCGGTCAGTGCGATGGCCTCGCCGCCCTGGCGGTGGATCTCTTCGACCACCGCGGCGGCCGAGGCACCGTGCCGTTCGCCTGGCAGGTCGTTCACCACCACCCGTGCACCGTGGCGCGCCAGTTCCAGCGCATGGCTGCGGCCCAGGCCGCCGCCGGCCCCGGTGACGATGGCCACGCGGCCTTGCAGAAGTCGTGTCATTGCTTGCTTTCTTCAGTGTCAGAAACCCACGGCGTCCCGTCCCTTGAGGCCCAGCATGGCGCGGGCCTCGGCGGGGGTGGCCACCTCCAGCGACAGCTCGTCGAGGATGCGCCGGATCTTGTGCACCTGCTCGGCGCAGCTGCGTGCGAGCTGCCCTTTGCCCAGGTACAGGCTGTCTTCCAGGCCCACGCGCACATTGCCGCCCATCACCGCGCCCATGGTCAGCAGCGGCATCTGGTGGCGCCCGGCGCCCAGCACCGAGAAGCGGTAGCCCTGTCGGCCGAACAGGCGGTCGGCGGTGCTGCGCATCGTCACCAGGTTCTCGGGGTCGGGGCCCAGGCCGCCGAGGATGCCGAAGATGCTCTGGATGAAGATCGGCCCGTCGACCAGGCCTTCGTCGACGAAGTGCGCCAGGCTGTAGAGATGCCCCACGTCGTAGCACTCGAACTCGAAGCGCGTGCCGTGCTCGCGGCCGAGCACCTGCAGGATGTGCTTGATGTCGCGGAAGGTGTTGCGGAAGATCACGTCCTCCATGCCCTCGACGTGGGGGCGCTCCCAGTCGTGCCGCCACTGGCTGTATTTGCGCGCCAGCGGGTGCACCGAGAAGTTCATCGAGCCCATGTTGAGCGAGCACATCTCGGGCCGCGCCTGCAGCGGGTAGGCCAGGCGCTCGTCCAGCGTCATGCGGGTGCTGCCGCCGGTGGTGATGTTGATGACCGCGTCGGTCGCCGCATGGATGCGCGGCACGAACTGGTCGAACACGCGCGGGTCGGCACTGGGCCGGCCGTCCTGCGGGTCGCGCGCATGCAGGTGCAGGATGGCGGCGCCGGCCTGCGCCGCCTCGATGGCCTGCGCGGCGATCTCGTCCGGGGTGACCGGCAGGTGGGGTGACATCGTCGGTGTGTGCACCGAGCCGGTCACCGCACAGGTGATGATGACTTTGTCCTGGCCTGTGGCCATGGTCCTTGCTCCTTTGCGCCGTGGCGCTTCATGTCGCTTCGTGATGATTCGTGTTGCCTCGTGTCGCCTCAGACGGCCAGCCATTGGGACAGCAGTCCCTGGTCGGCCTCGAGCTGCTGCGGCGTGCCCTCGAAGACGATGCGGCCGTGGCCCATCACGCACACGCGTGACGACACCTTCAGCGCGATCGCCAGCTTCTGCTCCACCAGCACCACCGAGACGCCCCGGCGGCGCATGTCCTGGATGCACTCGCCCACCTGGGCGACGATCTTCGGGGCCAGGCCCTCGGTGGGCTCGTCGATCAGGATGGCCAGCGGGTTGCCCAGCAGCGAACGGCAGATGGTCAGCATCTGCTGCTCGCCGCCCGACAGGCTGCCGGCCTTGGTGTGGCGGCGCTCCTTCAGGCGCGGGAAGTAGTCGAACATCTGCTGCACCGTCCAGCGCTGCGCGCCGGGCACCGGCGGCTGCACCCCCATCTGCAGGTTCTCGTCGACACTGAGGTTGGCAAACACCTCGCGCTCCTCCGGCACATAGGCCAGGCCGGCGCGGCAGATGGTGTGCGGCTTGGCGCCGGCCAGCTCGCGCCCCTGCAGCACCACCCGCCCCTCGCTCGGCGGCACCAGGCCCATCGCGGCCTTCAGCGTGGTCGAGCGGCCCGAGCCATTGCGCCCCAGCAGGCTCAGCACCTCGCCGCGGCCCAGCGTGAAGCTCACACCGCGCAGGATGTGGCTCTTGCCGTAGTGGGCGTGCAGGCCGTCGATGCGCAGCAGTGCGTTGTCCATGCCGCTCATGCCGCCACCTCCTCGCCCAGGTAGGCCTCGCGCACGCCCTGGTGGGCGCGGATCTCGGCCGGCGTGCCGGTGGCGATGACCTCGCCGTAGACCAGCACGCTGATGCGGTCGGCCAGCGCGAACACCACGTCCATGTCGTGCTCCACGATCAGCAGGGCTCGCCCGGCCGTCACCTCGCGGATCAGGTTCAGGGTGTACTCGGTCTCCTCGGTCGACATGCCCGCCATCGGCTCGTCGAGCAGGATGGCCCGCGGGTTGGACGCCAGTGTCATCGCCAGCTCCAGCGAGCGCTGCTGCGAGTACGACATCTCGCCCGCCAGCGCATCGGCCTGGTCCTGCAGACGCACCCGCTCCAGCAGCTGCTCGGCGGCCTCGCGCAGGCCCGGCACACGGTCGATGGGCGTCCAGAAGGTGTATTGCCAGCGGTGGTGGCGCATCACCGCGATGCGGATGTTCTCGAACACGGTGAGCCGGGGAAAGATGTTGGTGATCTGGAACGAGCGCGCCAGACCCAGCCGGTTGATGGTTCGCGGCTCCAGGCCGGTGATGCGCTGCCCGTCGAACGCGATTTCCCCGGCGCTCGGCGCCAGGTTGCCCGAGATGAGGTGGAACAGCGTCGACTTGCCGGCACCGTTGGGTCCGATCAGGGCGCGACGTTCACCGTCGTGCAAGTCGAGGTCCACGCCGCGGATGATTTCCGTGGCGCCAAAGGATTTGCGCAGGCCGCGCAGCGTGAGTAGCGGTTCGGTCATGGCAGGGCTCGTTCGGCCAGGGGCAGGTCAGGGGCGGCGGCGTCCGGCGCCGAGTTGTGCAGCAGCTCACGGTGACGCCGCAGCGCCAGGCCGGCCAGCAAGGTGCCGGCGACCAGCAGCGCGGCGGGCACCGCCCAGGTGGCCACGGCGGTGGGCCCCCAGGCGCGGCCGAACATCGTGACGGGCGGCCAGCCCTCGGCCATGCGCGCCAGGGTGCGGTAGTCCTGCGAGCAAAGTCGCTGGAGCAGTTCGACCACAAACACCGCGCCTGCGACCAGCAGACCGCCGGCCAGCACCGACAGCACAAGCAGCGGCAGCACGCCGAGCCACCCGTGGCGGCGCACCAGCCTGCCCACGCCCGCGGCCAGGCCCGTGAGGCCCTCGGGCATGAACATCATCACCAGCACGAACAGGGCCCCCTGGTAGAGCAGCCACGACTGGGTGGAGTCCGACACCGCGTAGCCGAAGAAGGTCATCACCGCAGCGCCCACAGCCGGCCCGAGGAAGGTGCCCACACCGCCGATGTAGCTGTTGAGCACCACGGCGGCCGACACGCTGGCGTCGAAGACGACATAGTTGGCAGATTCATTGCCCATCGCCTGCAGCCCCCCGGCCACGCCGGAGAACATGGCCGAGATCGCAAAGGCCGACACGCCCAGCCCATGCACGCCATACCCCAGGAAGCGCAGGCGATGCCCGTTCTCGCGCAGCGCGAGCGTGAGCCGGCCCAGCGGCGTGCGCGTATGGAAGTACAGCAGCGCCAGCGACACCAGCACCCAGGCCAGCGTGAGGTAGTACACGTGATGGGTCGAGCCGAAGCTCACGCCCCAGGCGGGCATCCGCATGGCCGAGATGCCCGACTCGCCGCCGAACCAGCCTTTGAGCTGGGGCGCGAGCGCGTGCAGCAGCTCGGCAATCGCCAGCGTGATCATCGCGAAGGCCGTGCCGCTGCGTTGGGTCGCAAACCAGCCGGCGGCCAGGCCGAAGGCCAGCCCGGCGGCAGCGCCCACCAGCGGCAGCAGCGGCGTGGGCAGCAGGCCCTGCCCGCCGATGGCGTTCATCGCGTGCACCGTGGCAAACGCCCCGACACCGAAGTAGGCGGCATGGCCGAACGACAGCATGCCGGCGCGGCCGGCCAGCAGGCTGTAGGCGCAGGCGAACAGTGCCGAGATGAGCATCTGGATCGACGCATTGAGCAGGCCGGCCGGCAGCAGCGCGGGCAGCGCACACAGCAGGGCCACTCCGGCCAGGACGAGGGTGAGTTGTTTGGGCATGGGGTCGGGTCGCTTGCGCATGGGGGTCAGGCCTTGTCGCCCATCAGCCCGGACGGCCGGAACAGCAGGACGAGCAGCATCAGGGCAAAGGGCAGCGTGGCGGCCAGGCTGGACAGCTTGAGCGTGAGCAGGCCGCCCACGCTGCGGGCCCACTCGCCCGCACCGAGCAGAGCCAGTGCATCGGCCAGGCTGTGATCCACCCCGACGGCCAGGGACGTGAGCACGCCGATCAGCAGCGAGGCGAGCATCGCGCCGCCCAGCGAGCCCAGCCCGCCCACCACGACCACCACGAACACCATCACGCCCACTTCCAGGGCCATGTTGGGACTGGTGGTGTAGAACGCCCCGGCGATGGCCCCGGCCAGGCCGGCCAGCGCCGCGCCCACGCCGAACACGCCCATGAAGACGCGCTGCACGTTGTGGCCCAGCGCCTCGACCATGCGAGGCCGGTAGATCGCCGATCGCACGACGATGCCCACCCGTGTGCGTGTCAGCAGCAGATAGAGCGCCGCAAACATGGCCAGCGCCACCCCGCCCATCAGCACCCGGTACAGCGGGTACTGCTGGCTGCCGACCATGAACGCCGCCACGTCGAGCGCCTTCGGGATGCGGTAGTCGACCGGATAGTTGCCGAAGAAGAGCTTGATCGCCTCGGCGATCATGAACGACAGCCCGAAGGTCAGCAGCAGCTCATGGGCGTGGCCGTAGCGGTGCACCCGGCGCAGGAACCAGCGCTCCACGCCCGCCCCCACCGCACCGGCCAGCAGCGCGGCCAGCACGACGGCCGGGCCGAAGCCCACCACGTCCTGCAGGACATAGGCAAAGTACGCGCCCAGCATGTAGAAGGACGCATGCGCGAAGTTGAGCACGCCCATCATGCCGAAGATCAGCGTGAGTCCGGCCGACACCATGAACAGCAGCAGACCGTGGATGACACCGTTGAGCAGTGAGAAGAGGATCCAGTCCATGTGTGTGCCCAGAAGCTCTCAGAGGTGTTCGAGGTTGCCGTCGACGCTGATGGCCTGGCCGCTCAGGTTGCGCGCCGCCGGCGAGCACAGGAAAAGCGCCATCGCCGCCACGTCTTCGGGGGTGACCATGCGGCGCAGCGAGATCCTGGACAGGTACTCCTTGCGCATGGTGGCCACGTCGATGCCGAGCGCCGCAGCGCGCGAGGCAATCACCCCGTCCATGCGTTCACCCTCGACCACACCGGGCAGCAGCGCGTTGACGCGGATGCCCTGCGGCCCCAGCTCGATGGCAAGCGACTTCATCAGGCCCACGATGGCCCACTTGGTCGACGCGTAGGGCGTACGAAAGGCATAGCCCAGGCGCCCGGCCACCGAGCTCATCGCGATGATGGCCGGGTGGGCACCCGACTGCCGCAACAGCGGCACCGCGCGCCGTGCGAAGTAGTACTGGCTGTTCAGGTTGACCGCCACGGTGCGCTCCCAGGCGCCGGTGTCGAAGCTGTCGACGGCACCGGTCGGCCCGGCGATGCCGGCGTTGTTGATCAGCACGTCGAGCCCGCCCATCAAGGCGCGCACGTCGTCGAACACGAGTTCCACATCGGCGGGAACGGACACGTCGGCCATGCTGCCGGTGATGCCCGGCGCCTCGGTGACGAGCCGGTCCAGCGCAGCGCGGTCGATGTCGCACACGTGCACCTGTGCACCGGCCTCGCTGAAGGCGCGTGCAATGCAGGCCCCGATGCCGCTGGCGCCGGCCGTGACGAGCACGCGCAGGTCCGGCAGGGGCCGAAGGGATTCGTACAGGGGCATGAAGGTCCTCCAGGTCGGCAAGCGCCACCGTGGCGTCTGGCCGGATGCAGGAAGTCTCTTCCCGGCGCCGTGCGATCCCTATGTGTCGGGCGTACACATCTGCAGCGGCTTCGATGTCATCAGCCGCCTCATGGTCAGCGCCGCCTGCCTCTGTTAGCCTTTTTGTCATTGCCGAAGAAGACGCCTCACCGCCCCGAAAGCATGAACACCACCCCACACGAGGACGCGGCCCTGCGCATTGCGATGCAGCTGGTCCGGCTGCTGCACCAGGACACCCCGGCCGACGACTTCACGCGGTGCATGGCCGAGGTCGAGGCCCTGCCGGCCGGTTGGCCCGGCAAGTCCAACCTCGTCGAGACGGTGCGCATGGCCATGGCGGTGCGCAACCGCATCGAGCTGCTGCAGCAGCGCGAGCGCGGCATGCTGGCGGTGATCGAATCGGCACAGGACCTGTCCAGCCGGCTGGACCTCAACAGCCTGCTCAGCGCCATCGTCGCGCGCGCCCGCAACCTGCTGGGCGCAGACCTCGCCTGGCTGTCGGCCTACGACGCCGAGCGCGGCGAGTTCCATGTGCTGGTCGCCCAAGGGGCCGTGTCGCCGCGCGTCTCCGGCATGGTGGCGCTGCGCGACCGCGGCGTGGCAGGCAACGTGATGTCCACCCACCTGCCCTTCACCACCGCAGACTATCTGCACGACAAGCGATTCGTGCACGACGCCGCGCTCGACGACATCTTCCGCGAAGAAGGCATTGCCGCCCTGGTGGGCGTGCCGCTGCTGTGGGAGGGCGAGGTCACCGGCCTGCTGTTCCTGGCCGACCGTTACCAGCGCGTGCACACCACCCAGAGCCTGTCGATCCTGTGCACGCTGGCAACCCACGGCGCGGTGGCGCTGAAGAACGCCCGGGACTTCGGCCGGGTCCACGCCGCGCTGGACAAGGCCGATGCCGCCCGCGCCGACCTCGAACACCACCTGCGCGGCATCCAGGCCGCCGCGGACGCGCACGAGCAGATGACCTCGCTGCTCGCGCGCGGCGCTTCGCTGGCGGCGCTGTGCCAGTCGGTGGCCCAGTTGCTTGGCGGCAGCCTGCTGGTGCTCGACGAGGCTGCGCACGTCATCAGCCGGGGCGCGGCCGCCGGCTACGAAGGCACCGGCGCGCAGGACTATGAACCGCACGGCGAGCACAGCGCCGAGCTGGTGCAGGCCTTGCGGCAGAGCCGCCAGATGGGGCGTTCAGTGGCCGCCTACGAGGTCGACGGCGAGTGCTGCCGCGTGATGCCCGTCATCGGCGGACACGATGCGCTGGGAGCCATCGCGCTGTTCCATCGCGGCACGCTCGAAGAGGTGGCCGTGCGCACCTTCGAGCGCAGCTCCAGCGTCATCGGCATCGTGCTGCTGTCGCAGGAGCGCATGGAGGCCGCCCGCAGCCGCGATGCGGCGGCCCTGCTGCGCTCGCTGGTCTCGGCGCGCCAGGAAGACGCCGACGTGCTCGCCAACCGGGCCGAACGTTTCGGGCTGGACCTGACCCAGCCGCTGGCGCTGATGCTGGTGGCCATGGAAGGCCCCGGCGCCGGCTATGCGGCGCGGCACCTGCGCAGCATGGCGCCGATGGAGCACACCCTGATCGACGAGGTCGACGGCACGCTTGTTGTGCTGTGCAGCGCACCGCGGGCCCTCGACGTGCGCCAGGAGGTGTCCGTCTGGGCACGGCGCAGCGCGGGCTCGGTGTACCGCGGCGTGCTGTCGCGCCCGGTGGCCTCGCCGGTGGAGATCCCGGCGCTGTTCGCCACGCTCAGGCGTGCGCTCGGTGTGCTGGGCCGGCTGGGCGTGCAGGGGCAGGTGGTCGGCCAGAATGAGCTGGCGCTCTACTCCGCGCTGTTCGAGACGCACGACCAGGCGAGCCTGGGCCACTTCCTCGATGCCACCATCGGCCCGCTGCTCACGCAGGACCGCAAGCGCAAGTCGGAGCTGGCGTCCACCCTGCTGGTCTATTTCGACAGCAACCAGAACGCCAAGACGGCCGCCCAGCGCCTGGGCATCCACGTCAACACCGTGCGCCAGCGGCTGGCCACCATCGAAGAGCTGCTCGGCCACTGGGGCCA
>CBFGPV010000088.1:0-17208 GCA_965650765.1 uncultured Burkholderiales bacterium
ACCTGCCGCGACTGGTTCCAGCTCTCGCTCAAGGAAGGCCTGACCGTCTTCCGCGACCAGGAGTTCAGCCAGGACCTGGCCGGCACACCCTCGGCACGGGCCGTCAAGCGCATCGACGACGTGCGCGCGCTGCGCCAGCACCAGTTCCCCGAAGACGCCGGCCCGATGGCTCACCCGGTGCGCCCGGACAGCTATGTCGAGATCAACAACTTCTACACCGCCACCGTCTACGACAAGGGCGCGGAAGTCGTGCGCATGATGCAGACGCTGGTCGGGCGCGACGGGTTTGCACGCGGCATGACGCTGTATTTCCAGCGCCATGACGGCCAGGCCGTCACCTGCGATGACTTCGCCCAGGCCATCGCCGACGCCAACCCCGACAGCGCCCTGGCCCGCCTGCTGCCGCAGTTCAAGCACTGGTACAGCCAGGCCGGCACACCCCGGCTGCATGCCCGCGGCCACTACAACGCCGAGATGCGCACCTACACGCTGGAACTCAGCCAGCACGGCACGCCCTCGCCCGGTCAGCACGACAAGGCGCCGTGGGTGATTCCGGTGGCGATGGGCCTGATCGGCCCGGACGGCGCGCACCTGCCCCTGCAACTGGTGGGCGAGGCCGCCCCGGTGGGCACCGAGCGCGTGCTGGTGCTGGGCGAGTCCAGCCAGCGCTTCGAGTTCATCGGGCTGGATGCCGAACCGGTGCCGTCGCTGCTGCGCGGCTTCTCGGCCCCGGTGGTGCTCGAAGACAGCCTGAGCGACACCGACCTGCTCACGCTGCTGGCTCATGATGCCGACCCCTTCAACCGCTGGGAAGCCGGCCAGCGCCTGGCGCTGAACCGTCTGCTCGCTGCCATCAAGGGCGACGGCCACCTGAAGCTCGATGCCGCCTACCTCGACGCCATGCGCGCCGTGCTGCAGCACACCCAGCTCGACGCCGCCTTCAAGGAGCTGGTGCTGACGCTGCCCGGTGAAGGCTACATCGCCGAACAGCTCGACGAGGTCGACCCGCAACGCATCCACGCCGTGCGCGAGTCCATGCGCGAGCAGCTCGCCACCGGCCTGCACGCCGAGTGGGAACAAGCCTACGAGGCCCATGCCTCGCTGGGCGGCTACACACCCGATCCGGTGTCGGCCGGCCGGCGGGCCCTGGCCAACCAGGCACTGGCCCACCTGTGCCTGGCCGCCGCGCAGCGCCGTGACCCGGTCTGGCCGGGTCGGGCCTACCAGCGCTTCAAGGACGCCACCAACATGACCGATCGCCTGGGTGCACTCAATGCCCTGGTGAGCAGCCATGCCGAGCTGGCCGAGCCTGCGCTGCAGCGCTTCCATGCGCTGTTCCAGGACGAGGCGCTGGTGATCGACAAATGGTTCGCCCTGCAGGCCAGCGCCCCCGAAAAGGACGGACACGTGTTCGCGCGCGCACGCCAGTTGCTGTCGCACCCCGATTTCTCGCTGCGCAATCCCAACCGCGCGCGCAGCCTGATCACCGCACTGTGCTTCGGCAACCCGGCGGCCTTCCATCGCATCGACGCGGCCGGCTATGTGTTCTGGGCCGACCGGGTGATCGAACTCGACGGCATCAACCCCCAGCTGGCCGCCCGGGTGGCCCGTGCGATGGACCGCTGGAAGCAGCTGGTCGAGCCCTACCGTGCCGCAGCCCGTGAGGCGATTGCCCGCGTCGCGGCCAAACCCGAACTCAGCAACGACGTGCGCGAGATCGTCACCCGCGCCCTGGCCTGACCCGATCCCGTCCTGAAAGACAAGAGATGAGCAAACGCATCAGCCTGACCCAGTACCTCGTCGAGCAGCAACGCGCCCACGGCCACATCCCGGGCCAGTTGCGGCTGTTGATCGAGGTGGTGGCCCGCGCCTGCAAGCGCATCGCGATCAGCGTCAACAAGGGCGCGCTCGGCGACGTGCTCGGCACCGCCGGCACTGAAAACGTGCAGGGCGAGGTCCAGAAGAAGCTGGACGTCATCTGCAACGAGGTGCTGATCGAGGCCAACGAATGGGGCGGCCACCTGGCGGCCATGGCCTCGGAAGAGATGGACGGCATCTACGTCGTGCCCAACCGTTTCCCGCAGGGCGAATACCTGCTGATGTTCGACCCGCTGGACGGCTCGTCCAACATCGACGTCAACGTGAGCATCGGCACCATCTTTTCGGTGCTCAAGAAGCCGGGTGATCACGCCGGCGTCAGCGAACAGGACTTCCTGCAGCCCGGCACGCAGCAGGCGGCCGCCGGCTACTGCATCTACGGCCCGCAGACCACCCTCGTGCTCACGGTGGGCGATGGCGTGGCGATGTTCACCCTCGACCGCGAGCAGGGCTCGTGGGTGCTCACGCAGGATGGCGTGACCATTCCGCCCGACACGAAGGAATTCGCGATCAACATGAGCAACATGCGCCACTGGGCACCACCCGTGAAGCGCTACATCGACGAATGCCTGGCCGGCAAGGAAGGCCCGCGCGGCAAGGACTTCAACATGCGCTGGATCGCCAGCATGGTGGCCGACGTGCATCGCATCCTCACCCGCGGCGGCGTGTTCATGTACCCCTGGGACAAGCGCGAGCCCGAAAAGCCCGGCAAGCTGCGCCTGATGTACGAGGCCAACCCCATGGGTTTCATCGTCGAGCAGGCCGGCGGCGCGGCCACCAACGGCCATCAACGCATCCTGGAGATCACGCCGGGCAAGCTGCACGAGCGCGTGAGCGTGATCCTCGGCTCGAAGAACGAGGTCGAACGCATCACTGCCTACCACCAGGACACCGCCTGACACCACCCCTGACCACGCAGCACGGCCCCGGCATTTGCCTCAAGGCTTTCGCATTTGCTATACTCGCGGTCTTGCTGCCGGTGTAGCTCAGTTGGTAGAGCAGCGCATTCGTAATGCGAAGGTCGAGGGTTCGACTCCTTTCACCGGCACCATCAGGATCCAGGGGCTTGGCCAACTTCGGTTGACCAGGCCCTTTTCCTTTGGGGCGGCAGTATGCTCCACGCATGCCAGGAGCGCCGACTGCTGCACACGACTTCCCGCCGCCGCACGCCATTCCTCATGAGCTTCTTCCGCCGCTTCCTGCCCGACGCCGAGGCCGTGCGCAACAACCGATGGCTGCGCTGGCTCGGGCCGGCACTGCACCATCCGCGCCTGTGGCACGTCAGCCGGCGCGGCCTGGCGCTGGGCATGGCGCTCGGTTTCTTCTTTGGCCTGCTGATCCCGGTGGCGCAGATTCCGCTGAGTGCTGCGGCTGCGGTGGCCTTGCGTGCCAACGTGCCGGCCGCCGTGGCAAGCACCCTGGTGACGAACCCGGTCACCTTCGGCCCGGTGTACTACCTCGCGTGGCGGCTGGGCAGCGCGATCCTCGGTGAGCCCGTCCGCGAAGGGCAGGTGCCACCGGCCATCGACGCGCAGGCACAGCACACGGCCGGCTCGCCCCCCACGGCACAGGCTCGCGACGATGAGCGCTGGTGGCAGTCGATACATCGCCGCATCCTGGGGGTGGGCAAGCCGCTGATCGTGGGCCTGGCCGTCATGGCAACCGCCGTGGGCATCTTCACCTACTTCGCCGTATCCTGGCTGTGGGCGCTCAAGGTCTGGTGGACACGACGCAGGCGCCTGCAGACGTCTGCGGGCAGACGCAGCCCCTGAGCAGGCTGGCGCCGCAGCAGCGCCGTTCACGGCACAGCGGCGACGATGCCCGCGCAAGCTGGCATCATGGGCCGAAGACGGCTCCTCCATCCACCGCGCATGACTCTTCCCGCTTTCGTCAGCGCCGACGACATCGAAATGGTGTTGCGGCTGCTCGCTGCCCTGCTCGCCGGTGCCGTCATCGGCTACGAGCGCTCCTACCACGGCCGGCCTGCGGGCTTTCGCACCCATGCCCTGGTGTGCACCGCGTCCAGCCTGCTGATGCTGGTCACGGTCTACGAGGCGCACTGGGTGCGGGCCACGGCCGACTCGGTCCGACTGGACCCGACCCGCATGGCGCAGGGCATCATGACCGGCATCGGTTTTCTCGGCGCCGGCGTGATCGTCAAGGAAGGGCTGTCCGTGCGTGGCCTGACCACGGCGGCATCGATCTGGATCACCGCGGCCGTCGGCGTGCTGGCCGGCATCGGGTTCTACTTCCCGCTGGTCGTGTCGGTGGTGCTGACCTTGGGCGTGCTGTCGGTCTTTCGCTGGATCGAGATCCGCATGCCGACCCAGGCGTACTTCCACTTCGAGGTGCGCTTCGACCGCAGCTCCGGCATGACCGAAGAGGCGCTCAAGGCCTTCATCGAACAGCATGGCTTCAGCATCGCGAACTTCAGCTACCGGCTCGACGGCGAGGGCCGCGTACGACGCAACAGCATGGTCCTGCGCACCAGCAACCGCAATGCCGCGGCCAGCATGTCCGCGGCCCTGGAAAACATCGAGGCCGTGCGCGAATTCCGCCTGGCCCCCACGGGCGACTGAACCGGCCGGCGGCCCCTGGCCAGCAATTGCCGCAGGTCAAGCACGCACAGCAGGGTCAATGGCGCAGGCCGCCGTGTGCCGCCTATAGTGCGGGTTCGTCCATCCCCGCAGGAGTTCGCCATGCAGGATCAAGACCCCAGCTTGCTGCTGATCGCACCGTTTCGACCCTGGCTCGACTGGCTCGACGCACAGGCCCGTCTCGTCGAGGTCGGCCTGGAATGGCAGCGCACGGCCTGGCAGCCCTGGATCGACTGGCAGGCCTCGCTGGCCATCAACGGCTTCGAGCAATTCGGCTGGCCGTGGATGCTGCGCGGCGAGGAGCAGTTGGGCTGAGCTTCAGCCGCCCTGCGCAGGCGCTGGCGGGCTTGCACGGCGCTGCGTTGTGCCTGAGGATACGCAGCACGTTGTCACCACCCCCCCTACAGGAGCACGGCATGACCAAGTCCGGCATCGACCAGGATGCACTGATCGAGATGTTTTCCCAGGCCACGGCCAAGCAGGGCGAGACGCTGCGCCAGACGGTCAGTGCGGCCACGCTGAAGGCGCTGCAAAGCCGCGAGCTCACGATGGCCAACATCCGCAAGGTGCTCAAGACGGTGACCGAGGCGGCCAACACCGGGCTGGCCCGCAATCCGGCGGGTCCGGTCGACGTCGAGGCCTTGCTGGCCAAGACCTTCGACGGCATGGATGGTGCCCTGCTGAAGGCCGTCGAGGCCAACCGACGGGCATTGCAGCAGTTTGTCGAACAGGGCGTGGACCTGAAGGACAAGCACATGAAGAGTGCCCTGGACGACCTGGAGAAGATGGAGGACATGTTCTTCGCCACGGTGTCCAAGGCGGCCCAGGCCGCCGGCGATCAGTTGCAGGGCCCGTGGAGCCAGGTGCTCGAGGCGATGAAGCTCAAGGGCACGAACACCGGCGAGCAGGCCAGCACCACCGTCGAGGCTATGCTGACCCAGACCCAGCAGGCACTGCGCACCAGCCGCGCGGCCAGTCTGAAGGCGGCGCAGGCCATGATGGACAGCTATGCCACCCTCGTCAGCGGGGTGCTGATCGGTCTGTCCGAAGGTCTGCAGCAGCAGGCCGACGCGCCGGCCGAGCCAGCCGGCCGCAGCCGCCGCAAGTGAGGCTTCAGCCGCCGCCGCGCTGCATGTAGAGGTCGAAGTAACGCATGAAGGCGGCTCGCGCCTCGGGCGCGACCCCTTCAAAACGAAAGCTCACCGCCAGGCGCGGCAAGGTGACCAGCGCGATGCGGCGAGGCGGCAAGGTCTGCCATTGCAGATGCAGCCGGCCGGCCGCCTCGCCGGCGCCGATCTGCACCGTGGCCTGGGCGCCGTCGCGTGTCAGCGGTGCACCGCGGCAGGCGCCCGGCAGCCAGCTCAGCCATTCGGCCTCGGTGCAGCCCATCTCGCGATCAAAAGCCTCCGGCAGGCTGCCGAACATGCGACGGGCCTGTTCAGCCGCCAGCGATCGGCGGCCAGATCGCCAGCACGTCACCTTCCTGCAGCACACGCGTGGCCCGGTCTTCGGGTGCGATGTAGTGCCCGTTGACCAGCACCAGGTGCACCAGTTTCATCGGCAGGTTGAACGGCGCGATCACGTCGGCGATGGTGGCCTGCGGTGCCACCTCCAGTTCGATCCGGTTGTCGCGCCGCGCCTCGGGCGGCAGGTGATCGGTCAGGGTGGCATACAGCTTGAAGGTGATCTTCATGCGCTCATCCTGCACCACGCTCATTTCGACCTCGCCAGCGCCCAGCGGTCCTGCGCCTGGGCTCGCGCCAGGTAGGCCTGCATCAGCAGCGTCGGGTCGGCCAGCAGCCGGTCCTTCCATTCACCCAGGCGCACGCCGCCCTCGACCAGCCCGCGCATCACGCCGACGTGATCGGTCCATCCAATGCTGTTGCAGCCGACCAGCCGGTCGTCCTGGAACTGCAGGCTGAGATGGCGCCACGCCGCGGTGTCGGTCAGCTCGACATGCTGCCCGCCGGGGCGTCCCTGCCAGTCGCCAAAGCTGGTGGAGACAAGCCCCAGCGTGTCCAGCACATTGATCTGGGTCACGCCCTTGAGCACGGCCCGCCGGCCGGCCATGTTCATCGCCGCCACATAGGCCTGGTCGGCCGCATTGGGCTGGATCGCACTGACGATGGTCTTGCCCGACACCATGTCGAAGGCCTCGGCACAGTCGCCGGCCGCGTAGATGCCCTCGACGTTGGTCTGCATGTGCTCGTCGGTGAGCACCCCTTGCAGGCAGGTCACGCCGGAGTTCTCGAGGAAGCCGATGTTGGGCCGCACGCCGGTGGCGCTGATCACCAGGTCGACACTCAGGTGCTGGCCATCGGACAGCCGCACCTTGAGCGGTGTGCCGGCCTCGATGGCCTCGACCCGGGTGCCGGTGTAGACGGTCACGCCCTTGCGCTCGCACCACTGCCGGATCATGCCGCCAGCAGTCGGACCCATCATGCGCGGCACCATGCGGTCGCCCATCTCGACCACCGACAGGTGCACGTCACGCATGGCCAGCGCCTCCATGATGATGCAGCCGATGAACCCGGCGCCCATCTGCAGCACCCGTGCGCCGGGAACGGCCAGCGCCTGGATGTGGCGCGCGTCCTTCAGCGTCCAGCACGGGTGTACGCCGGGCAGGTCCATGCCGGGGATCGGTGGGCGTACCGGGCTGGAGCCGGTGGCGATCAGCAGGCGATCGAAGTCGACCGAGCTGTTGTCATCGAGCGTCAGGCAACGCGCCGCCACGTCCAGCCGCTTGGCGCGGCGTTGCATGACCTCGATGCCGAGCTTGCGGAAGTGGTCGGGGTCATGTCGCAGGTAGGTGCCGGGCTCACCCACCTTGCCGATCAGCAGGTAGGGGATCGCCATGCGCGAATACGGCGGTTCCGGCTCGTCGCCGATCAGCAAGATGGTGTCGTGCGGCGCCTGCTTGCGCAGGGTCTCGGCGGCGATGACACCGGCCGGGCCGGCGCCGAGGATGACGTGTTTCATCGTGATGTGCTCCAGACAGAAGGGCGGGCGCCAGTGGCCCGGCCCCGCCCTTGTGTGTCCGGCCAGGGAGCCGGACTTGCGCTTGTCACAGACCCAGCCGTGTCCTCGTTTCGGGCTTGAGCTGGCCGTCGGCATCCCAGCCGCGCACTTCGTAGTACTTGGGCAGCATCTCCGGCAGCTTGCTCGTCAGACCCTTGGCGGGGCCGGTCTTGGCCGCCTCGTTCAGCAGGCGCGGCGGCAGGTTGTCGTCCTTCGCGGTGAAACCCGCCTGGTTGTTGAAGTCGCGCTCCATGTTCCAGATGCGTTCGCCGACCTCGTTGAGGTACTCCAGCGAGAACTCCTCGCCGCAGGCGGCCGCCACCTGGGGCTGCACGTCGGCCAGACCCCACGCAAAACTCGTGAAGATGCAGATGCCTGCCGAATCGAACACCGCAGTGGCGTCCTGGAAGGCCTTGACCAGTTCGGGCTTGCCGTCGGCGACCAGCGGGTCGGTCTTGACCGGGATGCCCAGCACTTCGGAGGCCACCGTGTAGCTGCGCAGGTGGCAGGCGCCCCGGTTGCTGGTGGCATAGGTCAGGCCCATGCCCTGGATGCCACGTGCGTCGTAGGCCGGAAACTCCTGGCCCTTCACGCTCATCGACAGCTCGGGATGGCCGTACTTGGCGGTCAGGCGCTTGGAGCCCAGTGCAATCTCCTTGCCGAAGCCCTGACCGCGGGCGGTCAGATCGGCCAGTTCGCACAGGGCCTGGGCCGAGCCGAACGGCGAGTCGATGCCGATCTGCTCCTTGGTCAGCACCCCCATCTCGTAGAGCTCCATCACCGCACCGACCGTGGCGCCGAAGGAGATCGGGTCCATGCCCTGCTCGTTGCAGATCGTGTTGGCGTACTGCAGCGCCTCGAGGTCGTTGACGCCATTGGCCGCACCCAGTGCCCAGGCGGCCTCGTACTCCAGCCCGCCGGTGGCGCCCCAGTATTGCGGCTTGTTCTCGACTGAAAAGTGCGTCTGGTCGATCTTGCTGATGCGACCGCAGGCGATGGTGCAGCCGAAGCAGGCCTGGTTCGTCACGAGCTGCGCCTTGCCGTCGCTCTTGCGGGGCGTGGCCATCGCTTCGGCCGAGATGTCCTTCGCGCCCTCGAACTGGCTGTCGCGGTGGTTGCGCGTGGGCAGCGCACCGATCTCGTTGATCACGTTCATCAGCACCTGGGTGCCGTAGGTCGGCAGCCCCTGGCCGGTGACGGCGTTGTCGGCGAGCACCTTCTTCTTCTCGAAGGTGACCTTCATGAACTCCTTCGGGTTGGCGATGTTGCCCACCCCCAGCGTGCCGCGCACGGCGATCGCCTTGAGGTTCTTGCTGCCCATGACGGCACCCACGCCCGAACGGCCGGCCGCGCGGTGCAGGTCGTTCACCACAGCGGCGAACAGCACCTGGTTCTCGCCGGCCAGGCCGATGCTGGAGATGCGTGTCAGCGGGTCCTGGTGCTGCTTCTTGATGATCTCCTCGGTCTCCCACACCGACTTGCCCCACAGGTGGGAGGCATCGCGCAGTTCGGCGCGGTCGTCCTCGATGGCGAGGTAGACCGGCTTGGGCGAACGGCCTTCGAAGATCACCATGTCCCAGCCGGCCATCTTCAACTCGGCGCCCCAGTAGCCGCCGGAGTTCGAGCAGGCGATGGCGCCGGTCAGCGGCCCCTTGGTGACCACGGTGTAGCGCCCGCCGGTCGAGGCCATCGTGCCGGTCAGCGGGCCGGTGGCCCAGATGATCTTGTTGTCGATCGACAGCGGATCGACCTTGGGGTCGACCTCGCTGGCCAGGTACTTGGTTGCCAGACCGCGCGAGCCGAGGTACTGCCTCGCCCAGTCCATGTTGAGGGGTTCTGACTTGCACTCACCGGTGGTGAGGTTCACGCGAAGGATCTTGCCGGCCCAGGACATGGTGTGCTCCTTCTCAAGCGGCGGGTTGGTTGCCGAGCTTGTCGGCCCAGGCCTTCATGCGGTCCAGCCCGGTCCAGTTGGCATCGACGAAGGTGATGGCCGTCGTGGGGCAGGCTTCGGCACAGGCCGGCTCGCCGCCGCACAGGTCGCACTTCTGCACCTTGCCGGTTTCCTGCACGTAGTTGATGGTGCCGAACGGGCAGGCGATGGTGCACACCTTGCAGCCGACGCAGGTGCTGTCGTTGACCACCTTGGCGCCGGTCAAGGCGTTGATGGTGATCGCCTCGACCGGGCAGGCGTGCAGGCACCAGGCCTCGTCGCACTGGGTGCAGGTGTAGGGCACCTTGCGCCCGGTGTGATGGAAGTCGAACACCTTGATCCGCGACTTCGAGGTGGCGTAGACGCCGTAGTTCTCGAAGCTGCAGGCCATCTCGCACTGGAGACAGCCGGTGCACTTTTCGGGGTTGATATGGAGGACCTTCTGCATGGCTGGCCTTTCGGTTGGCTGAGGTCAGGTGGACCGGCGCTTGCGCCGCAGCGCGACGCACCCGATCCACCTATGCAATGGTGTGCCATGCAATCTTGTTCCTATGTTTCAGGGCTGCAAACCTAGGCCTAACCCGGGGTTTGCCCCAGGTCACCACGGTGCGAAGCAGCGGGCTGTGTCAGGCTGGAACACCCGCCAATAACCGAGCGCTGCACCCGACTACTCACAGACCCCGATAGGCGGGGTCGGCCGCCTCGCGGATAGTGCGCACAGGGCCGCCCAGAGCCCAGGAGACTCACGATGTCCACCCGATCCGCAGCCCGCAGCGGTGCGGTGCCAGGCGCTGGCCTGATCCAGCCGCCCGCCCACCAGCAGTCGATCGCGCGCTCACATGAGCGCTGCGCCGCGCTGGGGGTCGACGCGCTGGCCGTGCCCGACCTGAGCCCGGTCCCCCACCACCGGTTGCGCGAGATCCGCGACCGCCACCAGCGGCTCTACCAGCATGCCGCTCCGGTGATGGAGATGCTGCTCGAGCAGATCATCTCGACCCGCAGCGTGGTGGTACTGACCGATTCACAGGGCACCATCCTGCACAGCATCGGCGACGACGGCTTCATGGAAAAGGCGCAGCAGATTGCGCTGGCCCCCGGCGTGAACTGGTCCGAGGCGACCAAGGGCACCAATGCCGTGGGCACCGCGCTGTTCGACGAAACCGCCACGCTCGTGCACGGCAACGAACACTTCATCCGCGCCAACCATTTCCTGACCTGCTCGGCCTCGCCGATCTTCGACCACGCCGGCCAGGTGATGGGTGTGCTCGACGTGACCGGCGACTACCGCTCCTACCATCCGCACACGCTGGCCATGGTGGGCATGTCCGCACAGATGATCGAGAACCACTGGTTCAGCGACCGCTTCCGCCACGGACTGCGCCTGCACTTTCACCCGCGCGCCGAGATGCTGGGCACGGTGCGTGAAGGCCTGCTGGCGGTGTCACCGGACGGCGCCATCCTGGGCGCCAATCGCACGGCCTTGTCATTTGTGGGCACCAGCGCAGCGGCCTTGCGCATGGAAGGCCTGGAAGGCGTGTTCGGGGTGTCGGTGCCGGCGGTCGTCGACCATTGCCGCCGCCATGGCGACCAGCCGCTGACCGTGCGCGTGGCGCAGGGCCCCCAGGAGGCACGGGTGTTCCACATGCGGGCCTTCTTCAGCTGGCCGACGCTGTGGCCGGGGCGTGACGCCCATGAGGTGCCCTCCCCCGCCCCGGCGGCCGACCGCCCCGCTGCAGCGCCGGCCCGGGCCGTGCCGGCGCCATTCCTGCCGAACGAGACCCGCCCCGCGCCGGACTCACCCCTTGCGGCCTCAGCCCGGACCCAGCCCATTGCGGGGGCAGACCTCGCGGCGCAGCCGGGCACGGTGCCGGCCGACACCCCCCCGCCCACGCTGGAGGCCGTCGAACTCGACACCATCCGCCGGGCGGTCGAAGCAGCCGGCGGCAACATCTCCAAGGCCGCCCGCCACCTGGGCATCGGCCGCAACACGATCTATCGCAAGCTTCGGCAGCTCAGTGATTCGTGACGATGCCGGCAGCGGGCGCGGGCACGCTGGAGCCGGTCTTCTTCTGGCTCAATTCCACGCCGTTGCGCACGGCAATCAGCTCGGCCAGGATGGCCACGGCGATCTCGGCCGGTGTGCGCGCGCCCAGATGCAGCCCGATCGGGCCATGCAGGCGGTCGATCTCGGCCGGGGACAGATCGAACATCGCCAGGCGCTCGCGGCGTCTGGCGGTGTTGCCCCGCGAGCCCAGTGCACCCACATAGAAGGCCGGTGACTTGAGCGCCTCGAGCAGCGCCATGTCATCGAGCTTGGGGTCATGCGTGACGGCCACGACCGCGCTGTGCGGGTCGAGCTGCATCTCCACCACGAGGTCGTCAGGCATGGCCTTGCTGAAGTGCGTGCCCGGGATGTCCCAGGTGAGGTGGTACTCCTCGCGCGGGTCGCAGCAGGTCACGTCGAAGTCCAGCGCCAGGGCCATCTCGGCCAGCACGCGCGACAGTTGACCGGCCCCGATGATCAGCAGCCGCCAGCGCGGGCCGAACACCGCGCGCATGCGCCGCCCGCTGAACTCGAAGCCCTGCCCGCGCCGGGCCGGCTCGATCTGCACGGCACCGGTGTCCAGATCGAGCACCCGCGCCGCCAGCTCATGCCGCTGCGTGCGCGCCAGCACCTCGTCGATCCAGGCGACATCGCGCAACGGCTCCTGCACCAGACGCAGGTTGCCGCCACAGGGCAGCCCGAACCGCGCGGCCTCTTCCTTCGTCACGCCGTAGGTCACCAGCGAGGGCGTGTCGACCCGCTCGCCCTGACGCACCCGGTCGATCAGATCGTCCTCGACACAGCCGCCGGACACGGAACCCACCACGAGTCCGTCGTCGCGCAGGCACAGCAGCGCACCCGCAGGCCGGGGGGCCGACCCCCAGGTTTCAACCACCGTGATGAGCCACACCTTGCGGCCCTCGTGGTGCCAGGCACGGGCCTGGCTCAGCACTTGCAGATCAAGACTGTCCATGACACGCATCTTCGCAGGTATGCCGCGACCCGCGTCAGCGCCCGGCGTTGGGGAAGAACAGCTGCTCGCCACCGATCTTGTAGGCCGCAATCGCCGACTGCCCTTCGGGCGACACCACCCAGTCGGCAAAGGCCTGGGCCAGGTCCTTCTTGACGTGCGGATGGCGGGCGGGGTTGACGACCATCACGCCGTACTGGTTGAACAGGCGCGTGTCGCCCTCGACCAGCACGGCCAGGTCACCGCGGTTCTTGAACGACAGCCAGGTGCCGCGGTCGGTCAGCGCATAGGCATTGCTGCTGGAGGCGATGTTCAGCGCCGGGCCCATGCCGCAACCGCACTCCTTGTAACCCGCCACCTTGCCCGCGGGCGTGTCGACACCGGCGGCCTTCCAGTAGCGCAGCTCGGCCGCGTGGGTGCCGCTCTTGTCGCCGCGCGAGATGAACTCGCTCTTGCCGGCCGCCAGCTTCTGCAATGCCGCAACGATGTCCTTGCCCTTGGCACCGGCCGGATCGTTCTTCGGGCCCACGACAACGAAGTCGTTGTACATCACGGGCTGCCGCTTGAGTCCGAAGCCGTCGGCGACGAACTTCTCCTCGGCCACCTGGTCGTGCACGAACACCACATCGGCATCGCCACGGCGGCCCATGTCCAGCGCCTGGCCGGTGCCCAGCGCCACGACACGCACGTCCACGCCGCTGGCCTTCTTGAACGCTGGCAGCAAGTGGGCAAACAGACCCGACTGTTCGGTCGAGGTGGTCGAGGCCATGACGATGAACTTGTCCTGGGCCTGCGCGGCCAGCGTGGCACCGGCCATCAGCACGGCGAGGACGGCGCGGCGCGCCACACGAGTGGTCATCAGGACCATGGGAGTTCTCCTTTGAGGAATTGGCGGGCTTCCACGGGCAGCTCCCCATGGAAAAAATGATCGACGTCGACGTCCGACACCAGTCGGCCCTGTTCGAGGTAGATGACCCGGCGGGCCAGGCGCTTGACCTGCCCGAGGTTGTGCGAGCTCATCACGACGGTGATGCCCTGCTCGGCGAACTCCTCGATCAGGGCCTCGACCTCGCGCTTGGCGGTCGGGTCGAGGCTCGCCGTGGGCTCGTCGAGAAACAGCAGGTCCGGGCGCAGGGCCCAGGCGCGGGCCAGGGCCAGGCGCTGCTGCTGGCCGCCGGACAGCACCCGTGCGTTTCGCCCGGACTGGTCGGTCAGCCCGACGCGGTGCAGCGCCAGGCGGGCCCGCTCGGCGCGTTCGTCACGCGGCACGCCGGCCAGCCACAGCCCCAGCTCGATGTTCAGGCGCGCCGGCAGGCGCAGCATGAAGGGACGCTGGAACACCATCGCCTGGCGCAGCGTGCGGCCGTCAGCATGTGGCGCCACCTCGCGCTGGCCGGTACCGGGCGCCTGCAGGCCGTGCAGCACCCGCAGCAATGTGCTCTTGCCCGAGCCGTTGGCACCGACCAGGGCAATGCGCTCGCCGGCGTGGATGCGCAAGTCGATGTCGCTCAGCGCCTGCTTGCGCCCGAACTGCACGCCCACCCCCTGCAGGCGAATCTGCAGCGGGCTGGGCTGCACCACCAGGCGGGGTCGTACCACGGCGTTCATGCGTAGGCCTCGTCGGCGCGAACGCGCCATTCCCGCACGGCAGCGATCATCATGTTGAGCACCAGCACGACCATCAGAAGCACGATCCCGAGCGCCAGGGCCAGCGGCAGGTCGCCCTTGCTGGTTTCCAGCGCAATGGCCGTGGTCATCACGCGGGTGACCCCATCGATGTTGCCGCCGACGATCATCACCGCGCCCACCTCGGACACAGCCCGACCGAAGGCCGCAAGACCCAGCGTGAGCAGCGCCATGCGCTCGTCCCACAGCAGGATCAGTGCACACGTCAGCCGCCCGGCCCCCAGCGAGCGCAACTGCTCGCCGTGGTCGCGCATCGCATCTTCGATGGTCTGGCGCGACAGGGCGGTGACGATCGGCAGCACCAGCACCGACTGCGCGATCACCATGGCCGTGGGTGTGAACAGGATGCCCAGCGACCCCAGCGGCCCGGCGCGCGACAGCAGCAGATAGATCACCAGCCCCACCACGACCGAGGGCAAGGCCAGCAGGGTGTTGAGCACCACCAGCACCGCCTTGCGGCCGCGGAACTCGCTGACCGCCAGCCAGGCGCCCAGCACCAGCCCGCCGAAACTGGAAATCAGGCACGCGGCACCACTGACCGAGAGGGACAGCGCCACGATGTGCAGCAGCTTGGGATCGAGCGAGGCGATGAGCTGGGCCGCGCCCACGATGCTCTCAACGAAGGTGTTCATGAGGGACTGCAGGGTTGCGCCGCTATCCTAGGCAGGACCCACAGCCCACGCGATATGAACGCTCATGCATAGGATTGCCCTGACCTATTCGCTCAATCCGGACCGCAGCGACACACGCGACCTGCATCACCCGCTGATGGCCATGCTTGAAGCCATCCATGCCAGCGGGTCGATCTCGGCCGCCGCGCGCACGCTGTCGCTGTCCTACCGTCATGTGTGGGGCGAGCTGAAGCGCTGGGAACATGAGCTGGACCAGCAACTGGTGATCTGGGCCAAGGGCCAGCGCGCCCAGCTCTCGCCCTTTGGGGAAAAGCTGCTGTGGGCCGAGCGCCGTGCCCGGGCGCGCCTTGCACCCCAGATCGAATCGCTGCGCGGTGAGCTCGAACGTGCCTTTGCAGTGGCCTTCGACGACAGCACCGGCGTGATCCCGGTGTATGCCAGCCATGACGATGCCCTGGCCCGCCTGCGCGACCATGCGGCAGCGCGCAAGCTGCACCTGGACATCCAGTTCACCGGCAGCGTCGATGCGCTGGCGGCGCTCAACGAAGGCCGCTGTCTGCTGGCCGGATTTCATGCACTGGTCGACGCACCGCTGCGTTCGCCCACCGCACGCGTGTATCGTCCGATGCTCAAGCCCGGCCGCCACAAGCTGATCGGATTTGCCCAGCGCTGGCAAGGTCTGATGGTCGCTCCGGGCAACCCGCTGGCGCTCCAGGGCCTGCCGGACCTGCTGCGAGCCGACCTGCGTTTCGCAAACCGTCAGCGCGGCACGGGTTCCCGTGTCGTGCTGGAAGAGCTGCTGGCTGCGCAGAAGATCGATCCGTCAGGCATTGCCACCTTCGACCAGACCGAACCCTCGATGCAGGCTGTGGCCGAAGCCGTGGTCAGCGGCCGTGCTGATGCCGCCTTCGGCACCCAGGCCGTCGCCGTGGCCAAGGGTCTGGACTTCATCGCGCTGGCGCGCGAGCACTACTTTCTCGTCGGGCTGGCCAGCGCCCTGGAACACCCGCACGTGCGCCAGCTCATGACGATGCTGCAGTCCAGCACCTGGCAGCGCGAACTGCTGGGCATCACCGGCTACGAACCCGAGCGCAGCGGTGAGGTGCTTGCCCTCAGACGCGTGCTGCCATGGTGGACCTACCGCACGCCCAAGGCCCGCGCCCGTGCCTAGACGGCGCAGCTCCTGAAGCCGCAGAAGATCTCGTCGCTTTCGGGTCGCTCGAAGCGGCGGTGCTTGATGTGCCGGATGCGGCCGCGCGTGGCCCAGGAGCCCCCCTTGAGCACCCGGTGCGTGCCGAAGTGCGGCAAGGAATAGTCGCGCCAGGGATCGGGCTCGAACCCCGCGAACGGCTCGAATCGGCTGGCCGTCCATTCCCAGACCTCACCCCAGCGAAAGCCGCGCGACCTCGCCAGCGAGGCAGCCGCCTCCCACTCGACTTCCAGCGGCAGACGGCGCCCCGCCCATCGGCACCAGGCCTCGGCCTCGTGCAGGCTGACATGCGTGACCGGCCAGTGGCCGGGCGCCTGCACCAGCGCGCCGAAACGCCGCACCAGCACGCCGTTGCGCACCTGCTCCACATGCGCCGGGGTGCTGCGCCCTTCGCGCTGCACCCACTGCCAGCCGGCGTCGCTCCACCAGCGCGGGTCGGCATAGCCGCCGTCCTGGATGAACTCGATGAACTGCGCCCAGGTCACCGCCTGGGCATCGATCTCGAACTCGGGCACACGCAGCTCATGCGCCCACTTTTCGTTGTCGAACACAAAACCCTCGCCGTCCGGACTGCCCAGCTGCCAGCGGCAGGTAGGCACATGCACCGGCGGCCTGGGCACCAGCGTCTCGCCAAAGTGCACGTCGGGCATCGCGATGCCCAAGGTCTGGGCCATCGTCGCGAGGTCTTCGGCATGCATGTCCTCATGGAACAGCGCCAGCCGGAACATGTACAGGCCATCCGGCGTCTCGGGCGCGCCCGCCAGCAGGTCGAGCGTGGATTCGAGGGTGTCCACCAGGTACTGCCGCGTGGCATCGGCCTCGGGCAGATCGAGCTGCCAGCGCAGGGACGGCGAGACGATCTGGTCGTCGTACCAGCCATCGGCCTCGGGCTCGATCGACGCCAGCTTGGGTCGGGTCGGGTCCGCGTGAGCCCCACGGTAACGCTCGACATTGCGCCCGATCCAGTACTCCTGGAACCAGGCAACATGCCCCAGCTCCCACAAAGCCGGATTGACCTCGGCCTCGGTGGGCAGATGCACGGCTCCCGCGACCTCGAACGCCTCGAAGCGACGCAGCGTGCAGTTGCGCGCATCGATCAGCGCCAGAGACAGCGGGTCGCGGCCAGCCTGCCGCAGGATGGGGGTGTCCATGTCCAGCACGTCTGGGTCTCCCTTCGTGTGGCCGCCAGGCGTTCACCAGCGTGGCGCATGCAGTCTGGCATCGTACACCGGCCCTGGGC